>JAGOEM010000106.1 GCA_017997715.1 Ottowia sp.
ACAAAGGCGACGGCGAGCGCCTCAACACCCATGAAAGGATTGGCCCCGCGAAGCGGCGCGGCCAGCACACCTGCCAACGCCGCCAGACCTACTCCAAGGCCAAACACCAGGCTGAAGATGCCCAGCACGTTCACGCCCAGCAGGGACACCATCTCGGTCGATTCGCTGCCGGCGCGCACGACGCTACCCAGGCGCGTGCCTTCCAGCACCCACCAGATGATGACGGCCAGCGCGGCGGTGAAGCCAATCACGAACAGGCGGTATTTCGGGTAAACAAAGCTGCCCCACATCACCACCCCCCCCAGCAGATCGGGCACGGCCACGTTGTCGCCCAACGGCCCCCAGATGAGGATGACAACTTCCTGGATCACCAGTGCGAAGCCCACAGTGACCAGGATGTGAAACTCATGCGGCTTGGCGTAGACGTGGCGCAACACCAGCTTTTCGATCAGCCAGCCCATCGCTGCCACCGCCAGCGGCACCACGCACAGCGCCAGCCAGAAGCTCATACCCCACTGCGCCATCTGGAAGCAAAAGTACGCGCCCAGGAGGTAAAACGTGCCGTGCGCGAAATTCACAAAACGCAGCAAGCCGAACACGATGGATAGGCCCACGGCCAACAGGAAATACAGCATGCCTATGCCGATTCCATTGATGATCTGCAGCAGATAGATACTCATGCGGAGTCCAAGGCTTCAAGCGGGAAATGGCGCGCCAGGCACCACCTCAATCGTGTGATGCCGCGCGCATTGGGTGCAGCGCGATAAGCTGTGTCAACTCATCTTGCAGCCGGTCTGATCGACCGGCAGGAAGGACTTGCCCGAACTGACGATGTCGGCGAAGTCGTCTTTGTTCGCCATCTTGGCCTTCGCCTTACCCTTGAGAAGGTAGTAGTTCTTCAACACTTGGTGGTCGGCCTTGCGCACCTCTTCCTCTCCGGTGAGGCCCATGTACTTCATTCCTTCGAGTGCAGCGATCACCGCCTTCTGGTCCACCGTACCCGCCTTGATGATGGCGTCGATCAGCAGCTTGGTGCATGTGTAGGACCCGGCCAGGCTGTAGTTCGGGTTGTACTTGAGCTTGTCATTGGTGCGCTTGACCAGATCTTTGTTCAGCGGCGAATCCACGGTGTGCCAGTACTGCGCTCCGAAATAGATGCCATTGCACAGGTCCGGACCCAGAGATTCGAACTGCTCAAGCCCCGAGGCCCACGCGACCAGAATGGTCACGTTCTTGTTCATACCAAAGCTCACCGCCTGGCGCAGCGTGTCGGACGACTGCTGCCCGAAGTTCAGAATCAATAGGACATCGGGTTTGGCGGCCACCGCATTGGTCAGGTATCCACTGAACTCCTTTTCGGTGAGCGAGTGGTAGCTGTTGCCTACGTGCTCAATGCCTTTTTCCTTGAAGATGTTCTTGGCGGCCGACAGCAGACCATCGCCGAACACGTACTGCGGGGTGATGGTGTACCAGCGCTTGGCCTTTGGGTTGGCTTCGATTAAGGGACGCACGGTTTGCTCGATGGCGCCGAAGGTGGGCACCGACCAGCGGAAGGTGGCGCTGTTGCAGTCCTTGCCCGTGATTTCGTCAGCGCCGGCAGTAGTGATGAAAACCCCACCAGCCTTCTCGGCCTCTTTTCCCATGGCCAAGGATTCGGAAGACAGGATGCCGCCAGCAAAGAAGCGCGCACCTTGCTGAGACGCGTCCTGCACCTTGCGGATGGCGGTAGCGGGCTTGCCTTCTGTATCCAGCAGGGTGTACGCCAATGGACGATTCAGCGCCTTTCCGTATTGCTCGATCGCCAACTTCATTCCAAGGTCAGCAAACTTTCCATTAGCCGCGAACGCACCCGACATGGGAACCGGACAACCAAATCGGATTGCATCACCGGCTTGCGCGAACGCGTTGTGCGAAACACCCAGCGAGGCGGAAAGCGCACCGAGGGCGGACATGTTCAGAAAGTGACGACGCTGCATGGAATGACTCCTGGGGTAATCGAGGTGTGGGGGCCTGCTCTGTTCAGAGCACGATGCATGCCAGTTCGAGCTGCATGCCATCGCGTTCCTCAGTGCTATTTATAGTGACAAATAGAAGAAATAAGATGCGTGCAAACCCTAGTGGGTCACGCGCCCGCCCGCACGAGGTGCATACTGCACCGCAAGCGTGAATAGGCCCGGTCGTTACCGGGCCGATGCGCTCGTGAGATTTCAGAACATGGCTACACGGAAGTCCGTCTCGTCGACGATCAAGCAGCTCAAGCGCTCTGACCTCGTCGCTCGGGAGATCAAACGGCTGATTGCCGACAAGAACCTCAGCCCCGGTGATCGCCTGCCGCGGGAGGTGGAGCTACAAACGCAATTTCAGGTCAGCAAGGGCACCATTCGCGAAGCGCTCAAGTCGCTGGAGGTTCAGGGCCTGATCACCATCTCCACCGGCCCGTCCGGGGGGGGCACGATTGTCGAAGTACCGCTGGACCGCACGCTGCAGTTCATGCAGAACTACCTCTTTTTCCAGGAGGTCACGATCGATGACATCTACGCGGTGCGCCAGCAGCTGGAGCCTGAACTGGCAGCCGGTGCCGTGCCGCACCTGACCGATGCCGACTTCGAAGCGCTGGAGCACAGCATCGCATGCTGCGACCCCACGCAAAGCCACAACGACCTACTGAGCCAGCGACGCGAAGACGTCAACTTTCACGACATCCTGGCTGCCGCCAACCCCAACCCTTTCCTTCGCTTCAGTTGCGAACTGATCAACGAGATGATTCGTCAGTTGATTGTGTACAGCAATCGCACCTCGCAAGCCGAGCACCGGCGCTTCGGCGAAGCCAACGCACAGATTCACCGCGAGATCGTGCAGGCCGCGCGGGCGCGCGACGCTGAGGCGGTACGCACGCTTATGCAGCGCCACATGCAGGACGCCGCCAACAGTGTGAAACGCATGAAGGGCCGTATTCAGGGCCGCTTGATTCTGGACGCCGACACACTTCGCCGCCCGCGCGGTATAGCCGCACCCGCATTGAATCTGAAGCGCGGACCCAGCGGCATATAGCGCGCGCGGCCTTTCGGTAGTCACACATACTGCGTAAGTACTGCAATACCGGCTGGTATGCTGATTCGTCCATACCCCACCCCCTAAGGAGACCATGAAGCCTGCCCCAGCACTCTCTCGCAGCGTTTGGCGCGCACTTGCAAGCGGCCTTGCCATCGCCGCACTGGCCGCACCTGTGGAGCAGGCGCAGACCGCCGCTGCGTACCCGACCAAGCCGATCCGCCTGATCATTCCTTTTGCGCCAGGTGGGTCGACCGACATCCTGGGCCGGCTGCTGGCGCAAAAGCTGGGCGAGAGCATGCAGGCGTCGGTGGTGGTCGAGAACAAGGCCGGCGCCAACGGCACCATCGGCTGCGATCTGGTGGCCAAGGCGCCGCCCGACGGCTACACCGTGATCCTGGGCGACGTGGGCTGCATGTCGATGGCGCCGGGGCTGTACACCAAGCTGCCCTACGACCCGCTGCGCGACTTCGCACCCATCAGCCTGGTCGGGCGCAGCCCGCTGGTGCTGACGGTGGGCGAAAACAGCCCGTTCAAATCACTGGCCGAGCTGACGGCCGCCGCCCAGGCCGCGCCCGGCAAGCTCAACTACCCGTCGTCCGGCACGGGCGGGCCCAACCACCTGGGCGCTGAGCTGTACGCCATGCAGGCCAAGGTCAAGGTCAGCCACATCCCGTACAAGGGCAGCGCGCCTTCCGTGGTGTCGCTGGTGTCGGGCGAGACCGATTTCGGCTTTCTGACCGCCGTGACAATCTCGGCCCAGCTCAATGCCGGCAAGGTGAAAGCCCTGGCGGTGGCCCACACCGAGCGCCTGCCAGCCATGCCCAACGTACCGACGATGAGCGAAGCCGGCCTCAAGGGCTTCACGGCCGACGCCTGGTTTCTGGCGGCGGTGCCCGCTGGCACACCCAAGCCCATCGTCGACCGGCTCTATGCCGAAATCGCCAAGGCCTTGCCGGCACCCGACGTGAAGGCCAAACTGGATGGCATGGGCGTGCTGGCGTCCGGGCTGGATCCGCAGGCATCGGCGCGGTTCCTGCGCACCGAAGTGGACAAATGGCGCGGCGTGATCAAAACGGCGCGCATCACGCTGGATTGATGCGGCAATGCGGGCATCGCGTACATGCTTGCGCACGGCACAAGGGCGTCGCCAGGTGCAGGCGACGGGCAAGGCCGGCGCCGCAAGCCTGCGCGGCGATGTTTGCGCCCGCGCCCTGCTGGCGCGCGCGGATTTTGCACGCCACTCAGCCCATTGTGGGTGCACACAAGGCCGCTCTTGGCGACCTTGTTCGCGCAAAACCAACACGTCCAACCCGCGCGCAATTGGGCTGGCTGGCAGTCGCCGAAGCGCATCGTTGCGCAGGGCCGCATACAGGCCCCAGTCTTGACGTCCGTCAATGTGACGCGTTAGCTAAAGGCTTACAGTCTTAACAATTCGAATCGCTACACCACCGCGCCCATCCAAGGTGCGCAGCCACCGCACCATGTCGATTTGACTGTTTCGCAACTCACGCCACGAGTGCCTGATGTTCACCGACCTCATCGATGAGGACGGTCAAGCCGTACAAGCCAATCAGTTTTTGATTGTTGACCACGGCATGGGCGCCGTGATCGACCCGGGTGGGACGATCGCTTTCAACGAGCTGTATCTGGCGCTTTCGCACTACTTCCCGCCGCAGAACCTGTCCTACCTGATCGCTTCGCATGCCGATCCGGACATCATCGCCTCGCTCGATCGGTGGTTGACCAGCACCCACGCGACGCTGGTGATTTCCCAGTTGTGGGCGCGCTTCGCCCCCCATTTCACGAAAAGCGGCAAGCTGACCAACCGGGTCTTGCCCGTGCCCGACCTGGGCGGCCGCTTGCCGCTGGGCAAATCAGAGTTGTGGCTGGTGCCCGCGCACTTCATGCACGCCGAGGGCAATTTCCACTTCTACGACCCGATGAGCCGGATCCTGTTCACGGGCGATCTGGGCGCCTCCCTGGTGTCTGGCGAGCAGGCCAGCCACAAGGTCACCGACCTGGGCCCGCACCTTGTGCACATGGAAGGCTTTCATCGCCGCTACATGGTGTCCAACAAGATCCTTCGGTCCTGGGTGAAGATGGTGCGCCAGCTGGACATCTCGATGATCGTGCCGCAACACGGCTCGCCCATCAGCGGCCCCCAGGCGATCGGCGATTTCCTGAACTGGCTGGAAAACCTACAGTGCGGGATCGACCTGTTCGGCGACGGGCACT
This sequence comes from Ottowia sp., assembly GCA_017997715.1. Classification (GTDB taxonomy): domain Bacteria; phylum Pseudomonadota; class Gammaproteobacteria; order Burkholderiales; family Burkholderiaceae_C; genus Ottowia. Next base: position 5,290 of record JAGOEM010000106.1, read on the forward strand.
ACCGCCTGCCCACGGCGACGCTCAACCACGCATAGAGGGATCAACGCCCCGGCTGAAAGGCCGGCGGCGATACGCCCGGCGCATCAAAGCGATGCGCACATGGGCAGCGCCCCGGGCTGCGGGCGCGAACGCGATGCGCCGCCTTTGCGCCTTTGCGCCTTTGCGCCATTCGCAACGGCATCGCCCACGTTGCGCCCAAGCGCCCATGCCGCCCTGGCGCCAGCCGACGGCGCAAGCACCGGATTGCCCCGCCAGCCCCTTCTTCCATCCGCGCCACGGCGCACCTACACCCGGCGCGCCGCGTGCCTTGCTCAGCGGCTGCTGGGAAAGCTGAACGCCGCCCCCTCGCGCACGCCCGCGCTGGGCCAGCGCTGGGTGATGGTCTTGCGCTTGGTGTAGAAGCGCACGGCATCGGGGCCGTAGGCGTGCAGGTCGCCGAACAGGCTGCGCTTCCAGCCGCCGAACGAGTGGTAGGCCACGGGCACGGGCAGCGGCACGTTCACACCCACCATGCCAACCTGGATGTGGTCGGTGAAGTAGCGCGCGGCTTCGCCGTCGCGGGTGAAGATGCAGGTGCCGTTGCCGTATTCGTGCGCGTTGATCAGGTCCATGCCTTCCTGCAGCGTTTTGACGCGCACGACGCCCAGCACCGGGCCAAAGATCTCTTCCTGGTAGATCTTCATGCCGGGCTTGACCTGATCGAACAGGCAGGGGCCAAGGAAGTAGCCGGCTTCATGCCCCGGCACTTTCAAGCCGCGACCATCGACCAGCAACTCGGCGCCTTCGGCCACGCCGGCATCGACATAGGCTTTCACCTTCTCGAAGTGCGGCTGAGTGACCAGCGGGCCCATGTCGTTGCCGTTGTCGGTGCCGGGGCCAACCTTCATCTTGGCGATTTCGACCTTCAGCGCGGCCACCATCTTGTCGGCCACTTCGTCGCCCACGGCAACGATCAGCGGCACGGCCATGCAGCGTTCGCCGCAGCTGCCGTAGGCGGCGCCCATCATCGCGGTGACGGCGTTGGCGATGTCGGCATCGGGCATCACGATGGCGTGGTTCTTGGCGCCGCCCAGCGCCTGCACGCGCTTGCCGTTCTTGCAACCTTCGGCGTAGATGTATTCAGCGATGGGGGTGGAGCCAACAAAGCTGACCGCCTTGACGCGCTCGTCCTTCAGCAGTGTATCGACCGCTTCCTTGTCGCCGTTGACCACGTTCAGCACGCCGGGCGGCAGGCCGGCTTCCAGCGCCAGCTGGGCGATCAGCAGCGCGCTGCTGGGGTCGCGCTCGGACGGCTTCAGCACGAAGGTGTTGCCGCAGGCCACGGCCATGGGCCACATCCACAGCGGCACCATGGCCGGAAAGTTGAAGGGCGTGATGCCGGCGGTGACGCCCAGCGGCTGGAACTCGCTCCAGCTGTCGATGTTGGGGCCGACGTTGCGGCTGTGTTCGCCCTTCAGCAGCTCGGGCGCATAGCTGGCGTATTCCACGTTTTCGATGCCGCGCTGCAGCTCGCCCATGGCGTCGGCCAGCACCTTGCCGTGTTCGGCGGTGATGAGGGCGGCGATCCTGTCGGCGTTGTCTTCCAGCAGCACTTTCAGCTTGCTCATCACCCGTGCGCGCTTGAGCGGCGGCGTGGCGCGCCAGGCGGGAAAGGCTTGCTCGGCCGATGCGATGGCCGACTCGACCGTGGCGCGACTGGCCAGCTCAACACTCAGCGACGATTGGCCGGTGGCGGGGTTGAACACCGGCTGCGTGCGGCCCTGGTCGTGCACGGTCTTTCCGTCGATCCAATGGCCCACAGAGGCGGTCACGTTCTTGTCGTTCTTCATGGCAATGGTTTTATATAAAAAGTGCCGCCAGCGCCCGTTGGGTGGGCGTCAGCAGCTATTGAAAAAATAGTACCGGCTACGCCGCAGCCGCCACCTGCGCCAGGTGCGGCAGCACGTGGCCCATGGCGCGGTCGACGTAAACCTGCTTCTCGCCCACGGGGGCGTAGTAGTGCATGACTTCGCGCGCAGCGTCCACGCCCTTCAGGCGCGCAATCAGCCACGCCACCAGGTAGGGCGCGGCCAGGCAGCCGCCCGCCGTGGCCACGTTGCCGCGCGCGGCAAAGGGCTTGTCGACCACGTCCACCCCCGATTCGACCACCCAGGGTTTGCTGGTTAGGTCGGTGCAGGCGGGCACGCCGTTCAGCACGCCCAACCGGCCCAGCAGGTAGGTGCCCGAACACTGCGCCGCAATCAGCTGGCGCGCGGGGTTCAGCCGCAGCTGGCCCATGATGGCCGGGGTGTTGGCCACTTCGCGCGTCTTCATGCCGCTGCCGACCAGCACCGCGTCGGCCTCGCCGATGCGCGACAGGTCTTCGTGCGCCTGAATCACCAAGCCGTTCATCGACGTGACGGTGGGCGTGGGGCTGGCGATGCGCACCCGCCAGTCGGCATCGCCCAGCAGCGCAATGCGGTTCAGCATGGCCAGCGCCACCAGCGAGTCGAGGTCGTTGAAGGCGTCGAAGGTGAGGATGGCGATGTGCACGATGGATTCAGGTCAAATCAGGCTGTAGCGCTTGACTGGCGGGCGCAAGCAGCTATCAAAAACATACTTGCACAGGGCGCCACCGCGCATCAAGCCGTCTCGTTCAGGGCATCGCCCAGCGCGTTGACCATGCGGTCGATCTCGGCCTTTTCGCTGATGAAGGGCGGCGCCAGCTGGATGGTGTCGCCACCGTAGCGCACGTAAAAGCCTTTGTTCCAGCAGGCCATGGCGATCTCGTAGGGGCGCTTGGCAGGTTCGCCCGGCAGCGGTTCGATGGTGATGCCGGCGGCCAGGCCGTAGTTGCGGATGTCGAGCACGTGCTTGCTGCCCTTCAGGCTGTGCACGGCCGATTCGAAATGCGGCGCCAGGGCTTTCGCGCGGGCGGGGCCGTCTTCCTTGTCCAGCAGATCGAGCGCGGCAATGCCGGCGGCGCAGGCCACCGGGTGGGCGCTGTAGGTGTAGCCGTGGGCGAATTCGAGCATGTAGTCGGGCCCGCCGGCGGCCATGAAGGTGTCGTAAATGCCCTTGCTGGCCACCACGCCGCCCAGCGGCTGCACGCCGTTGGTGACCTGCTTGGCAAAGGTCATCACATCGGGCACCACGCCAAAGGCGTCGGCGCCGGTCATGCTGCCGCAGCGGCCAAAGGCGGTGATCACTTCGTCAAAGATCAGCAGGATGTCGTGCTGCGTGCAGATTTCGCGCAGGCGCTGCAGGTAGCCCAGGGGCGGAATCACCACGCCGGCCGATCCGCTGAAGGGCTCGACGATGACGGCGGCGATGTTGCTGGCGTCGTGCAGGGCAATGATGTCCAGCAGGCGGTCGGCCAGCGCCTTGCCGCCTTCGGCGGGCTGGCCCTTGGCAAAGGTGCCCAGCGGCGGTTGGGTGTGCGGCAGGTGGTCGGCCGGCACGCCCTGGCCGTACAGCTTGCGGTTGGCCGCAATGCCGCCGACCGAGATGCCGCCGTAGTTCACGCCGTGGTAACCCTTCTGGCGCCCCACCAGCAGTTGCTTGCCGGCCTGGCCCTTCAGGCGCCAGTAGGCGCGCGCCATCTTCAGCGCGGTGTCGGCGGCTTCAGATCCGCTGCCGGTGAAGAACACATAGTCCAGCCCGGCCGGGGTGCGCGCCTTGATGGCGTTGGCCAGTTCGAACGACAGCGGGTGGCCAAACTGGAACGCGGGCGCGTAGTCCAGCAGCGCGGCCTGGCGGCCCACGGCCTCGGCGATTTCGCGGCGGCCATGGCCCAGGCCGGTGCACCACAGGCCCGACAGGCCATCGAACACCTGGCGGCCATTGGCGTCGGTGAAATACGCGCCCTGCGCGCTGGTGATGATGCGCGGGTCGCGCTTGAACTGGCGGTTGGCCGTGAACGGCATCCAGTGCGCGTCCAGCCAGGCGGCGTCCTGGCGCACTTCGGTGGTGGCGGGCTGATCGCCCAGGCGTACGGAGCTCATGTCGTTTCCTTTGGTTGCGGCGCGCCGCAGGTGGTGATGAATGCATTGTGAGCAGGCTTGATGCATTCTCAAAACTTCAAATATCAATGCTTACTTGCTGGATTGTGCAAGTGAACGGCAAGGCACGTCAGGGCAGGTGCGCGGGCACATCGTTTACCTGTGGCCCGCCGCACGGATCGCCCATTACCGATGAAATATGGCCATTGCGCTTGTCTGGTGGGCGCAGGCAGCTATTAATTTGAAAGCAAATCCTCAGTCCACCAGTTCCTGCGCCATCACCCCCGCCACCCAGTCCATGAACGCCTGCACCCGCCGCGCCACCTGACGGCGGTGGGCGTAAAGCAGCGTGACCGGCAGCGGCTCGGCCCGGTAGCCGGGCAGCACCTCGACCAGCCGGCCCGCGGCCAGGTGCTCGCGCATGCCGTGCGACGGCACCTGGATAAGCCCGAGCCCCGCCAGGCACGCGGCTTCATAGGCGAACGTGTTGTTGACGGCCAGCACCGCCGCCATGGGCAGCGTGCGCGGCTCGCCGCCTTCCATGTATTCCCAGCTTGGCGCGGCGCCGCCCAAGGTGGACGAATAGCGCACCAGCCGGTGGTGGGACAGGTCGTCCAGGCTGCGCGGCATGCCAAAGGCGGCAATGTAGGCGGGGCTGGCGACGTTGATCTGCGGCAGCTGCCCCAGCGGCCGCGCCACCAGGCCCGATTCGCGCAGCGCGCCGGCGCGAATCACGCAGTCGAAGCCCTCGTGCACCAGGTCAACCCGGCGGTCGGTGCTGCTGAGCTCGATCTCGATCTGCGGATGCGCCGCCAGGAATTCAGGCAGGCGCGGGATCAGCGTCTGGGCCGAAAGCTGGCCGGGCATGTCCACCCGCAGCCGCCCGCGCAAAGCGGCAGGCTGGCGCTGAAACAGCGCCTGAAGCTCGTCCGCATCACCCACCAGCGCCTGCGCGCGCTCGGCAAACAGCTGGCCGTCGGGCGTCACGCGCACGCTGCGCGTGGTGCGCTGAAGCAGGCGCGTGCCCAGCTCGGCCTCCAGTTGCTGCACCACGGCCGAGACGCGCGCCCGCGTCAGGCCCAGCCGTTCGGCCGCGCGGGTGAAGCTGGCCGTTTCGGCCACCAGCAGGTAGATGCGCAAGGCGTCGAGGTCCATCAGCGGGCCTTTTGTCAATTTTGAGTGAACAGTCAAGCGATTTTCAGGCGCTTTATCTGGCCATTGTCTACCCATAAAGTTCAGTCCATCGCAACCCCGCATTCGAAAAGGATCGACATGAGCACCGCTTCCACCACTTCAGCCGCCCCCGCCGCCACCCGCATCGCCCTGATCACCGGCGGCAGCCGCGGCCTGGGCCGCAACGCCGCGCTGCACCTGGCGCGCGACGGCGTCGATATCGTGCTGACCTACCGCAGCCGCGCCGATGAGGCCCAGGCCGTGGTGCAGCAGATCGAGGCCATGGGCCGCCGCGCCGTTGCCCTGCCGCTGGACGTGGCGCAGTCGAAGCACTTTGCCGAATTTGCCGCCACGCTGAAGCGCACGCTGCAGGCCACCTGGGGCCGCGCGCAGTTCGATTGCCTCATCAACAACGCGGGGCTGGGTGTGCACGCGCTGTTCGCGGACACCACCGAAGCGCAGTTCGACGACATGGTCGCCATGCACCTGAAGGGGCCGTTCTTCCTGACCCAGGCGCTGCTGCCGCTGATTGCCGACGGCGGCCGCATCCTGAACGTGTCCAGCGGGCTGGCGCGCTTTGCCATGCCCGGCTATGGCGCCTATGCCAGCATGAAGGGCGGCGTGGAAGTGCTGACGCGCTACCTGGCCAAGGAACTGGGCGCGCGCCGCATCGCGGTGAACGTGATCGCCCCCGGCGCCATCGAGACCGACTTTGGCGGCGGCGCGGTGCGCGACAACCAGGCGCTGAACGCCGCCATCGCGTCGCAAACCGCGCTGGGCCGCGTCGGCCTGCCGGACGACATTGGCGGTGCCATCGCCGCACTGCTGCAGCCAGGCAACGGCTGGATGACGGGCCAGCGCGTGGAAGTGTCGGGCGGCATGCTGCTGTGACCTTCGTCGGCGTGCCGACGCGATGCCAACCCACGCACGCGCTTCTGCAGCGCGGCATGCGTTTGCGGCGCTGCATCGGCCATGGCAAAGGTTTGTGCGAAGGCGGGCGCTGTGGGCTAGTTGTTACATGGCCCCTTGGGCCGGCCGTGGCCGCTTGCAAAGCGCCGGCGCTGGGTTGAAGGGGCGTCTGCGCGCCCGCGTTGGCCCAGTCATCTGACCAAGGCCGGCCCCATGCCCGATGAT
>JAGOEM010000107.1 GCA_017997715.1 Ottowia sp.
TAGTGGGCAACCAGGTGTGGGACTGGCACGAACGCCTGGCCCAGCACAGCGACCCGGCCTCTTTGAAGCCCGGGTCGCTGTGCTGGGCCAGGCGTTCGTGCCAGTCCCACACCTGGTTGCCCACTACCGGTTCGGCACCAAATTTGTCGGCCAGGCGGATTTCGGCAATGCGGTGGATGTTGCGCAGCGCCTCGGCACGCTCAAAGTCGGGGTGGTTGTCCAGCCGGCGCGCGAAGGTGTCGATGATCTGCTGGCGCGAAAGGCCGGTGCCGCGCGGCCCGCGCACCGCCAGGATGAAGGGAAAGCCGTACTTGGCGTTGTAGTCGGCATTCAGTTGCTGAATGCGCGCGAATTCGTCCGGCGTGCAGTCGGTCAGGCCCGCCTTGCCTTGCTCGTGGGTCGATTCGGCCGTCAGCGTTTTCGCCACCATGGCCTTGCCCGCCAATTCAGGGTGGGCGCGGATCAGCGCCAGCTGCGCATCGACATTGGCGCGCGCCAGCGCATCGGCCATCGCGTGCTTGAGCTGCGCCAGCGACTGGAAGGGCCGCGCCGTCAGCGCCTGGGCGGCGATCCACGGCGTGTGCTCGTACAGGCCGTCCAGCATCTGTTCGGCTTCGGGCTGGGCGGCGGCGTTGAGTTGGTCGAGCGTGTAGGGCATGTCAACAATCCTTCAAAAGAGCAGGGCGCTGGCGGTGTGCGCTGCGCCAGTCGAACGGTTGCCGTGGAGCGGGCAGTGGGCAGCGGCTCAGCGCGGTGCGTGCTGCGCCACCCAGTGCTTGGCAATGTCAATCCGCCGCGCCACCCATACGTCTGGGTGCGCGGCCACGTGGTCCATGAAGCGCCGCAGCGCGGTGATGCGCCCCGGCCGGCCCAGCAGGCGGCAGTGCATGCCGATGCTGAGCATCTTGGGCCGGTCCAGCCCAGCGGGGTCGCCCTCGGCGTACAGCACGTCAAAGCTGTCTTTCAGGTACTGGTAGAACGGATCGGCGTGGCTGTAACCCTGGGGCAGGGCAAAGCGCATGTCGTTGCAGTCCAGCGTGTAGGGCACGACCAGGTGCGGCACGGTGCTGCCATCGGTCTTGCGCACGCGCATCCAGAAAGGCAGGTCGTCGCCGTAATAGTCGCTGTCGTACAGCAGGTGGCCATCGTCGGTCACCATGCGGCGCGTGTTGGGGCTGTCGCGCCCGGTGTACCAGCCCTGCGGGCGGGTGCCGGTTTGCTGCTCGATCATCGCCAGCGCCTCGGCCATGTGGGCGCGCTCGGTGGCTTCGTCCACGTTCTGGTAGTGGATCCACTTCAGGCCGTGGCAGGCGATCTCGTCGCCGCGCCGGAGGAAGGCCTGCGTGACATCGGGGTGGCGCGCCAGCGCCGTGGCCACGCCAAACACCGTCAGCGGCCAGCCGCGCGCATCGAATTCGCGCAGGATGCGCCAGACGCCCGCGCGCGATCCGTATTCGTAGATGCCCTCCATGCTCATGTGCCGGTCGGGGTAGGCGGCGGGGTTGAACATTTCGGACAGAAATTGCTCGCTGGCGGCGTCGCCATGCAGCACGCTGTTTTCGCCACCTTCTTCGTAGTTCAGCACAAACTGCACGGCGATGCGCGCGCCGCCCGGCCAGCGGGCGTGGGGCACATCGGCGCCATAGCCGATCAGGTCGCGGGGGTAGGGGGCGGTGCTGTCGTACATCAAAATACTATTGAATAAGTAGCTGCTTGCGCCTATAGGGCGGGCGATAGAGCGGTTTTTATGTCATGACTGGGGGCCGGGCGGTCCAGGTTCAGGCCCGCTTCCACATGGTCCAGGTGTTCGCGCATCAGGCGCACCGCCTGGGTGACGTTGCCGGTGGCAAAGCATTCGACCAGCGCGGCGTGTTCGGCGGCTGAATCGTGGGCGGCGCTGGCGCTTTGGTACACCAGGGTGGCAATGGCGCAGCGCGCCAGCAGGTCGCGCAGCACCTCGGCCAGCACGTCGTTGCCAATCAGCTGGGCCATGTGGACGTGAAAATCGCCCAGCAGTTCGGTGCGGTCGGCCACATCGCCTTGCGCCACGGCGGCTTGCTCGGCCGCCACGTGGGCGCGCAAGGCGTCGATGTGCTCGGGCGTGGCGTCGCGCACGAAGGCGCGCGTCAGCTCCACTTCCAGCATGCGGCGCACGGCGAACACCTGGCGCGCTTCGGCCGCCGAAGGGCTGGCGACAAAGGCGCCACGGGCGGGCTCCAGCGTGACCAGGCGCTTTTGCGAAAGCTGGAAAAGCGCCTGCCGCACCAGCGTGCGCGATACGGCAAAGTGATCGGCCAGCGTCTGCTCGACCAGCTTGCTGCCGGGCCGCAGGCGATGTTCAACAATGGCGCTGGTCAGCGCCTGGGCGATGGTCTCGGTGGGCGAGGCTTCCATGGAAATCGATCATAGGCGTGATCTCAAAAATTGTATACACTTTTGTGAACAATCATCCAAGGAGCGCCCCATGGGCCTGAGTACGCATGTTCTGGACACGATGCACGGCACGCCCGCCGCCGGCATGGCGGTGGCGCTGTACGAAGCGCACGGCGATCTGCTGACGCTGGTCAAACGCTTCACCCTGAACGCCGACGGCCGCAACCCCGATGGCCCGCTGTACGACAACGCCAGCCTGCGCGCGGGCACCTACCGGCTGAGCTTTGAGGTGGCGGCGTACTTTCGCGCGCGTGGGGTGGATTTGCCCGATCCGCCATTCCTGAACGTGGTGCACCTGGATTTCGGCGTGGCCCACACCGACCAGCACTACCACGTGCCGCTGCTGTGCAGCCCCTGGAGCTATTCGACGTACCGCGGTTCGTAAGCGCCCCGCGCGGGTGCGCGGGCTGAACCACGGTGCGCCGGGTGGCGCCTGCGTGGTTGCGGGCGCTTGCGTTGGTGCCGAAGAATCGGCAGTCAGCCCTGGCGTTGCGCCGTCCAGGCCTTGTTGCCGTTGACCGTGCCTTTGATCTGCTTGCCGCTAACCACGCCCTTGTATTGGTCGGTGCCCACTGTGAACTGGATGTTGGCGCCGTTCATCTTGGCGTCGCTGATGGGCTGGGGCGTGCTGCCGGTGACTTTGCGCAAAGCGCCTTCCAGCATCTGGTTGGTCTGCGTGAGCTGCAATTGCCCATCGTTGGTGCGCCAGTTGCCCGCCACCTTGGCCGGCACGATCCACAGGTAGGCGTCGCAGAAGCTGCTGCAGCCGTCCGTCACGTGTTCGGTCTGGTCGGGTTCCCACGATTCCATGCGAAACGAGTTGGACACCACGCGCGTGCCGGGTTTCATGTCCAGCAGGATCGGGCGCAGGCGCGCGTTCAGCTCGGGCAGCAGGAAGAGGGTGACGACCGTGGCGTTGCTGAAGTTGGATTTGAAGATGTCGGCCTGCTCGAACGTGGCCCGCTGGCTGACGCCTTCGGCGGCGGCGTTGCGCTTGGACAGCGCCACCAGATCGGGGTTGAACTCGATGCCGCGCGACACCGCGCCGCGCTTGGCCGCGGTGATCACGGTGCGGCCATCGCCAGAGCCCAGGTCCACCAGCCGGTCGGCCGGGGTCAGCTTGGCCATGTCCAGCATGCGGTCGACCAGGGCTTGTGACGTGGGCACCCAGACCACGTCTTTGCCCGCCTGGCCAACGGTGGGTTCGTAAGGGGTGCTGGCCGGGCTTTCCTTTTGTGCCCAGGCCGGGGCGGCCAGCAGGGATGCGCCAAGGGCGGCGACGGTCAGTGAGGTCTTCCAGCGAATGTTCATCCGAATCTCCTGTCAGGCGTTGACTGAAACGCGCGTTGAAACCAAGGGGGAGCGGCACGATCGGCCTAGCCGTATTCGCGCCAGCATGGGTTTTGGGCCGGTGCCCCATCATCAAGCCGGGGTGGGCCGGCGCCGCAGCGCCAGCGTGGCAAGGCGTGTCACCGGCCCGGGGCGGCCCAGCCGTTGGAGCCGTTTGGCTGGCTGCAAGTTCAGACGACCTTCGCCGCATGGGCATACTTGCTGGCGTGACCACCCGTCCCACCGCTTCACCCCGGCCCGCCCGCACGCCTGAACTTGATCGGTTGATCGCCCGTTTGCATTCGGCGCCGGCCGTGCTGGTGTGTGTGGAGCGCGTGCAGGGCTCGGTGCCGCGCGAGGTGGGCGCCTGGATGGCCGTCTGGCCCGGGACCGAGGCGCTGGGCACCGTCGGCGGCGGGCAGCTGGAATGGCAGGCCATGGCGCACGCCCGCGCCGCGCTGGCCGCCGGGGCGGTGCTGAGCGAATCGGTGCGCTACGCCCTGGGGCCCAGTCTGGCGCAGTGCTGCGGCGGGGTGGCGTGGCTGCGCTATCAGACGGTAACCGCCGACGATGCGGAGCGGCTGCGTGCGCGGCTGGCCACCGATCTGCCTGCGGTGGCGCTGTTTGGCGGTGGCCACGTGGGCCGCGCGATCGTGCGCCTGCTGACGGACCTGCCGTTTGACGTGCGCTGGGTGGACAGCCGCGACGAAGCCTTTCCACCCGAAACCCCGCCCCACGTGCGCTGCGAACATTCAGACCCGGTGCAGGCCGCCGTGGCCGATCTGGCGCCGCAAAGCCGCGTGGTGATCATGAGTTTCAGCCACGCCGAGGACTTTGAGGTGGTTGCCGCCTGCCTGCGCCGCCAGCGCGATCGGGGCGACTTGCCCTATATCGGGCTGATCGGCTCCAGCACCAAATGGGCCAGTTTCAAGGGCCGCCTGCGCCAGCGCGGCTTCACCGATGACGAATTGGCCCAGGTCATTTGCCCCATTGGTGTGCCCGGCATTGCGGGCAAGCAGCCCGCAGTGGTGGCGATTGCGGTGGTGGCGCAGCTGCTGCAGCTGGCGCCGCCAGGCGGCACCGTTCAGGCATAAAAAATGGCGCCTGTCGGCGCCATGTGGGCGTAAGCCGCTCCTGATACAGGAGCAGGCTGCCAGCCTATTAACCCTGGTGTGGGCGCTTGCCGGCGTTTTTCTTGCTGCGGGTGTGCGCGCCGCGCTCCAGGCTGCGCAGTTGGCCCGTGCCTTGCTTGCGCACAACAGCGCCAGGCAGAGGAGGAGTGGCCTTGCGCATGGCTTCGGTGACGATCTTGTTGCCCATGATGATCCTTGTTGGGTTGGTGGGTACCTTGGCGGTGAACCGCGCATTATCGCCGATTTTTGGTGCATTGGAGAAAATCGCTGGTTGCTGCGTGCGTGACGCGCAAACCCTGGCTTTTGCACACAATTGTGTATACAATTTTTTCGAGACCGCAGCGGTGCCCCGTGGCGGGGTTGGTGCCAGTTGGCCCGCCCGTGCCGGATGCGCGGTCATCATTCTTCGGCTTGCAGCGCCCGCAGTGGCAAGCCGATCAGGGGCATGCATGGAAGCTTATTTACTGGACTGGGCCAATCTGCTGTTGCGTTGGCTGCACGTGATCGTGGCGATCGCCTGGATCGGCTCGTCGTTCTACTTTGTCTTTCTGGACAACAACCTGCTGGCGCCTACCGCCGATGACCTGAAGAAAAAGGGCGTCGACGGTGCCATGTGGGCCGTGCACGGCGGGGGTTTCTACAACCCGCAGAAGTACATGTCGGCGCCGCAGGGCGGCATCATCGATTCCAAGCTGCACTGGTTCTATTGGGAAAGCTATTCGACCTGGCTTTCGGGCTTTGCGCTGTTCTGCGTGCTGTATTTATGGAATGCCAACGCCTTCCTGATCGACCGGCAGGTGTTCGACTGGTCGCCGCTGGCGGCGGGCGCCGCTGCACTGGCTTTTCTGGTGGTGTTCTGGTTCATCTACGACGCCATCTGCCGCGTGTTCGGCTTTCGCCAGCATGGCGAACGCACGGTGGCGGTGTTGCTGATCGTGGTGGTGGCCGCCGCCACCTGGCTGGCCTGCCACCTGTTTTCAGGCCGCGCGGCGTTCCTGATCATTGGCGCCATGCTGGCCACGACCATGAGCGCCAACGTGTTCTTCTGGATCATTCCCGGCCAGCGCAAGGTGGTGGCCGCGATGACGGGCGGCCAGCCTTACGACCCGGGCAGCCTGGCCATTCACGGCAAGCGCGGCAAGCAGCGCAGCGTGCACAACACGTATTTCACGCTGCCGGTGCTGATTGCCATGCTCAGCAACCACTACAGCTTTTTGTACAGCCATTCGCAGCGCTGGGTGGTGCTGTTCATGCTGATGATGGCGGGCGCGCTGATTCGCCAGTTCTTCGTGCAGCGCCATGGCTGGCACCTGGGGCGCGCGCGCAACCCGTGGCCGTTTGCCGCGGTGGGCGTGGTCTTGCTGCTGGGCCTGATCGCCTGGATGCGCCCGGCGCCCAGCGTTGGCACGGCATCGACCGGGGCGCCCGCCGCACAAGCCGCCGTGGGTTACGCCCAGCTGCGCCCGGTGCTGGAACAGCGCTGCTATTCCTGCCACGGCGAAGCGGTGCAGATGAAGAACCTGCGCGTGGATTCCGAAGAGCAGGTCACGCTGCACGCGCAGCAGATCTACCAGCAGGTGGTGGTGACGAAGATCATGCCGCTGTCCAACGCCACGCAGATCACCGACGACGAGCGGGCGCTGGTGGGGCGTTGGTTCGAAGCGCAGAGCGCAAGGAAATAGGCCGGGCGTTTGGTGTGCTGCCGGCGCTGCGGCGGTACAGCGTCGGCGGGCACGGCCTTTGGGCAGTGGGCTGGCCCCAACGACGCGCACGGGCGGTCGCACTATTGTGCTTCTAAAAATATAGCTGCTTGCGCCCGTCTGGTAAGCGCTACAGGCCTATTTGTCTTGAAATTGGTGGTGCGGATCGATGCGTTTTGATGCGGCCGCTTGCCACGCATTTGATCGGTGCCGTCGTCCGTTGGCGCCACTACACGCGCCAGGACTTGTGGCATGAGGCGCCGACGACGCTTCAGCCGTCAAGTTTGATCATTCAAGCGCCTGGTCATGCCAGCCGGCGCACGGCGCCATCGCTAGGCCGCGATCAAGGCGCGGGGCGCACGGGCAATGAATCGGCGTTGTCTTGTGCGCGTACCGAAATGCCCTTGATCCGCCGCACGGTCTTGCCTTCAGCCGGTGGCGGCAGTGCCAGGGGGGCGGCCAGCACCACTTTCACGCAATCGCGGATGTGCTGTTCGCCCAGGTAGCGCAGGGCGGCATAGCCCAACGCGCCAGAGACCAGCTGGCCAGCCAGCGGTACGTACTTGCTTGCCTGCGCGGCGGTCAGGCGCAGGCCCACCAGCCGGGCAAAGCGCACCACCAAGGTCTTGGTGACCACGCGCCCGATCAGCACCGAACCGATCATGGCGATGGCTTTTTGCACACGTTCTTTTTCGCGCGCATCCAGCTTTTCAATCTGATGCGGCGCCAGCCCAAATTCGCTGTTGATGCGCGGCAGCATCTGCGTCAGCAGCGCGGCGTCCACCGCCCAATCCAGGCCAGGGAAAGGCACCGCGCCCGCCACGCCGGCAACCAGGGCGCGTTTGCGCAGCATCTGGCGGCTGCGCTGCACGGCTTGTTCCAGGCCGGTGTTGCCTTGGGCCAGTTGCAGCGCGTCAGGTTCGGATTTGCGAAATACCATGGCCTTCGTCTGAGGTGGAGTGGAGCGCGAAGCGGTGTGGCGGCGGGTGGCCTGCACATCGGCCAACCCGCACGCCCATGGCGTCAGCCCTTCTTGGTGACCAGGCCGTACAGGAACAGCACGACGATGGCGCCGATGACCGAGGCGATCCAACCCACTGGCGAACCCTGTGGGTACAGGCCCAGCGCCGCGCCGCCATAGCTGGCGACCAGCGAACCCACGATGCCCAGAATGGTCGTCATGATCAGGCCCATGCTCTGGTTGCCCGGCATGATGGCGCGGGCGATCAGGCCCACGATGAAGCCGACGATGATGGTGATGAGAATGCCCATACGGTGTTCCTTTCTTGTTGAATTCAGCCAGTTTGACCAGCGCAAACTGTAACCCGGCTGTGTGTCAATGCCGGGCGGCGCGGGTCAATTGGCGGCTTTGGCCTACACGCGGCGGTGCCCGGCGGCGGCGCTCAGGTGGCGGCTGCGTGTTCCAGCGTTTGCAGGGTGTCGGACAGTTCCAGCCAGCGCGCCTCGATCTCGCCCAGCTCGTCGCCCAGCGCCTTCAGGCGGCGCCCGGCCTGGGCGATCTCGTCGGGCGACAGCGGCTGGCTGAGTTGCTGCTCCAGCGCGCTGCGTTCGCTGCCGATGGCCTCCATCCGCTGTTCGGCCTGGGCCAGTTCGCGCTTCAGCGGGCGCGCCTGGTCGGCGCGTTGCTGGCGGCGCTGGGCATCCTGGCGGCGCTGGTCGGCAGCGCTCAGGCCCGGGGTTGATGCGGGCGCGGGTGCGGGCTCGGCAACGGGCACTGCGGCTGCCGGTGGCGCAGTTTCAGGTTTTTGGTCTTTCGGTGCTGCGGCGCTTGATGCACCGGCGCCGGCAGCTACTGATTCTGTAGTATTTCGCTTGGAATTGGCTTCGCGCACGCGCTTGGCTTCGTCGAGCAGATAGCGCTGGTAGTCGTCCAGATCGCCGTCGAAATCCTTCACCACGCCGCCGCCCACCAGCCAGAATTCGTCGCTGACCGAGCGCAGCAGCGCCCGGTCGTGGCTGACCAGCATCAGCGTGCCTTCGAATTCGTTCAGCGCCACGGCCAGCGCCTCGCGCGTGGCCAGGTCCAGGTGGTTGGTGGGTTCGTCCAGCAGCAGCAGGTTGGGGCGCTGCCAGACCATCATGGCCAGCACCAGGCGGGCTTTTTCGCCACCGCTCATGGTGCCCACGGGCTGCTTGACCATTTCGCCGCCGAAGTTGAAGCTGCCCAGAAAGCCGCGCAGGTCCTGCTCGGTGCTGCGCCCGGGCGCGTTGGGGCCCAGATCGCGCGCCAGCCGCACCATGTGCTCCAGCGGGTTGCTTTCGGGGTGCAGAACGTCCAGCTCTTGCTGGGCGAAGTAGCCAATGTTCAGGCCCTTGCCCTCGGTCACCGTGCCAGCAAGCGCGCCCATTTCGCGCGCAATGGTCTTCACGAAGGTCGACTTGCCCTGGCCGTTGGCGCCCAGAATGCCAATGCGCTGGCCGGCCAGCACCGAGCGGTTCACGCCGCGCAGGACGATCTTGGGCGGCGCGTCTTCCTGCGCGTAGCCAAAGCTGGCGTTGCTCACCGTCAGCATCGGGTTGGGGATGTTGGCGGGTTCCTTGAATTCGAAGGTGAAATCGGCCTCGGCCAGCAGCGGCGCCACGCGTTCCATGCGCTCCAGCGCCTTGACCCGGCTTTGCGCCTGCTTGGCCTTGCTGGCCTTGGCCTTGAAGCGGTCGATGAACTTCTGCAGGTGGGCGATCTTGTCCTGCTGCTTGGCAAAAGCCTGCTGCTGCTGCTCAAGATGCAGCGCGCGCATGTCTTCAAATTTGCTGTAGTTGCCGCCGTAGCGCGTCAGCTTCGCGCTTTCGATGTGCAGGGTGACGTCGGTCACCGCGTCCAGAAATTCGCGGTCGTGGCTGATCACGATCATGGTGCCGGCGTAGCGCTGCAGCCAGGCTTCCAGCCAGACCAGGGCGTCCAGGTCCAGGTGGTTGGTCGGTTCGTCCAGCAGCAGCAGATCGCTGGGGCACATCAGGGCGCGCGCCAGCTGCAGGCGCATGCGCCAGCCGCCGGAAAAGCTGTTGACCGGCTGGTCCAGCTCGTGCACCTGAAAGCCCAGGCCCAGGATCAGCGCCTGTGCGCGCGGCACGGCATCGTGCTCGCCCGCGTCGGCCAGATCGGTATAGGCCTGTGCCAGCGCCATGCCGGCTTCGGCGTCTTCAGGGTCGACGGCGTGCAGGGCTTCGGCCTGAACGAGCAGCTGGCGCAGCTCGACCAGGCGCGTGTCACCGCCCACGACGAAATCGGTGGCCGATTCGTCCGTCTCTGGCATGTGCTGTGCCACTTGGGCCAGCCGCCAGTGTTTGGGCAGCGAAAAATCGCCGCCGTCTTCGTGCAGCGTGCCATTCAGCAGCGCAAAAAGGGTGGATTTGCCGGCCCCGTTGCGGCCGACCAGGCCGACTTTTTCAGAGGGGTTGAGGGTGACGGTGGCGCCGTCCAGAAGGACTTTGGCGCTGCGGCGGAGGATGACGTTTTTGAGATGGATCACAAGTGCCCGGGATTATCGCCGCCCGCCGGGCCGGCGCCGCTGCGGCGCGCCATGGGTGTTCAACCGCGTGCCGCGTTGGCGCACGGGCATGTGCATCGCCGCATCGGTCAAACATGCGCACTCAATACGCTTCAGATGTGAAGGGTTGTGTTCATGCAACTTTACATTTATTTATAATAAGAATGATTCGCAATCGCGACACGGTGGCTTGCACGAAGGCAAGCGGGTGTCCACGCGGCGGCAATGTCCGCGTGTCGTTTTAAAAACAGGAAGAGGGTCTTTACCAATGAAATCGCATGTTGCCGCTAAGGCAGGCCGCCGCTTGGGCGTGGTCGAAGTTGGGTTCCGGGGCGGGGTGGCCGCGGCGCCACGCGCACTGCGGCCCACCGCGTTGGCGCTGGCGTGCGCCGGCGTGCTGGCGTCGGGTGTCGCGCTGGCACAGAACGCCGATGGCGCGGTCACGCTGGATACGGTGGTCATCACCGCCTCGGGTTTCGAGCAGACGGTGGCCGACGCCCCCGCGTCGATCACCGTGGTGCCGCGCGCCGAGCTGGAAAAGAAAGCCTACAAGGACATCACCGATGCGCTGAAGGACGTGCCTGGCGTGGTGGTTACCGGCGGCGGCAGCTCCAGCGACATCAGCGTTCGCGGCATGGCGTCGGCCTACACCATGATCCTGGTCGATGGCCGGCGCCAGAACTCGCGCGAGACGCGGCCCAACAGCGATGGCGCGGGCATCGAGCAAGGCTGGCTGCCGCCGATCAACGCGATCGAGCGGATCGAGGTGATTCGCGGGCCGATGTCGTCGCTGTACGGCTCCGAGGCCATGGGCGGCGTGATCAACATCATCACGCGCAAGGTGCCCAAGGCCTGGGCTGGCTCGGTGCGGGTGGAAGGCACGCTGCAGGAATCGTCGAAATCGGGCGACATTGCCATGGGCAACTTCTTTGTGGGTGGCCCCATCAAGGACGAGGTGCTGGGCCTGCAGATCTACGGCCAGAAGTCGCAGCGCAACGAAGACCGCTTCGTCAGCGGCTTCAACAAGCAGGACACCACTTCGGGCACCGCCAAGCTGAGCCTGATGCCCAACAAGGACCACGACCTGGTGTTTGAGATGAGCCGCACGCTGCAGGATCGCATATCGACCCCCGGGCGCTCCATCGCAGCCGAAACCTGCCGCGCAGGTGTGTGCACGCCCAACGCCGAATCCAAGAGCGCGTACGACAAGAACCTGTTCGCGCTGTCGCACACCGGGCGTTGGGGCATTGGCACCTCGACCACCTACCTGCAGCAGGACAAGGTCGACAACCCCGGCCGCAACATGTTCCTGAAGAACACCGAGTTCAACAGCCAGATCACCATGCCGCTGGGCGGCGGCCAGCACCTGACCACGCTGGGCGTGTCTTACCAGAAGGAAAACCTCGAAGACCTGGGCAACCAGCTGGTGGTGGCCAACCCGATCACCCAGCTGAG
>JAGOEM010000108.1 GCA_017997715.1 Ottowia sp.
CGCGCCACTGTGCTCGTGCCCCGGTGTCAGCTGCGGCTTGGGGCCGGTGGCGCCCACGCGCCACACGCGCACCGGGTCGGGCACGTGCTTCAGGTAGCACTCACCCATGTCGTGCACTTCGCCATCCAGCCCGTCGGTCAGCAGGTCGCGCACTTCGGCGGTGACCACGGTCTCGTCCGGGCCGGCCAGCGCGGCGACCCGTGCGGCCAAATTGACGCCAGCGCCGTAGATATCGATGCTGTCAACGTAGACCTCGGCCGCGTTCAGCCCAGCGCGCAGGTGGAACTGCTGATCGGACGGCGCAACCAGATTGCTCTCGTTGAAATAGCCGTGCAGGGCGGTCGCGGCGCGCAAGGCCTCTGGGCCTGAGTCAAATTCGGCCAGCAGCCCATCGCCGAGGCTTTTGACGTGGCGACCATGGTGGCGCGGCAGCACATGGCCGCGCGCATGCTGCACAAACGCGTGCCAGCGCTGCACCGCGCTGGATTCGTTGGCCGCCATCAGCCGTACCGACTCCACCAAGTCCATCACCAGCACCACCTTTCGCCGAAGAGGCAAGCCCACCGGCAGCGTGCTGTCGGCAAGAGCGTCTGATGGATCAGTATCGGCGGCAGCAGGCGGCGGTGTCATACCCTGAGCAGGTGATGAGGGGAAAGGGGTGTGCCATTGTGCAGCCAGAACGTGCCCGAAGGCATGCCGAAAATGATCGGCACCTACTCAGCGGGGATGTGGGTGCACTGTGGCATGCCGCGTATGAGCGTTCTGCCAGAACCGTCACCGCGTCGTCGGTTGGCGACCGCGAAAGCGGCAAGCAGGACGCATAGCGCGTGAATAATAGAGCGGATGAGCAGCAGCAACACAGCGCAAACGCCTTTGGGCATGCGGGCCCGGCGGGCGTCAGCGGGTGCCGGCCATGTCTGAGGGCGTTGGCACGGCAGCGGCGCCTGCGGCGGACGGCGTGGCGCTCAAGCCGTCGTGGCGCGACAGCCTGCGGGTTTACCTGGCGCCCACCAGCCTGCGCTTGTTTGCACTGGGGTTTTCAGCCGGTTTGCCCTTGCTGTTGGTGCTGGGCACGCTATCGTTTCGATTGCGCGAGGCGGGCATTGATCGGTCCACCATTGGCTATTTGAGCTGGGTGGGCCTGGCCTACGGCTTCAAATGGGTGTGGGCGCCGCTGGTGGACCGCATGCCCTTGCCGGGGCTGACGCGCTGGCTGGGGCGGCGGCGCAGCTGGCTGCTGCTGTCGCAGCTGGCGGTGGCGGCGGGGCTGGTGGGCATGGCGATGGCCGATCCGCGCGTGTCGCTGATCGCCGTGGTCTGGAGCGCGCTGGCGGTGGCCTTTGCATCGGCCACGCAAGACATCGCCCTGGATGCGTACCGCATTGAATCCGCACCGACCGAGCAGCAACCGGCCCTGGCCGCCAGCTACCAGACCGGCTACCGCCTGGCCATGATCTGGGCTGGCGCGGGCGTGCTGTGGCTGGCCGCGCGGGCGCAGGGGGCGCACGCGGGTTACGACAACGCCGCCTGGCAGGTGGCGTACCTGGTGATGGCGGCGACGATGGCGCTGGGCGTAGTCACCGTGCTGTTCTCGCCCGAGCCCGCGCCGCAGCCGATGAAGCCGGCGCGCACCGCGCAAGAGTGGATCGAAACCGCGCTGATCGAGCCGTTTGCCGACTTCTTTCGCCGCTACAAATGGCAGGCCGCGCTGATTCTGGCGCTGATCGCCGTGTACCGCATCAGCGACGTGGTGATGGGCATCATGGCCAACCCGTTCTACGTGGACATGGGCTACACCAAGGACGAGGTGGCGGCGGTGACCAAGATCTACGGCGTGATCATGACGCTGGCGGGCGCCTTCCTGGGCGGCGCGCTGGCGCTGCGCTTTGGGGTGATGCGCATCCTGATGCTGGGCGCGCTGCTGTCGGCGCTCACCAACCTGCTGTTCGCCTGGCTGGCAGGCTACGGCCACAGCGTGCCGGCGTTGATTGCGGTGGTGTCGGCCGACAACCTGGCGTCGGGCATCGCCTCGGCCGCGTTCGTGGGTTACTTGTCCAGCCTGACCAACATCAGCTATTCGGCCACGCAGTACGCGCTGTTTTCTTCGCTGATGCTGTTGCTGCCCAAGTTTGTGGCGGGCTTTTCGGGCGACTATGTCAACGCGTTTGGTTACGCCGGTTTCTTTACCAGCACGGCGTTGCTGGGGTTGCCGGTGATCGTTCTGGTGGCACTGGCGGCGCGTGCCGCACGCCATCATTCAGTGCCAAATCAGCCTGTGACGCCCGATAGGTGGGCGTAAGCAGCTATAAAAATGATAGTTAACTGCGGCGCAGCCCAGCGCGCGTTTACCTATCTTTACCGCAGGTTCAAGTGTGCCCAGTGCGCCGCGCAGATCATCGGCGAAGTGCCCGGCGCCCCCATCGCGCAGCCGCCCGTGCTAGAAAGGACGCATGAGTACCCAACGCCTGTTGATGATCGAAGACGACGCGCGCCTGGCCGGCATGGTGAGCGAATACCTGTCGCAATCCGGCTACGCGGTCGAGCACGCCCTGGACGGCGCCACCGGCTTGTCCGCCTTGCAGGAAAAGCCGATCGACCTGGTGGTGCTGGACTTGATGCTGCCCGACATCGATGGCCTGGAAGTCTGCCGCCGCCTGCGCGCGCTGCCCGGCGAAGTGGCGCGCACGCCGGTGCTGATGCTGACCGCCAAGGGCGACCCGATGGACCGCATCGTCGGGCTGGAACTGGGCGCCGACGACTACCTGCCCAAGCCGTTTGAGCCGCGCGAACTGCTGGCGCGCATCCGCGCCGTGCTGCGCCGCCACCAGCCCGGCGCCGCGCCCGAGCACCAGGTGCTGCGCTTTGGCTCGCTGGAGATCGACCGCGATGCGCGCATCGTCAGCGTCAACGGGCAGGCGGCCGATTTGACCAGCTACCAGTTCGACCTGCTGGTCACGCTGGCCGAGCGCGCCGGACGCGTGCTGACGCGCGAACAGATCATGGAAGCCGTGCGCGGGCGCGAGCTGGAGGCGTTTGACCGCAGCATCGACGTGCACATGGGCCGCATTCGCGCCGCCATCGAGGAAGACGTGAAGAACCCCAAGCGCATCGTCACCGTGCGCGGGGTTGGCTACGTCTTCGCCAAGCAGCAGGATTGACGCGCGGTGCGCCTGTTCAACCCGATCGCACGCAAGCTGTACCTGCGCATCTGGCTGGCGGTGGCCGGCAGCGTGGCGGTGTTGAACCTGGTGGTTGGCTGGGCATGGCACCAGGCTGACGAACAACGCGATCGCGAACGCCAGAGCGCGCCCCCGCGCGAGGTGCTGGTGCGCAACGCGGCCGGCGAGTTGATAGGCACCGCCGAAGCGCAGTCGCACCACAACCCTGGCCCGCCTCCTGAGCCAGGCCCGCCGGGCGAGCCACGAGGCTTGGAATTCGTCGTGACCTTGCAGGACGGCCAGGTGCTGAACCTGCAGATGCCGCCGCGCAACCGCGCGGCCAGCGGCGGTCGCCGCGCCGGTGATCCGGTGTTGGCCTGGCTGCGGCCGCCCTACGGTTTTCTGTGGGTCATGGGTTTGGCGGGGCTGATGGTGATGATTGGCGTGTTCCCGATCGCCCGGCGCCTGACCCAGCGGCTGGAGGCGCTGCAGCGCGGTGTGCAGGGCTGGGGCGAAGGCAATCTGTCTGCGCGCGTGCCCTCAGGGGGGCAAGATGAGGTGGGCGATCTGTCGCGCCATTTCAACGACGCGGCCGAACGGGTGCAAGCGCTGATGGATTCGCAGGCTGCGCTGCTGCGCTCGCAGAAATCGCTGCTGGCCAACGCCTCGCATGAATTGCGCTCGCCCCTGGCGCGCATTCGCATGGCGCTGGAGCTTTCGGGTTCGGCACCGACGCCCGCCGTGCGCAAGGAAATCGGCCGCAACATCACCGAACTGGACCAGCTGATTGACGAAATCCTGCTGGCCAGCCGGCTGGACGCCAAGGAACTGGATCTGGGCACCCTGGAAGAGGTGGATCTGGTGGGCCTGGTGGCCGAGGAAGCAGCGCGGGTGAATGCAGCGCTGGAGCTGGCGCCGGGCCTGACCAGCGTGGTGGTGCCGTGTGTGAGCCGCTTGCTTCGTCGTGCCGTGCGCAATCTGCTGGAAAACGCCCGCCGCTATGGCGGGCAGGATGTCAGCGCCGAATTGTCGACGGAGGAGGGCGATGCCGTGCTGGTCGTCAACGACCGCGGGCCCGGCGTGCCCGAGGATCAGCGCGAACGCATTTTCGAGCCCTTCTACCGAATGCCGGGTGCCAGCGAAAGCAACGGCGGCGTGGGATTGGGGCTGGCGCTGGTGCGTTCGATTGCTCAACGCCACGGCGGACAAGTGCGCTGTTCGCCGCGCACCGGCGGTGGCGCCCGATTCACACTGCGATTTCCGTTGTTTGAGCGCGACAAATGAAGGCTTCCGCGTGCATTACCGCCGAACGGCACCCGGCGCCCCCGGAATGAGGGGTTCCCACATTTCGTGCAACTTGTAAAGTAGGTCTTTTGCTGTCACACTCTCTCGCAGCCATCAGCTTACTTGTTCAGGCAAGCGCAGAATGGTTGTGAGAGTCAAGGTCCTCACGAAGCGTCACCGGAAACCGCCCCTAGGGGGCGGTTTTTTTTGGGGTGATTCGATGGTGCCGCGGGCGTTTTGCACACGCCTTGCCAGGTGGCCACCGTGATCGCTATGGCGGTTCGGCCGCTGGCGCGGGCCGCAGCGGGTGCAGCGCGGCAAACAGAAAGATCACCAGCGCCAGGTACACCATCACGCCGTTGTAGTGCGCGAAGAACACCTGTGTCAGACCGAAGCCCATGTGGGTGACCACCAAGGTCACGCCCATCAGGCGGATGCATATCTCATCGTCGTACTGCGGCGAAGACAACACGCCTGGGAGCCTGCGGCGGCGCGGCCAGAACAGCGCCAGCGGCACGAGGTAGAGCGCCCCCAGCCCCGCCACGCCCAGTGCGCCGCGCTTCACAAAAAGATCCAGCACCTCGTTGTGCGCGTGGCCAAACCCCAGGATCACCGGGCTGGCTTGCCCGGCTGCAACGCGCCTGGCTTTTTCGGTGACGTAACCGGCTTCGCCCCAACCCAGCAGCGGCCGGTCGCGGCCCATGGCCCACGCCAATTGCCAATGGTCCAGCCGCTGCCCGACGGATGTGTTGGCGTCGCCCGTGGATTCGTAGGAGGTGACCTCATGAATGGCCCAATCCAGCCGCTGTTCCAGCTGCGGTGCCATGCGCCAGCCCAGCGGCACCAGCAGCACGCCCAGAACCGCCACGCCCAGCACGGCCCGGCGCCGCGATACCCAGCGCCAGATCAGCCAGAACAGCAGCGGCAGGCACAGCCCTATGGCCAGCCATCCGCCCCGCGTTTGGGACAGCAGTGACCCAAGCAGCCCCAGCCCGCAGAGCACCAGCACCGTCAGCCGCAGTGGCCAGCGCCAGCGTGGCCCGTACACGATGAGCTGCAGCAAGCACATCACGCCGAACATGCCGCACAGGTTGCCCAGCTGTATGGCGCCGCTGGTCTTTTCCGCCGAGGTCCAGGGACGGTCCAGCCCCAGAATGAAAACCTCGTAGAGCGCCCGCAATCCCCCGCAAGCCGCGCCCACCGCGATGCCAGCCAGGATGAAGCGCAACTGCGGCGGAAAGCGCATCAGGTACAGCAGGCAGGGCAGCACCAGCAGGTAGCGCACCGGCTTGTTCAGCACGCTGACGCCCTTGGACCAATCGCTGCCATGCAGCCAGACCAGCGCCATCAGGAAGATTGCGGCTGCCAGCCAGCGCGTGGCGGGTGCCACGGGCCAGCGCCACCAGTAAGGGCCGCCCAGCACCGCGGCGACCAACAGCAGGCCCGTGCCCCACGCGTAACCCGAGGGCAGCCAAAGCGCCAGCGCCGGCACCAAAAAGGCGGCGATGCTGCAGAGGCGCAGGTGCGTCGCTTCGGTCGGGTTCAAGGTAGGTTGCGCCCGCGGCAGGCCAGAATGGGCGCGTCCGCCAGAGCGCAGGCGCTCAATGCGCGGCGAAGTGTTCGCCAGCCTTCAGCTGATAGACGGTGCCGCAATACGGGCACTTGGCCTGGCCGGTGTGCCCAACGTCCAGATACACCTTGGGGTGACCGCTCCACAGCGCCATCTTGGCCAGCGGGTTGGGGCAGAACACGCCGCCCTGCGGGGTCAGATCCTTGGCGAGCAGCAATACGGGGGTGGACGTCGTGGTGGTCATGGTGATGGGGGCAAATCAGCGGTGGGCCGCGGTCCGCCAACGGTTCGCATCAGCGGGCACAGGCCCTATTGTGCGTTGTTCAGGGCGCGTCGGGCTTGGGTTGAACGGCAAGCATCGCGGGCGATGCCAACTGCTTCAGCTCACGCCGGTAGAAGGAATCCAGCTGCGCCAATTTGCTATGGATACTGAAGCGATTCAGCTTGTACTGGCGGCGGCCAGGGCGCGCTTGATCCACACGTTGCAAGGCTTGGGCCAAGGCGGTCATGTCGTCGATCGGCACCAGCTCGGGGTTCATCGTATCGGCCAGATGCAGGGCGCCTTCGGTGCGCGAAGCGATGATCGGCAGCCCCGCCTGCATCGCTTCCAGCAGCACCAGGCCGAACGGTTCGAAGCGTGCGGGGCTGACAAACACGTCGAAGGCCGACATCCATTCCTTTGGCTCGCGCGAGAAGCCGGGCAACACCACACGCGGGCCGGCGCGCCGGCGCAGATCGGCCAGCGCCTTGCCATGGCCGACGATGACCAGCCACGCGTTGGGCAGGTTCGCCTGCCGAAAGGCGTCGATCAGCAGGTCCAGCCCCTTGCTTTGCTCTGCCCGCCCCACCGCACCGAACACCCATGCGTCCTGCGGCACGCCGTATTCCTCACGCAGGCGCGCGCGGGATTCGGGGGAGCATTGCGGCGGCAGGGTCCAGTTGTCGATCTGGGTCGAATGCTCGCGCAGGCGCGGCGGAATCTCGTTGAGCTGCCACGGCGCCACCGCCACCAGCGCGTCCAGCGCCGCGTGCTGGCTGGCTTTGTAGTGGATGTGCAAGGTGGCCACACGCAGGCACACGCCCTGAAGCCCCTGCAGGGCGCGGCAGGCGCCGCTCAGGTGGGCGTGCGCCACGTCCGGGCGCAGGCGCTTGACTGCATTGGCGGCGTGCCATACGGGCAGCCAGTCGGGCACCAGCACGGTGTGAACCTTGGGGTCAACGCGATCGGCGAAGGCGTCGGCGTGGCCTCCGGCAGCGCCGCGCCGCAGCACCAGCGACACGTCATGCTCGCGCGCCTGTGCATTGGCCAGTTCGACCGCGTGGCGTTCGCTGCCTGCGAAATGGCGCGTGAGAATCAGGTGGGTGATGCGCATGGGCCAGGGCGCGGGCTTTTGACGCCCGCGCTGAACCGCGTTGTCGGTTCAGTTATACCTGCGTCAACCAGTGGGCGTATTTCGAATTGCGTCCGTTCACGATGTCGAAGAACGCGCTTTGGATCTTCTCGGTGACGGGCCCGCGCTCGCCAGCGCCGATCTGCAGGCGGTCCAGCTCGCGGATGGGCGTGACCTCGGCGGCGGTGCCGGTGAAGAACATTTCGTCGGCGATGTAACACTCATCGCGCGTGATGCGCTTTTGCACCAGCTTCAGCCCCAGGTCTTCGCAGATGTGCAGCACGGTGTTGCGCGTGATGCCGTTCAGCGCGCCGGCCGACAGATCGGGCGTGTAGACCACGCCGTCCTTGATCACGAACACGTTCTCGCCCGCGCCTTCGCTGACGAAGCCGGTGCTGTCCAGCAGCAGCGCTTCGTCGTAGCCGTCGTCCAGCGCCTCCATGTTGGCCAGGATCGAGTTGGTGTAGTTGCTGACCGCCTTGGCCTGCGTCATGGTGATGTTGACGTGGTGCCGGGTGTAGCTGCTGGTCTTGACGCGGATGCCGCGCTTCAGGCCCTCTTCGCCCAGGTAGGCGCCCCAGGCCCACGCGGCCACCATCATGTGGATGGTGTTGCCACGGGGGCTGACGCCCAGCTTTTCCGAGCCGATCCAGGTCAGCGGGCGCAGGTAGCAGCTTTCCAGCTGGTTGACGCGCACCACTTCTTTCTGGGCCTCGTTCACTTGGTCTTGCGTGAAGGGAATCTGCATGCGCAGAATTTTCGCGCTGTTGAACAGGCGCTGCGTATGTTCCTGTAAGCGGAAGATCGCGGTGCCCTGGGCGGTGTTGTAGGCCCGAACCCCCTCAAAGGCGCCGCAGCCGTAGTGCAGCGTGTGGGTCAGCACATGGATCTTGGCGTCGCGCCAATCGACCAGTTGGCCGTCGAACCAGATCTTGCCGTCGCGGTCGGCCATCGAAAGAGGGGGTGTGCTCATGAATGTCCCGGTTTTTTTGCGCACAAAAGGCCTGGGCAGGAAACCCCGCCGGCCAAAAGGTTAACCCGGGATTTTATGCCCGCGCGCCGTCCGCGTCGACAGGGGGATGCGCAAGCCTGCGCGCCGCCGGGTGGCGCGGCTTAGCCGGGCGGGGCTGCGTCGTCGGCAGGCGGGGCGGGGCGATCCAGGCGCCAGCGCGCCAGCTTGCCGCCCTCAAACTCGGCCGTTACCTGCGATCCGCCGGCGTCGGTCCAGCGGTAGACCTCGGGCTCGGCGCCTTCTGGCGACAGGCGCTCGCCCATCGACCGCGTCAGCGCCAGCACGTGCAGCAAGGCGCTGCCGGGCTTGAGTTTGGCGTTCAGCATGACCGCGCTGTCCACGTAGCCAATCGGGCGGTCGGCGGCACGCTTCATGACGTTGATCAGGCGCGTGTAGTGCAGCAGGAACCACAGCACCAGGGCGCTGACGGCCAGTGCCACGCCGGCCCAGCCGCCCGCGCGCCACGCACCGGCGCCCAGTGCGATGGCAAATACCAGAGTCAGAATGCGTTTCCAGGTCATGCGGTGATTGTCGCTGGGCGGCGTGGGGGGCGCTGAAATAGGAGTCAAATCGGCCTCTGGCGCCCTACCATCGGGCGCAAGCAGCTATAAATTGCGTAGCAATTGGTTACCCTATCTGACATTCGGACAAGCTCGCCCCGGTGCGCCCCCGGTGCGCCCCCGGAGCGCCCCACGGCCGCCGCCGCGTGCCGTGCCCGGCCGCCTGGCGCCATCAACGCGCCGCCGCGCGCGCCTGGTTGATCCAGCTGTCAAACAGCGTCTGGTGCGCCTTGATCCAGCCTTCGGTGTGTCGCTCGATGTCGGCCGGGCTGTTCTGGCCGTCGTTCATGGCGTTGTTCTGCGCGGTGATGTCGCTGACGGGCAGCTTCATCAGCGTGAACAGCTTGGCCGCGTCGGGGTGGGCTTCGATGAAGCTGCGGTTGGCCAGAATGCGCTGCGTGTTGATGACCGAGCCGTAGTTGCGGCCGTTGGGCAGCGCGGTGTCCAGCGCGGCCTGTTCGCCCGGCAGGGCCGAAAACGGCACCTCCAGCCACACCACGTCTTTGCCTGGCACCAGCACGTTGCTGACCCAGTAAGGCGTCCAGGTGAAGTACAGGATCGGCTGGCCCGCCTTGTGGCGCTGGATCACATCGGCCATCAGCGCCGGGTAGCTGCCCTGCACGTGCTGCACGGTGGGGCGCAGTTTGTAGGCGGTCAGCTGGGTTTCGATCTGCGCCTCGCAGCCCCAGCCGGGCGTGCAGCCGGTCAGGTTGGCCTTGCCGTCGCCGTCGCTGTCGAACAGCTTGGCGATGGCGGGGTCGGCCAGTTGGCTCAGGTTGGTGATGCCGTGGGCGTCGGCGGTCTTCTTGTCGATCAGGTAGCCCTGGATCGCGTCGGACGAATAGGTGTTGTCGCGCCACAGCTTGGCGTCGCCGCCCGCGTTCTTGTAGTACCCGGCGTGCAGCGGGTCCCAGTGGGCGGCCATGAAGGTGGCGTCGCCATTGCTGATGGCCAGGTGCGCGGTGGGGTATTCCACCTCGCGGATCGGCTGCACGTCGTAGCCCAGGCGCTGCAGGCCTTTCATGGCCAGCAGGGTTTGAAAGGTTTCCTCGGCGATCGAGCTTTTCAGCGGCTGCACGCGCACGCCCTGGCCGGGTTGGCTGGGGTCGGCGGCCAGGGCGTGGCTGCCGCTGGCGGCCAAGGCGGCGGTCAGCAGGGCGGCGGCGCAGGCGTGCCAGGGCTGGCGCGCGGTCAGGGTCGGGAATGTCATGGCGAATCCTCTGAAAGGGGCTCAGGCCGCCTGGGCCTGGGGGGTGATGGCGGTGGCGGCGGGTGCTGCCGGGGTGGCGCGGCGGGCCAGCGCGCGCCGCACCAGGCCCACCGGGCCGCGTGCGTGCCAGGGCTGGCCGTGGCGCTGCGGTTGGCTCAGCGCCTGGGTCAGGCGGTCCAGCACGATCGCCAGGATGACGATGCCCAGGCCACCCACGGCCGCCAGGCCCATGTCCAGGCGGCCAATGCCGCGCAGCACCATCAAGCCCAGGCCGCCCACGGCGATCATCGAGGCGATGACCACCATCGACAGGCTGAGCATCAGCGCCTGATTGACGCCGGCCATGATCGACGGCATCGCCAGCGGCAGCTGCACCTTGGTCAGCAATTGCCAGGGCGATGCGCCATAGGCGGTGGCCGCCTCCACCAGGTCCGGGCGCACCTGGCGAATGCCCAGGTTGGTCAGGCGCACCAGCGGCGCCAGCGCGAAGATGATGGTGACGATCACGCCCGGCACGTTGCCAATGCCGAACAGCATCACCACCGGCACCAGGTAGACGAAGGCCGGCGTGGTCTGCATGGCGTCCAGCAGCGGCCGCACGAAGCGGTTGGCGCGTTCGCTGCGCGCCAACCAGATGCCCAGCGGCAGGCCGATCAGCACGCAGAAGAACAGCGCCGTCAGCACCAGCGACAGGGTCACCATGGCTTCAGGCCAGATGCCCAGCAGGCCGATGACCATCAGCGACACCAGCGTGCCCACGGCCATGCGCGCGCCCGCCAGTTGCCAGGCCAGCAGCGACAGCAGGCCGATCATCACCAGCGTGGGCGGGTACAGCAGCGCTGCTTCCACGCCGCCCAGCAGGGCGTCCACCGGCTGGCGCAGCGCCTGAAAGGCGGGGCGGAAATGGGTCACGAACCAGCCCAGGCCGTCGTTGATCCAGCTTTGCACGGGCAGCCCGCCTTCCAGCCAGCTGCTGACGGCCTGGCCGCTGGCCGGCACGGCATCCGGGGCGCCTTGCGCAGCGGCGATCAGGCCATCGCCCGGCGCGGTCAGATCGTGCGTTACGGCCTGGGGGCCGCCCAGCCATTCGGGACTGGCCTCAGCGGGGCTGAGTTGGTAGGGGTCTTGATAGGCCGGTGCAGCCGCCGTGGCGCTGGTGCTGGCGCTCAGGTCTTGGGTCACGGCGGCGGGGCCGCCCAGCCATTCTGCGGCGCCGCCGTCGGGCGGGCTTTGGTACGGGTCTTGGTAGGTGATGGACGGATCGGTGGTGCTCATCGCGTGCTTTCCGTGGGGGTGTGGGCGGGGTTCACGCGCTCAGTGCGGGCGTGGCTTCGGGGGCGGGGGCG
>JAGOEM010000278.1 GCA_017997715.1 Ottowia sp.
TGGCGGTTGGCGGTTGGCGCGACGCGTCGATGTTCGTCAACAACCCGCAGCAGTTGCTGCTGGTTGGCGGCCGGGTGCTGACCAGCATCCTCGGTTTCGGCATGGCCGCCTTCGTCCTGGACCAGGCACTGGCCAGCCTGCGCGAGAACCTGGCGCTGGCCCGACAGCGCGGCAACGAACTGGCGCGCTCGCGCGACCGCCTGCAACTGGAGATGCAGGAAACCCAGCGCCAGCGCGACCAGTTGGTGCATGCGCAGAAGATGGAGAGCGTCGGCCGTCTGGCCAGCGGCGTGGCCCACGACTTCAACCACCTGCTCACCCTGATGCTGGGGCACGCCGCACGCGGTCGCGCCAGCAGCACGCTGGAAGATGCGCACGAAGCCCTGCTGGACGTGCAATCGGCGGCGCGTCGGGCCACGGCGGTCAGCCGCCGCCTGCTCGACTTCAGCCGCATGGAGGAGGCGCGGCCGGAAATCTTCGACCCCGCCGTGGCGATTGCGGAGATGCAACCGATGCTGCGCCAGTCATTCCCGCCGGGTTGCGTGCTGGAGCTGAAGCTGGAGCCTTCGCCGGGCCTGGTGCGCTTCGACCGCGCGCAACTGGAACTGATCCTGCTGACCCTGGCCGCCAATGCCGAACACGCCATGCCCGATGGCGGGCGCTTCACCATCACCCTGGGCCGCACCGGCACCGGCATGCTTGAGATCGCCGCCAGTGACACTGGTCACGGCATGGACGCGGTGGTGCGCGAACGGGCGCTGGAGCCGTTCTTCACCACCAAGCCCAGCGGCCAGGGCACCGGCCTGGGCCTGGCGGTGGCGGCCAACCTGATCCAGGCCAGCGGCGGCGGCATCGTGCTGGACAGCGCACCCGGGCAAGGCACGACGGTGCGCATCACCCTGCCACTGGCGGCGCGCAAGCCCACTGGCTGATACGCCGCAGACCGCTGCGGGCACCCTGGCCAGGGCTTACTCGCTGTGCAGTTCGGCCACGAAATCGTAGGCGTCGCCGCGATAGAACGAGCGGGTGGATTCCACCACCCGGCCATCGGCCAGGAAAGCGCGGCGCTCGATCAACAGGCCGGGGCTGCCTTCGGGCAGCTGCAGCAGGCGCGCGGTTTCGCCTTCCAGGGCCACGGCGCGCAGGTGCTGCAACGCGCGTACCGGGCGATGGCCGTGCGGCTGCAGGGCTTCGTAGAGCGAGTTTTCCACACTCTCCGGATTGGGCAGCAGCGCGTGCGGCACCAGGGTGCGCTCCACCGCCAAGGGCGAATCGCCGCCGTAGCGCACGCGGTAGATGCGCACCACGCCGCTGCCGGGCGACAGGTTCAGGGCCATGGCTTCTTCCGGGGTGACCTCGCCGACGTTGCGTTCAAAGAATTCCGAACGCGGGTTGAGGCCGCGTTCGCGCAGGTCGTCGGTGAAGCTGGTCAAGCGGGAAAAGGAGCGCTGGATGCGCTCGGCCACAAAACTGCCGGCCCCGTGGCGCTGGGTCAGCAGGCCGGATTCCACCAGACCGGACAAGGCCCGGCGCACGGTGACCCGGGACAAGGCCAGCTGCTGCGACAGGTCGCGCTCGCTGGGCAGGGCCTGGCCCGGCTGCAGCACGCCGCTGTCGATCAGGTTGTGCACGGCCCGGCGCAGGCGCACATAGGCCAGCGTGCGCGTGGTGTCCGCGTCGCTGAGGCGTTGGTATTCACGGGACAGGGCGGAAGTCATGACGTAAAAGTACCAATGAAATACCAATTCCGCAATGGCACCCTGATATTCATGCAAAATCAGCGTACCTAGTGGCCTAGATGGTATTTCGGTGGTATTTTTCATTTCTCCCCGAATTGAATGCCGCGCGCCTGACATGACCGCCAAGACCGTCCCCGTTGAGACCTTTGACCTTGTCATCTTTGGTGGCACTGGCGACCTGGCGCTGCGCAAGTTGCTGCCGGGACTGTTCCGCCGCTATGCCGATGGCCAGATTCCCGAGGACAGTCGCATCATCGGCGTGGCCCGCGACAAGCAGACCGACGACGACTACCGCACCAAGGTCAGCAATGCCCTGGCGTCGGTGGTGGACAACGATGCCGCGCTGCAGGCCAAGCTGATGCCATTCCTGCAGAAGCTGGGCTATCACGCACTTGATGCGACCAAGGACGAAGGCTGGCAACAGTTTTCCGACGAACTGCAGACCCACGGCGACCGCATCCGTGTGTTCTACCTGTCCACCAGCCCCAGCCTGTTTGTCGACATCTGCAACCGGCTGAAGGCGCACGGCCTGAATGTGGGCCAGTCACGGGTGGTAATCGAGAAGCCTATCGGCAAGAACTCCGCCAGCGCCGCGGTGATCAACGACGCGGTGGGCAGCGCTTTCTCCGAAAGCCAGATCTTCCGCATCGACCACTACCTGGGCAAGGAGACGGTGCAGAACCTGATGGCGCTGCGCTTCGCCAACATCCTGTTCGAGCCGCTGTGGAACTCCAACTACGTCGACCACGTGCAGATCACCGTGGCCGAAACCGTTGGCCTGGAAAAACGCGCCGGCTACTACGACACCTCAGGTGCGCTGCGCGACATGGTGCAGAACCATTTGCTGCAGCTGTTGTGCATGGTGTCGATGGAACCGCCCGCGGCGATGCAGGCCGATGCGGTGCGCGACGAAAAACTCAAGGTGCTGCGTTCGCTGCGCCCGATCACCGCCGAAGACGCCGCCCAACTCACCGTGCGCGGCCAGTACCGTGCCGGCGCCAGCAATGGCGGCGCGGTGCCGGGCTACCTGGACGAACTGGGCCGCAACGATTCGCGCACCGAAA
Source organism: Ottowia sp. (assembly GCA_017997715.1). Classification (GTDB taxonomy): domain Bacteria; phylum Pseudomonadota; class Gammaproteobacteria; order Burkholderiales; family Burkholderiaceae_C; genus Ottowia. Next base: position 2,804 of record JAGOEM010000278.1, read on the forward strand.
CCTTCGTGGCGCTGAAAGCGGAAGTGGATAACTGGCGCTGGGCGGGCGTACCGTTCTACCTGCGCACTGGTAAGCGCCTGGCCGAACGCGTGTCGGAAATCGTCATCGCCTTCAAGCCGGTGCCGCATTCGATCTTCGAGCAGGCCTCCGGCCCGGTGATGGCCAACAAACTGGTGCTGCGCCTGCAGCCGGATGAAGGCGTGAAGCTGTGGCTGATGATCAAGGATCCCGGCCCGGGCGGGCTGCGCCTGCAGCATGTTCCGCTGGACATGAGCTTTGCCGAGGCCTTCGGTGTGCACCAGCCCGAAGCCTACGAACGCCTGCTGATGGACGTGGTGCGCGGCAACCCGACGCTGTTCATGCGCCGCGATGAAGTGGAAGCGGCGTGGACGTGGATCGACCCTATCCTGGCCGCCTGGGAAACCCTTCGCGATGCACCCAAGCCCTACACCGCCGGTTCGTGGGGGCCGAGTGCCGCCGTTGCGTTGATCGAGCGCGACGGTCGCACCTGGCATGAAGACGCTGCCTGAACCCGACCCGATGAACAACGATCTTTCCACCCGGATCGAGCGGCGCGACTTCGCCAACCCGGCGGCGTTGGCGAAAGGCTTGGCGCAATCCGTGGCCGACGATCTGCACGCCGCCTTGCAGGCCCGCGCCCTGGCCAGCCTCGCCCTGTCCGGCGGCAACACCCCCAAGGCCTTCATGCAAGCGCTGGCGCAACAGCCGCTGGATTGGGCACGGGTGGTGGTGACCCTGGTTGATG
>JAGOEM010000279.1 GCA_017997715.1 Ottowia sp.
TCGCCTTCGGCATCGCCGGTGGTGGTGGTGACGCCCAGGCGCAGCGTGGCTTCGTAGCGCTTGTCGGCATCGAGGTGCAGGCCGCTGAACTTGGTGGCGGCGCCAAAGCACAGCGGCAGCACGCCGGTGGCCAGTGGGTCAAGCGTGCCGGTATGGCCGGCTTTTTCAGCGCGCAGCAGCCATTTGGCCTTTTGCAGCGCCTGGTTGCTGGACAGGCCCAGCGGCTTATCGAGCAGCAACACCCCATGCACCGGGCGCCGCTGCACCCGTGCACGAGGGGTGGCGGTCATGGCGCGTCGTCGTCCTTGGAGCGAGAGGCCACCGCCTTGGCGATCAGGGCGTTCATGTCCGACGCACGCTCGGTGGTGCGGTCAAAAATGAAATGCAGCGTGGGCACGGTGTGAATGTGCAAGCGCTTGAACAAGCCGTTGCGCAGATGGCCGGCGGCGTGGTTCAGCGCGTCTTCGGTTTCTTGCGGGTCGCCGGTCAGCAGGCTGAAGAACACCTTGGCGTGCGCGTAGTCGGGCGTGACTTCAACCGCGTTGAGCGTGACCATGCCCACGCGCGGATCTTTCAATTCGCGCGCGATCAACTCGGCCAGATCGCGCTGGATCTGGTCGGCGACACGAAAGCCTCGGTTGGGAACGGAACTCTTGCGGGGCATGACAGCTTGCCTCTTTTGCTATAAATGAAATAGCTGCTTGCGCCCGTGGTCATTGCGCAAGCGGCCGATTTCATTGCAAAGTACGGGCAATCTCCTTGATCTCGAAGACCTCCAACTGATCACCTTCTTTGATGTCGTTGTAGTTCTTGAGCTTGATACCGCACTCGAAGCCTTCCTTGACTTCCTTGACGTCGTCCTTCATGCGCTTGATCGATTCGATCTCGCCCGTGTAGATAACCACGTTGTCGCGCAGCAGGCGGAAATGCGCGTTGCGCTGCACCACGCCATCGAGCACGTAAGAGCCCGCCACGGTACCGATCTTGGAGGCGACGAACACGGTGCGGATCTCGGCGTGGCCGATGATCTCTTCGCGGCGCTCGGGTGCCAGCATGCCGGCCATCGCGGTCTTCAACTCGTCCACTGCGTCATAGATGATGCTGTAGTACTTGATGTCGACGTCGTTGCCTTCGGCCAGCTTGCGCGCACCCGAATCGGCGCGCACGTTGAAGCCGATCACGATGGCTTTGGAGGCGATCGCCAGGTTGATATCGGATTCGCTGATGCCACCCACGCCGGTGTACACCATCTGCACCTTGACTTCGTCGTTGCTGAGCTTGAGCAGCGACTGGGCCAGCGCTTCCTGCGAACCCTGCACGTCGGCCTTGAGCACGATGGGCAGCATCTTGACCTCGCCCGCCGTCATGTCGGAGAACATGTTCTCCAGCTTGGCGGCCTGCTGTTTGGCCAGCTTGGTGTTGCGGAATTTACCGGCGCGGTAGGTGGCGATTTCGCGGGCACGGCGCTCGTCGGCCATGACCATGAAATCGTCGCCGGCCTGCGGCACCTCGGTCAGACCCTGGATCTCGACCGGGATCGAGGGGCCGGCTTCCTTGGTTGGCCGGCCGTTTTCGTCCAGCATGGCGCGCACGCGGCCGGAGGTTTGACCCGCCAGCACGACATCGCCCACCTTCAACGTACCGGACTGCACCAGCACGGTGGCGACCGGGCCGCGGCCTTTGTCCAGGCTGGCTTCGATCACCAGGCCCTTGGCAGCGGCATCGACCGGCGCCTTGAGTTCCAGCACTTCGGCCTGCAGCAGAACCTGTTCAAGCAGCTCGTCCACGCCTTGGCCTGTTTTGGCCGAGACGGCGACGAAGGGCGAATCACCGCCGTATTCTTCAGGCACGACCTCTTCGGCCACCAGCTCTTGCTTGACGCGGTCGGCGTTGGCTTCAGGTTTGTCGATCTTGTTGATGGCCACCACGATCGGCACGCCAGCGGCTTTCGCGTGCTTGACGGCTTCCTTGGTCTGCGGCATCACGCCGTCGTCGGCCGCCACCACCAGGATGACGATGTCGGTGGCCTGCGCGCCACGGGCACGCATGGCGGTAAAGGCCTCGTGTCCAGGGGTATCCAGGAACGACACCACGCCGCGCGGTGTTTCCACGTGGTAGGCGCCGATGTGCTGGGTAATGCCACCGGCTTCGCCCGACGCAACCTTGGCACGGCGGATGTAGTCCAGCAGCGAGGTTTTGCCGTGGTCAACGTGGCCCATGACGGTGACGACAGGCGGACGCGTCAGTGCGTCGGCGGCCTGCGCTTGCACTTCTTCTTCGGTGAACGCTTCTGGATCGTCCAGCGCTGCCACGACGGCCGTGTGGCCCAGCTCCTCCACGATGATCATGGCCGTGTCCTGGTCCAGCGGCTGGTTGATGGTGACCATCTGGCCCATCTTCATCAACGCCTTGATGACCTCGGATGCCTTGATCGCCATCTTGTGGGCCAACTCGGCCACGGTGATGGTTTCGGGCACGTGCACTTCGATGGCGCGGTGCTCCACCGGGGCGGCGGCTGCATGGCGATCGTCACGATCACCCCGGTCGCCACGGCGACCACGTGGACCGCTGCGCCAGTTGCTGTTGCGCCCTGCCCCGCCCGAGCTGTCGCCACGGGTAGGAATGCCCTTCTTCTTGGCCGGATCGCCAGCCCAACTGGACGACAGCTTGGCGGACTTGACTTCCTTTTGCGCACCGGGCGCGCTCGGCTTGGCGGCAGCGCCTGCGGCCGGTTTCTGTGCAGCGCCTTTGGCGGCAGCGGCGCTGGCGCTTTTCGATTCGTCGGGCTTCTTGGCCACCAGGACCTTGCGCGGCGCGCTCATCATGGCGCGAATCGCCTCAGCTTCGGCCAATGCCTTTCGGCGGCTGGCTTCCTGCTCGCGGGCACGCTCCGCCTCGTCGTCCACGGCTGGCGCGGGCGGCGTCACGGCAATCGGTGCAGCGACAGGTGCAGGCGTGGGGCTGGTGGCCTCGGCGGTTGCGGACACCTCAACCTGAGGTTTGCTTGGTTCCGGTGCAGCTGCTGCGGCTTGCGCCACGGCGGGTTCGAGAGCCGCATCGGCGGGCTGAGCCGCCTGCGCCGCAGCGAGTGTGCGTTCGCTCGCCTGCTGGGCCTGCGCCTCGCGTACACGACGCTTCTCGGCCGCATCTTCTTCCTGACGCCGCATCAATTCGGCCTGGCGACGGGCACCCTCTTCGCGGCGGGCACGCTCTGCGTCGTCGATGATCGAAACGGGGGCGGATACGGGTGCGGGCGCCGGTGCTTCTACCGGTTCAGACACCGGCGCAGGTGCTTGTACAACGGGTGCGGGCGCTTCCACCACCGCCACAGGCACAGGAGCGGGCTCTGGTGCTGGTGCTGGGGCTGGTGCCGGCGCTGGGACTACTGGCTCAGGCGCCGGCACTTCGGCCACTGGCGCTGGCTCATCTTCGCGCTTGATGAAGGTGCGCTTCTTGCGGACTTCCACCTGAATGGTGCGCGCGCGGCCGCTGGCGTCCGCCTGCTTGATCTCGCTGGTCGACTTCTTGGTCAACGTAATCTTCTTGCGGGCAGCGGAGGAC
>JAGOEM010000109.1 GCA_017997715.1 Ottowia sp.
AACACCGGCGCCAGCGCGGGCGCCATGACGGGCACGGTGAGCAGCGCCATCGACACCATGGCCTGAATGGCGGTGGTGATGACGAGGGTGAGCCAGGCGCTGTTCATGCAGGGCTTTGGTGCTGTGCGGCACGGTTGGTCGCACGGCGCGCACCCGGCTGGGCCGACGCGCGGCAGGTGGAATGCGGGTCAGCGGTGGCCAAGGTGCGCGGCGCGTTGGGCGCACCGGGGCAAACGCGGTGCGTCAAAGCGGGATGGGTGATTGAGCTGGCGATGCGCTTGACTGTAGCGGCGCGGCGCGGGGGCATGGTGCGGTGGCGTCGCACAAGGGTCACACGCCGCGGTTGCGCATCCAGTCGGCGGTTTGCATGAAGCTTTGCGCCAGGCGCTGGCGCAGCGCTTCGGGCACCTCGGTTTCGCGCATGGCCTGGTCCATGCAGGCGACCCATTGGTCGCGCTCTTTCACGCCGATGGAAAACGGCAGGTGGCGCATGCGCAGGCGCGGGTGGCCAAAGCGTTCAACGTAATGGTCGGGCCCGCCCAGCCAACCACACAGAAACCAGAACAGCTTTTGCCGCGCGTCGTCCAGCGTGCTGCCGTGCGTGGCGCGCAGTTCGGCGTAAGCGGGCTCCAGGTCCATCAGGTCGTAAAAGCGCTCGACCAGGGTGCGCACCGGGGCTTCGCCGCCCAGCAGTTCAAACGGGGTGACGGTGCTTGGCGTTTCGCCAGTTTCTTGAGACAAATCGGCCTCCAGCGCTAGATGAATGGGCGCGAGCAGCTATTGTTTTAATAGTCTTCCGCGCGGCGCCAATTCTAGGCAACTTGTACAGGCGATTCGTGCTGCCCAGCGCGCACCGCGCCGTGCGGGGCCCGCCCTGCCCGCGGCAACGGGCTTGGCCCTGCGTTAGGCCGCGTGGTCTTCGGTGCGGCTGACCGGCGGTTCGGCGCCGTTGAGCTGCTGGCCGTCGTGCGCGCTGGCGGCTGCCTTGGCGGCGGTGTCGGCGTGGCGGGCGGCGTCGCTTTGCGCTTCGGGCGACCAGCGAAAGCGCGCCAGATCGGGCGCGGGTTCGATGGCGGGCGGCGCCGCCACGGCCGATGCTGCGGCGGGCTCGTCGTGGGGCAGCTCGAAATCGAGCTTGAGCGGATCGCCGTAGTCGCGGTGCAGGTCGATGGTGCCGCGCGTGCCCACGGTGTCGAAGTGCTTGCGCAGCCAGCGCGTGGCGCTGTCCTGGCCCAGGGCGAAGAGCTGTTCCAGCGTCTCGGGCTTGGGCGCCAGCTTGCTGGCGGCGGGCATCGTCGCCAGCGCCTTGCCGCCGTCGATGCGGTGCATGTAGATGGGCTTGAGGCCCGGGCGCACCACGCCGCTGGCCACCATTTCATTGACCAGGGCGATGGTGCGCATCTGCGCGATCAGGCTGGCGTTGAAGGTCAGGTCGTTCACGCGGTCGGTGATTTCGGCCGCGGTGGTCGGCTTGTCGGTGCGGCGCAGCGGGTTGATCTGCACCAGCAGGATGTCCTGGCTGCCTTCGGATTCGACCAGCGGGCCCAGCGCGGGGTTGCTGGCGTAGCCGCCGTCCCAGTACTGCTTGCCGTTGATCTCGGGCGCCTGAAACAGCTGCGGCAGGCAGGCCGATGCCATCACCGCCTGCGCGGTCAGGCGTTTGCCGCTGAAGATGGCGGCGCGGCCGGTTTCGACATCGGTGGCGGCCACAAACACGCGCGGCGACTTCAGCCGCGCAATGCGGTCAAAGTCGATCGAGCCGGTGATCAGCTCGCGCAGCGGGTTGTAGTCCATCGGGTTGGCCTGATAGGGCGACATGCGGCTCCATGCGCTGGGCAGCGCGCCCATCACCAGCCGGGCCACGCGGGCCGTGTTTTCGCTGAGGGCGCCCATGTCCATCACCTTGCGCCAGATGTGGGCCAGGGCCACGCGCGCGCCTTCGGCCGGGTCTTTGCCCTCGGCCTGCGCCTTGGCCCAGCCGTGCGCCAACGCCACGGCGTTGATGGCACCGGCGCTGGTGCCGCTGATGCCGCCAAAGCGCAAGCGCCCGTCGGTCAGCAGCGTGTCGAGCACACCCCAGGTGAAGGCGCCATGGGCGCCGCCGCCTTGCAGGGCGAGATGAATGGTTTTGACGGTTTCGGTCATAGCCGTCAGTTAAGCACATCCCTGCCAAATTTCTAGGTACAAACCCGCGGATTGGCGCCTGACTTACAGAGTTCTGACTCTAATTTGCACCGAAGAAGTGCATCGGCAGCCTTTCAAGCCGCCGATGTTTCAGAACGTCACTTGCCCAGGTCCACGCGATAGATCGAGTAGCTGCCGGTGCCGCCGTTGATGCCGGTGTCGTCCGGCTGATCCAGGCTGATCTGGGCCAGGCCGGCGTCTTGCGCCACCTTCAGCTCGTTCTTGCCGGACTTGATCAGCACCTTGCCGGCGGTGGTGACTTTGGTGAAGCGCCAGCTGCTGGTGGCGCCGTTGGCGGCGCGGGTGATGTCTTTCCTGGCCTTGACATAGTTCAGCACCACTTCGCGGTTGGCGTCGGGCGAAGCCCAGACGATGTCGAACGCCTTGCCAGCGCCCAGGATGTAGGGCGCGCTGCTGTTGGCGCGGTAGTTGTTGGTGGCCAGGATGAACTGCTGCGCGGGGTCGATCGGCTGGCCCTTGTACTGCAGGTTCTTGATGCGTTCTTCGCCCGCCACGGGCTTGTTGACGTTGTACTTGGGCTTGGTCACGTCGATCTCGTAGCTGATGTCGGCCGAGGTGAACACGTCGAAGTTGTAGCCAGGGAAGGACGAAGCGGGCTGCACGCCGGTCTTGCTGTCGTTCAGCAACCATTGGTCGGCGGTCTTGGCCGGGTCGATCTGGTTGAAGCGGTTGGCGGCGTTTTCCAGCCACAGCTTGATCTGTGCGCCATTCACCTTGACGGCGTTGATGGTGTTGTTGTCGTACAGGTACAGATCGGCCGCGGCGGCCACGGTCATGGTGCCAGCGGCCACGTCGGTGAAGTCGGTGGCGCTGGAAAAGCCGGCCTTGAACGGCGCGGTGACCGACAGCACCGGCAAGTGGGCGTACTGCGGCAGGCTGGCCTGCACGTACCGGGCCACATGGTCCTGTTGCGCCTGGTTGACGATCTGCAGCGCGCCCACGTTGCCCACGTCGGCAAACATCGAACTGAGGCGGAAGTCGCTGGTGCCAATGGGCGATGCGACGTAGCTGCGGGTTTTGTCGTGCAGCGCTTGCACGGCGGCCACCACCACGGGGTCGGAATCGACGTACTGGTTGGTGCCGGTCTGCGTGGTGCGCACCTGCACGTCGGTCTTGGCGGTGTCGATCGACCATTTCCTGGCCGCGCCGTCCCACTTCAGCGAATAGTTGATGACGCCCAGCGCCTTGCCCCACGAGCTGGCCATCACCGCGGGCACGCCATTGACGGTGCCCTTGGCGTTGTCGGCGCCATCAAACTTGTAGATGGGGTTGGCGCCGCGGTCGGGGAAGGTGTTGTGCTCGTGCCCCATCACGATGCCGTCGATGCCCTTCACCTCCTTGGTGATGTAGTAGCCGGGGTTCTCCATGTTGGCGAAGTAGCCGCTGGCGCTCATGCCGCCGTGCAGCAGCACAAACACCAGGTCGGCGCCCTTGGCGCGCACTTCGGGCACGTACTTGGCGGCCGTGTCGCGGCCATCCTGCGTGCTGACCTTTCCGTCCAGCTTGTCCTTGTCCCAGTTCAGGATGCCGGGCGTAGTGATGCCGATCACGCCGATTTTGATGGGCAGCGTGGCGGTGCTGCCGTCGGCCAGCTTGGCGGTGATGCGGCGTTCCAGAATCACATACGGGTCAACCAGCGGCTTGCCCGATTTCAGGCTGGTGACGTTGGCGGTGACGATGGGAAAGCCCGGGCCTTTGTCCTTGGTGCCGGTCTTGGGATCGACCCCCGCCACATCCAGCCCGCCGCCCAGGATCTGGCTGAGGTAAGGCAGGCCAAAGTTGAATTCGTGGTTGCCCAGCACGCCCGCGTCGTACTTCAGCGACGACATCGCCTTGTACATGGTGAGCTGCTGCGTGGCGGGAATCGGGGCGATCTGCGCCTCGTAGGTTCCCAGCACGGTGCCCTGGATGGTGTCGCCGTTGTCCACCAGCAGGTTGTTGGGGAAATCCTTGCGCGCCTGGTGGATCAGCGTGGCCGTGCGTTCCAGGCCGACCGCGTTGTCGACCCGGTCCGAGTAGTAGTTGTAGCTGCGCGCGTAGTAATGCAGATCGGTCGTTTCCAGCAGCGCCAGTTGCGCGGTGGCGTTCTGCGTGGTGGGCGCGTTGTCGTCATCGCCGCTGCCTCCGCAGGCAGCCAGGCTGGCGATCAGGACGGTGGTCAGCACGAAGCGGCTGGGAAGGGTAAAAAACGGAGTGGGCATGAGGACGGCCGGTCGGTGAAAGAACCGACGCATCCTGTGCGGTGTTTGTGACAGGGTTTTGAAACTCCGCCAGCGACGATGTAACCGCTGATGACGGCGCGGCTGGCGCCTTGGGCCAGCCCGGTGGCGGCTTGCCCAGTTGGCCCAGCTGGCCCGCCGCGCCCCGTCATATTTGAGTCAAATAGGCCGCTAGCGCAGGCACCACGGGCGCAGGCAGCTATCAATTAAATAGTATCTGGCGGCTTGGCTGTGCGGCTTCACTCTGCGGCTTGCCGCAGCGTCTCGACCACCGGGCGGCGCAGCACTTCACGCAGGCCCCACCAGCCTGCGCCCAGTGCCAGCACGGCGCCAACGGCACTGCCCGCCAGCGGCACCCAGGGCGAAGCAGACCAGGCAAAGTCAAACACATAACGCGCCATGGCCCAGCCGACGGCCACCGCCACCACGCTGGCCAAAAAGCCCGCCAGCAGGCCCACGCCAATCAACTCGGCCCGCTGCACCTTGCGCAGCAGATCGCTGCTGGCGCCCACCGCACGCATGATGGCGAATTCGCGGGCGCGCTCTTCGCGCGTGGCGCTGACGGCGGCAAACAGCACGATCAGCCCGGCGATCAGCGTGAAGCCAAACAGGAATTCCACCGCGCGAATCACCTGGTCCAGCACGCGCTGCACCTGTGCGATGGTGGCGCTCATGTCCACGTTGGTGATGTTGGGAAATTCGCGCACCAGCGCGTTGTCAAAGCCCGCGCTGCCGCCGCCGCCGCCAGCCCGCCCCGGGTTGGCCGCAGCCGCGTCGGGCGGCAGCGCCCCTGGCGCAGCGGCAGGGCGTGGCGGCCAGACTTCGGGTGCGCGGTAGGCGGCGATGTAGGTGATGGGCAGCTCGGGCATGCTGGCCTGCGAAAACATCACGAAGAAGTTGACGTGCATGGAAGCCCAGTCCACCTTGCGCAGCGAGGTGATGCGGCCTTCCAAAGGCAGGCCGCCCACGTCAAAGCGCATGGTGTCGCCCAGCTTCAGACCCAGGGTTTCGGCCAGGCCTTCTTCCACGCTGACGGCATCGGCTTCGCCCGGCTGCCACCGGCCCGCCACGATCTCGTTGTGCGGCGGCGCATCGGCCGCGTGCGAGAGGTTGAATTCGCGGTCGACCAGACGCTTGGCGCGGTCGTCGGTGTAGTCGTCCATGTTGACGCTGCGGCCGTTGACGCCCACCAGGCGGCCGCGGAACATGGGGTACCAGTCCAGCCGCTGCACGCCGGCATCGGTCAGCGCGGTGCGAAAGGCCTCGCTTTGGTCGGGCATGACGTTGATGACGAAGCGGTTGGGCGCATCGGCCGGCGTGGCCGCGCGCCAGCTGCTGATCAAATCGGTGCGCAGCAGCACCAGCAGCACCAGCGCCAGCAAACCCACCGCCAGGCTGGTGACCTGCACCACCGAATAGGCCGGCCGTGCCGAAATCTGCCGCGTGGCCAGCACCAGCCAGCGCGGCGCGCGGGTTTCATTCACCACGCGGCGCAGCAGCTTGACGGCCAGCCAGGCCAGCACGGCAAACACCGCTACCGCGCCGGCAAAGCCGCCCACGGCGATCAGCCCCAGTTTCAGATCGGCGCTGACCGCCAGCAGCAGCCCCGCAAAACCCGCCACACCCAGGCCCAGCACAAGGACCGAAGCGGCTTTCAAGTCGCCCACATCGCGCCGGATGACGCGCAGCGGCGGCACCTGCGCCAGCTGCAGCACCGGCGGCAGGCCAAAGGCCAGCAACAGCGTCAGCCCGATGCCCAGGCCGAACAGCACCGGCCAGCCGCTGGCGGCGGGCAAGGCGGCTTCGACCAGGCCCGCCAGCAGCGCCACGAACACGTGGTGCACCGCATAGCCGATCAGCACGCCCAGCAGGCTGGACGCCAGGCCGATCAGCAGAAATTCAACCGCATAGGCGCCGGCAATGGCGCGCTGCGGCAGGCCCAGCACGCGCAGCATGGCGCAATCGTCCAGGTGCCGGGCGGCAAAGCCGCGCGCCGCCAGCGCCACGGCCACGGCCGACAGCAGCGCGGCCAGCAGCGCCACCAGGTTGAGGAATTTCTCGGCCCGGTCCAGCGTCTGGCGCATTTCGGGGCGGCCGCTTTCCAGCGATTCCAGGCGCACGCCGTGCACGTCGGGCTTTTTCGCCTCGGCCTCGGCCCAGGTCTGAAAGCGCTTGACCGCCTCGGGCGCGCCCGCCACCGCCAGGCGCCAGGTGATGCGGCTGGCCGGTTGCACCAGGCCGGTGGCCGCCAGATCGGGTTCGCCGATCATCACGCGGGGGGCAAAGCTCATGAAGCCCGAGCCCCGGTCGGGCTCTTGCGCGATCAGCTGCGTCAGCTGCAGGCTGGCGTCGCCCAGCAGCAGCGTGTCGCCCAGCTTCAGGCCCAGCGTTTCCAGCAGCGCGGCGTCTGCCCAGGCCTGGCCGCGCGGCGGAATGCCTTCGGTGGGCGTGCCGTTCAGGTCGCTGGCGTCCTGCGTCAGCCGCACCCGGCCGCGCAGCGGGTAGCCGTCACCCACCGATTTCAGCGCCACCAGGCGCGTGGCGCCGCCTTGCGCATCGGGGGCGCGGCCCATGGTGGGAAAGCTCAGCGTCAGCGCGCTTTCCAGGCCCAGCGCGCGGGCCTGTTCGGCCCACATCGGCGCGGGCGCGTTGTCGCTGACGATCACCGCATCGCCGCCCAGCAGCTGGCGCGCGTCGCGCTGCAGGCCGCCTTGCAGCCGGTCAGAGAAAAAGCCCACCGCCGTCAGCGCGGCCACGGCCAGCGTGACCGCGACCATGACCAGCCGCAGCTCGCCCGAGCGCAAATCGCGCCACAGCGTGCGCCAACCCAGAGTCCAAAGAGAAACATTCATCGGCGAACCTTAGCCGAAAACCCCGCCATGTACCGGCGTACGGCCTCACGCGGGGCAAGGGCTGCGGCCAGGCTGGCAGCCGCCGGCCTGCGCCGCGCGGGGCGTCATCGGCAATCGGCCCAAGGCTGCGTGGGCGGCGCGCATTCTGGTGCCAGGACAAGCCCGCCGCAGATACCACCGTCAGTAACACTTTCTGTTGACGCTCATCAACCCATCCATGGAACGACCCACCATACTCTGTGGCTATGCCCTACGACATATTGATCAGCGGCGCCGGCCCGGCTGGCTTGTGCTTGGCGCGCGCCCTTTCGGGCCACGGGCTCACCATCGCGGTGGTCGAGCAGCAGCCCAGGGCGGCCATTGCCAACCCGGCGTTCGACGGGCGCGAGATCGCGCTCACCCAAACGTCGGCCGACACGCTGCGGCGCCTGGGCCTGTGGGACCGCATCCGCGCCACCACGCCCGACGCGCTGTCGCCGCTGCGCGACGCCAAGGTGCTGAACGGCGCATCGCCCTTCGCCATGATGATCGGGCCTACCCAGACGCAGCGCGGCGAACTGGGCTGGCTGGTGTCCAACCACCTGATCCGCCGCGCCGCCTGGGATGCGGTGCAAGGGAGCATGGCGAAGCACCGCGACATCGTCTTCATCGACGGCGATGCCGTGGCGCACGTGCAGCCCCAGGCGCCCGACCAGCCCAGCCAGGTCACGCTGAAGAGCGGCGCCACGCATGCCGCGAAACTGGTGGTGGCGGCCGACAGCCGCTTTTCGGCCACGCGCCGCGCCATGGGCATTGGCGCCAACATGCACGACTTTGGCCGCACCATGCTGGTGTGCCAGGTCACCCACGCCAAGCCGCACGACCACACCGCGTGGGAATGGTTTGACCACGGCCAGACGCTGGCGCTGCTGCCCATGAACGACGACCCTGCCGGCGCGGCGCGCGCATCGGCCGTGTTGACGCTGCCGCACCAGCAGATCGAAGCCTTGCTGGCCATGCCCGATGAGGCCTTTGGCGCCGAACTGACGCGCCGTTTTGACGGCCGCCTGGGCGCCATGGCGCCCGCCAGCACGCGCCACGTCTACCCCTTGGTGGGCGTGTACCCGCACCGCCTGGTGGGCGAGCGATTCGCCTGCGTGGGCGACGCGGCGGTCGGCATGCACCCGGTGACGGCGCACGGTTTCAACTTTGGCCTGCTGGTCATCGAAACGCTGAGCACCGAGCTGCTGGTCGCGCACGCGGCCGGGCGCGACGTGGGCGCGCCCGACGCACTGGCGCGCTACGAACGCCGCCACCGCCTGGCCACGCGCCCGCTGTACGAAGCCACGCGCCTGATTGCCACGATCTACACCGCCGAATCGCCGCCGGTGCGCCTGCTGCGCACGGCGCTGCTGCGCGTGGCCGACCGCATCACGCCATTCAAACGCGCCATCGCCGCATCGCTGATGGGGCACCGCTAGCGCTTCACTATTCATAGCTCCCAACGCCCACTGGTTGGGCGCTGGCGGCCTGTTCAGTCCAAATTCTTCAACACCGATTGCGCGTCATCGTCGGGCAGCGCCAGCGGCGTGGCACGCGCCAGCGCCATCCAGGTAGCAAACGGCAAGCGCTCCAGCGCGCGGCGGGGCGCGGGGCGCAGCACCGCACAGGCGTCGGCCTGCGCCAGCATCACCCCGCAGTCGGGCGGCACTTCGTCGGCGCTGCCGATCGGCCGGCCACGCGCGTCCAGGCCCAGCACGTACCAGCAGGCGCCGCCCATGGCCAGGTAGGCGGCGCGCTTGTGCGGGCGCTTCAAATCGGCCAGCAGATCGGCGCGGCTGACCTTGATCTCATGCACCACCGGGTCCAGATAGGCTTCCACGCTGGTGTGCCGTACCGAGAACAAATCCGGGCACGCGATGTGCCAGCGCAAGGGGGCTGCCCCAGCCTGATTCAGCGCGTCCGCGTCAGGCTGGTCCGCTTCATATTCCATAGCTGCCTGCGCAGGTTCACCGGGCGCTGGCGGCACTTTTTGTTCTGAATCGGGCGGCGCGGCCAGCGGCACGCGCAGGCTCAAGCCCCGCCACGCAATGCGGCCCGCGCGCTGCAGGTCCTGCGCCACGCGGCGCAGCAAGGCTTCGTGGGCCGACAGCGCATCGCGGTAACCCGCCGCCGCCTGGCTGATGGCGGCAATGCCCGCGTCGGTCACGCGCAGTGTCTCGGCGCCGTGCAAGCCGGCCACGCGCACCAGCAGGCCAGCGGCCAGCAGATCGGCCTCCAGCACGTCGTGGCACGGCCAACCGGCCGAGCGGTACACCTGCCGCAGCCGTTGCAAATGGCGGCGCGTGATGGCGGGCAAGGCGGGCGCTGCGGTCATGCGGCCATTGTGCGGCGGCCGCGCAGGCGATGAAGCACCAACCCGTACCACCGGCGGCACAACGATGCTGTCGCCGCCCGCCGGGCGCGGGCCTACGCCATCAGCGCCAAGCCCCAAATTGCTACACCTTCAATAGCTGCTTGCGCATGCCCATCGGGCGCCATACGATGATTTGACCAAGATAGCGTGCCACCGCTCGATGAATTTGCCCACCCAGGCTGTGATCTTTCTTGTCACCACACTGACCTTCGTGCAGCACGAACTTGGGCAACATGGGCGCCATGCTGATCTCGGAACTTGCCCAGCGTTGCAACACCACGGTGCACGCCCTGCGCCACTATGAGAAATGCGGCCTGCTGCTGCCCACGCGGCGCGCCAATGGCTGGCGCGACTACCCCGCCACGCTGCAGCGTGAAGTGGTGTTCATCACCATGTCGCGCGCCATTGGCTTTTCGCTGCGCGAGATCGGCGAGTGGCTGCCCGCCTACCGCAGCCACCGCCTGACGCTGGCGCAGCTGGACGAGATCATGGCCCAGCGCCTGGCCGACATCGACGCCCGCCTGGCCGAGCTGACGCGCTTGCGCCAGGCCGTCACCGATCACCGCGTGTGGATTCGCCAGCAACAGCAGCGCCCCACCCGCACCCCCGCGGCAACCGCCGCCCCACCCTGGCCGCGCAGCCCATCGGGCCGCGTGAAAGGAAAGCCATGACACCCGCCTTCGCCCCACCCGACCAATTGCAAGCCGTGCAAGACGCCGTACTCGCCATGCCCGTGGCGCGCACGCTGAAGCTGGCGTTTCGCCACATCGCGCCCGGCGAGGTCGAGCTGGAAATACCCGCCGCGCCGGAATTCAGCTTTCGCCCCGGCCAGCTGCAGGCCACGGCGATCTTTGCCGTGGCCGACTTCGCGGCGGTGGCCGCCGCCGGCACCCTGCTGCCGCCCGGCGCCAGCAACGCCACCATCGACACCACGCTCAAGATCGTCGGCCCCGCCGTGGGCGTGCAGCTGCGCGGCAAAGGCCGCGTGGTTCGCAACAGCAAGCTGCTGAGCGTGTGCGCCAGCGATGTGTATGCGGTCGATGCACAAGGCGCTGAAACCCTGTGCGCCACGCTGCTGGCCACGGCGCGCAACATCGCCCCGGCTTGATCTGACTGGCCCGCGCTGGCTTGCACCGCCCGGCAAGTGGCTGCGGCTGCGGCGCTTTGCACCACCTGCGCCTGCGGCGCTTCGTGCAGCTTGCACCTGATCGCGCGCCCTGCCCCCGTGACCCGCGCCCCGCCTTGGCTGCAGGCCGCTCGGGCATACTGGGTTGCGTACCCAACAACGATCAGGAGACAAGCCATGCCGCAAGCCCGTACATCCCGCTGGATGCCCCTCACCGCGGTGATCGCGCTGTGCGCAGCCGCCTTCGCGCCGGCCAGTTATGCGCAGGCCAGCGGCGGCACGCTGGACAAGATCCGCAACAGCGGCAAGGCCGTCATCGGTGTGCGCGAAGCATCGCCGCCCATGGCCTACGCTTTGGGCGCGCACGACAAGTTCACCGGCTACCACGTGGAACTGTGCGAACGCATCATCCGCAAGCTGGCGCCGCAGGCCAAGCTGGAATACTTTGCGATGACGCCGCAAAACACCTTGCCGCTGGTGCAGAACGGCACGGTCGACATCGGCTGCGGCCCGGCCACCAACACGCTGGTGCGCCAGCAGCAGGTGGCGTTTGCCGTCACCACCTACATCAGCCAGGTGCGCATGGCGGTGCGGGCCGATTCGGGCATCACCGAAT
>JAGOEM010000280.1 GCA_017997715.1 Ottowia sp.
GGCGTGATCCGCGCGCTGGGCGAACAGGCCGCGCAGTTCCTGCAGGGCCAGCTGACGCAGGACGTGGTCTTGATGCCCGTGGGCAGCAGCCGCCTGGCCGCGTTCTGCAACGCCAAGGGGCGCATGCAGGCCAGCTTTCGCGTCTACAAACGCAGCGCCGACGAGCTGCTGCTGGTCACCAGCGCCGAAACCCTGCCCACCACCTTGAAGCGCCTGACGATGTTCGTGATGCGCTCCAGACTCAAGCTGAGCGACGCCAGCACCGAATTCACGGTGTACGGCGCGATCGGCGCCGCGGCAGCGGCTGCTCATACATATGCTACTGAATCGGTAGCTGCTACCGCAGGTGGGACGGGCGCTAGCGGCCTGAATGATGCGCAAAGATTGGTCGTCACGCTACCACCCGCCGACGGCGCCGCGCGCGCGCTGTACCTGTTGGCGACCGGCGCCCCCGCCCCGGATGGCCCTGCGCTCAGCCAAGCCGACTGGCACTGGGCCGAAGTGCGCGCCGGCGTGGCCCGCATTACCCCGCCCGTGGTCGAAGCCTTTGTGCCGCAGATGCTGAACTACGAAAGCATCGACGGCGTGAACTTCAAAAAGGGCTGCTACCCCGGCCAGGAAGTCATTGCGCGCAGCCAGTTCCGTGGCGCCATCAAGCGCCGCGCCTTCGTCGCCCAGGTGGCCGGCGCGGCCGAAGCCGGCCAGGAAGTGTTTGACGCCAGCGCGCCCGACCAGCCCGTGGGCCTGATCGCCCAGTCCGCCGCAGCGCCCGATGGCGGCACCGCGGTGATCGTGTCGCTGCAACTGTCGGCCGAACACGCGGCCGATTTGCGTGCGGGCGCGGCAGATGGCCCCCGCGTGGGCGAGCTGCACCTGCCGTTTGCGCTGTTGCAGGACATCTGAACCGCAGCGCTTCTTGCGCGCGGTTCGACGCTGTTGGGGCGCGGGCTTGCAGGCGCCACGCCGCCGTGATTCAGCGCCGATGCGGCGACCGCCTCACAGCATGTGCTGCAAAAACGCCCGGGCCCGCTCATGCTGCGGGCTGGCGAAAAAGTCGCGTGCGGGGCGGTCTTCGACGATCTGGCCGCCGTCCATGAAGACGACGCGGTGCGCCACTTCGCGGGCGAAGGCCATTTCGTGCGTGACGACCAGCATGGTCATGCGTTCGGCCGCCAGTTCGCGCATGGTGCGCAGCACTTCGCCGGTCAGCTCGGGGTCCAGCGCGCTGGTGGGTTCGTCGAACAGCAGCACTTCGGGCTGCATGGCCAGGGCGCGGGCGATGGCCACGCGCTGCTTTTGCCCGCCGGACAGGCGGTTGGGGTAGGCGTCGCGCTTGTCGGCCAGGCCGACCTTGGCCAGCAGGCGTTCGGCCAGCGCCACGGCTTCGGCGCGGGGCAGTTTCTTGACGGTGACCGGCGCCTCGATCAGGTTTTGCAGCACCGTCAGGTGCGGAAACAGGTTGAAGTGCTGAAACACCATGCCGGTGTGGCGGCACACGCGGCGCACTTCGCTTTCGGCCGGGTAGCGCGCCCTGCCCTGTTCGTCGTCGGCCACCAGGGTGTCGCCGGCGATGCGGATGGTGCCGCGGTCCACCGTCTCCAGGTGGTTCAGGCAGCGCAGCAGCGTGGATTTGCCCGAGCCCGAGGCGCCCAGCACCGCAACCACCTCGCCGCGCGCCACGGTCAGATCGACGCCGCGCAGCACTTCCAGCGCGCCAAAGCGCTTGAACACGCCGGTGGCGCTGACCATGGGGGCGGCGGGCAACACCTCAGTCCTGCTCTGCATAGCGTCGCTCAAGCCGTTGGAACACCCAGGTCAGCAGCAGCGTCATCAAGAGATAGAACACGGCGGCAACGATGAAGGGCGTGATGGTGAAGTCGCGCTGCACAAAGCCGCGCGCGGCGCGCAGCAAGTCGTTCAGCGCCAGCACGTAGATCAGCGAGGTGTCTTTGATCAGCGTGATGGTTTCGTTGGCCAGCGGCGGCAGGCTGCGCCTGAGCATCTGCGGCAGCACGATGCGGCGCAGCGTCTGCGGGTAGCTCAGGCCCAGCGCCTTGGCGCCCTCGTACTGGCCACGGTCGATCGACTGGATGCCGGCGCGGAAGATCTCGGCAAAGTACGCGGCGTAGTTCAGCGCAAAGGCCACCACGGCGGCCGGAAAATCGGGCAGGCGGATGCCCACGTACGGCACGAAGGGCAGCGCGTAATACACGAACAGCAGCTGCAGCATCAGCGGCGTGCCGCGCATCAGCCAGATGAAACCGCTGACTGCGCTGCGCAGCGCCGACCAGCGCGACAGCCGCACCAAGGCCAGGCCCAGGCCCAGCGGCAGCGCCAGCACCAGGGTGATGGCGAACAGCTTGAGCGTGACCAGCGAGCCCTGGGCCAGCGGCGGCAGCAGACTCAGGATGTAGTCCATATCGGGCTTTGGCGCTTACCAGGCGGGCGTGACCAGCTTCTGTATCGATAGCAAACGGCTTCGGCTTACTTGATGATGTTCTTGCCGAACCACTGCTCGGCAATCTTGGCGGCGCTGCCGTCTGCCTTCATGTCGGCCATGGCCTTGTCCAGGCGGCTGTGCAGGTCGGTGTCGTCCTTGCGCACGCCCACGCCGTATTCCTCGGTGCCGAAGTTCTCGTCCAGCACGGCGTATTCGCCCGGCTTTTTGGCGGTGTAGTAGCGGCCCACCACTTCGTCCAGCACCACCGCTTCCACGCGGCCGGTGGTCAGGTCCATCAGCGCGGTGACGTTGTCGCCGTACTTCTTCAGGTCCTTGAAGGTCTTGGCGGTGGCTTCGTCCTTGGTGATGGCGTCCACGGCGCTGGAGCCGTCCTGCACGCCCACCAGCTTGCCGGCCAGATCGGCCTTGGTCTTGATCGGCGAATCGCCCTTGACCACGATGATCTGGTGGTTCTCCATGTACGGCGCGGTGAAGGCGATGTTCTGCTTGCGCTCTTCGGTGATGGTCAGGCCGTTCCACAGCGCGTCCACGCGCTTGCCGGTCAACTCGGCCTCTTTGGCGTTCCAGTCGATCGGCTTGAATTCGACCTCTGCGCCCAGGCGCTTGGCCGCTTCGCGGGCCAGGTCGATGTCAAAGCCCACCAGTTGCGCCTTGTCGTCGCGAAAGCCCATCGGCGGAAAGCTGTCGTCCAGGCCGATCACGATCTTGGTCAGCGGCGCAGGCGCGGCGGGCGCTGAAGCGGCGGCGGTGGGCGTGGTGGCATCGGGCTTGCTGCAGGCGGCCAGAACGACGGCGGACAGCGCCACCATCAGAACGCGACGGGAAAACTTGGGCATGAGAAAAGTCCGGAAAGTAGAAAAAAGACAAGGCCCACCACCTCGACGCGGCAGACTTTTGGGTAACCCAGGATGGTACCGCGTTGCATGGGCCGACTTGGCCGCGCGATGGCCTGGCCGATCTGGCCACGGTCCTGCCAGCGGCGACCGTGCCGCGCTCCAAAAAGCCGAGCCCGCGCGCCATGTAAAGCGCCGGTAATGCAGCGGTAAAACCCAAGTGAAA
>JAGOEM010000110.1 GCA_017997715.1 Ottowia sp.
GCGCAGCGGCATGGGTGAAGCGGGCGATGCCTGAATGCGCAGTGTTTGAATTCTACAAAGCAAACGCTTTGCAAAATTAAGCGGCCTTGTTATGCTTGCGCGATGCCCACCGTTAACAGCGCGCCAGACGCTTCGCCCCCCGCCCGCCGTGGCCGCCCACCCAAGACGGTGGCCGAGCGCGATGAGGGCAACCGCCGCCAGCTGCTGATTGCCGCTGCCGCGCGCTTGTTTCGCACGAAGGGCTTTGACGGCACCAGCACGCGCGACATTGCAGCGGCAGCCGATATGCAAAGCGGTTCGCCCTTTTACTTCTTTCAAAGCAAGCAGGCGCTGCTGCACGCGGTGATGCAGGAGGGCATGGCGCGCGTGACGGTCACGCAAGCGGCCACCTTGAAGGCGCTGGGTGCGCGCGCCAATGCGCACGACAAGCTGCGCGCGCTGATCCGCCACCACTTCGAGGTGATCCTGGGGCCAGACAGCGACTTCATCCCGGTGATGCTGTACGAATGGCGGTCGCTGTCGCCCGCGCAGCGCGCCGAGATCACCACGCAAAAAGACGACTACGAAGCGGTGTGGGCGCCGGTGCTGCGCGCGCTGCACCGCAGCGGCCAGATCAAGGCCAAGCCCGATGCCGCGCGGCTGCTGATTTTTGGCGCGCTGCATTGGGCGGTGCAGTGGTATTCGGCCAAGGGGCCGCTGACGTTGGACGACATCACGGCGCAGGCAATGGCGCTGTTCACGGGGGAAGCATGAATTACCGAAGTGTGTTTGCGCCGGGCCTGCTGGCCGGGCAGGTGGTGGTGGTGACGGGCGGCGGATCGGGCATTGGGCGCTGCACCGCGCACGAAGCCGCTGCGCTGGGTGCGCAGGTGGTGCTGGTGGGCCGCAACCCCGACAAGCTGCGCGCGGTGCAGGACGAAATCACCACCGATGGCGGCCTGGCCAGCCAGGCGGTGTGCGACATCCGGCAGGAAGCCGCGGTGCAGCAGACGGTGGCCGATATCGTGGCGCGCCACGGCGGCATTGACGCGCTGGTCAATAACGCGGGCGGCCAGTACATCACCCCGGCGGAAAAGATCAGCGCCAAGGGCTGGCAGGCGGTGGTCGACACCAACTTGACCGGCGGCTTTCTGATGGCGCGCGAATGCGTGGTGCAAAGCATGCAGGCGCGCGGCGGCAGCATCGTCAACATCGTGGCCGACATATGGGGGTCGATGCCGGGCATGGCGCACAGCGGCGCGGCGCGCGCAGGCATGGTCAGCTTTACCGAAACGGCGGCGGCCGAATGGGCGGCGCACGGTATCCGCGTGAATGCGGTGGCGCCGGGCTACATCGCGTCCAGCGGCATGGACCATTACCCGCCCGAAGCGGCCGACATGCTGCGCCACATGCCGCGCACCGTGCCGCTGGGCCGCTTTGGCACCGAATCCGAAGTGTCTGGCGCCATCGTGTTTTTGCTGACGCCAGCGGCCAACTTCATCAGCGGCAGCGTGCTGCGCATCGACGGCGCACGGCCGCAGGCGCGCATGGGCTGGGGCGAAGTGGCGGCACCTGCCGATGTGCAGCAGCGCCCGGCCGTCCAGCCGTTCAACGGGTTCCACCGCCATGCGGTGCCCAAGCTGTTTGCGGAATGACGCAGTTTTCTTCGGGCTGGAACCCCTTGTCTGACGCGGCGCAGGCCCGTCGCGCCGCCATGCTGGCGCGCATCGACGCGTGGCGCGCGCTGGAAGACCGCGCGGCCGATGCGTCGGCCCGTGCCAAGCCGCAGTTTGACAAGCGCGGCCAACTGCTGCCGCGCGAGCGCGTGGCCTTGCTGCTGGACCGGGGCGCGCCCTGGCTGCCGCTGTGCACGTTGGCCGGCTATCTGCAAGACACCAGGGACGCGGCCAAGTCGGTGCCTGGTGGCGGCATGCTGGCGGGCATCGGCTTTATCGAAGGCGTGCGCTGCATGGTGGTGGCCAGCGATTCGGGCATTGAAGCCGGTGCCATCCAGGCCATGGGCCTGGAAAAAATCCTGCGCGTGCAAGAGATCGCGCTGCAAAACCGCCTGCCCTTCATCCACCTGGTGGAAAGCGCGGGCGCCAACTTGATGCGCTACCGCGTCGAAGGCTTTGTGCACGGCGGCGCGCTGTTTCGCAACCTGGCGCGGCTGTCGGCCGCCGGGCTGCCGGTGGTCACGGTGCAGCACGGTTCGGGCACGGCGGGCGGGGCGTACATGCCGGGCCTGTCGGACATCGTGATCATGGTGCGTGGCCGTTCGCGGGCCTTTCTGGCCGGGCCGCCGCTGCTGAAAGCCGCCACCGGCGAAGTGGCCACCGAAGAAGAACTGGGCGGTGCCGAGATGCACACCAGCGTTTCCGGCCTGGGCGAATATCTGGCCGAGGACGACCGCCACGCGCTGGGCATTGCGCGGCAGGTGATTGCAGGGTTTTATAAGTCAAATATGGCTGTAGCGCCCGCTGTATGGGCGCAAGCAGCTATCAATAACGAAGCAAATGCATCGCCCTTCAACACCGATGAATTGCTGGGCCTGATGCCCGCGCACCACCGCGAACCGGTGGACATGCGCGAGGTGATGGCGCGGCTGGTGGATGGCGGCGCGCTGCTGGAATTCAAACCGCTGTACGGCACGGCCACGCTGTGCGCGCAGGCCAGCCTGGGCGGGCACCGCGTCGGCCTGATCAGCAACAACGGCCCGATTGACGTGGCCGGCGCCAACAAGGCCACGCACTTCATTCAGTGGATGTGCCAGCTGGGCCACCCCATCGTTTACCTGCAGAACACCACCGGCTACATGGTGGGCACGCAGGCCGAGCAGGGCGGCATGATCAAGCACGGCAGCAAGATGACTCAGGCGGTGACCAACGCCACGGTGCCGCAGATCACCATTCAGTGCGGGGCCAGCTTTGGCGCGGGCAACTACGGCATGTGCGGGCGCGGCTATGCGCCGCGCTTTCTGTTCAGCTGGCCCAGCGCGCGCACGGCGGTGATGGGCGGCGAGCAGGCCGCGCGCACCATGCAGATCGTGACCGAGGCCGCGCTGGCGCGCAAAGGCCTGCAGCCCGACGCCGAACAGTCGCAACAGCAGTTTGACCAGATCGTCGCCATGTTTGAAGCGCAGGCCGACGCCTTCTACACCAGCGGCCTGCTGCTGGACGACGGCGTGATCGACCCGCGCGACACGCGCGCCGTGCTGGCGCTGTGCCTGGACACCATCGCCGAAGGCGCGGCACGCGAAGTGCGGCCCATGCAGTTTGGCGTGGCGCGGATGTGAGATGGGGCACCCCCCTGAGTCGCTGACGCGCCTTCCCCCCTCTCTCTTCGCGCTGCGCGCTGCGGGAGGGGGGACAACGCCAGTGGCCGCCGCGGGTGCGGCCACGGCGTTTGCTGGTACCCGGCGCGTCATCGCAAGCTGACTAAAAGAAACCAAGGAGACAAACACCATGCAATGGACGCACGAGCACGAAGAGATCCGCAAGACGCTCAAGCGCTACATCGACGAGCACATCAACCCGCACGTGGACGAATGGGAAGCGGCGGAAATCTTCCCCGCGCACGAAGTCTTCAAGGGCCTGGGCAAGCTGGGCCTGCTGGGGCTGACCAAGCCGGAAGCGTACGGCGGCATGGGGCTGGACTATTCGTATTCGGTGCTGATGGCTGAGACGCTGGGCCACATCCATTGCGGCGGCGTGCCGATGGCGATTGGCGTGCAGACGGACATGTGCACGCCCGCGCTGGCGCGCTATGGCAGCGATGAGCTGAAGCGCGACTTTCTGGCGCCCGCGCTGGCTGGCGACATGGTGGGCTGCATCGGCGTCAGCGAACCTGGCGCCGGCAGCGACGTGGCCGGCATCAAGAGCGTGGCGCGCAAGGACGGTGACGACTACGTCATCAGCGGCCAGAAGATGTGGATCACCAACAGTCTGCAGGCCGACTGGATGTGCATGCTGGTCAACACCGGCGAAGGGCAGATGCACAAGAACAAGAGCCTGGTGATGGTGCCCATGCGCGACGGCCGCAATGGCCAGTTGACCAAGGGCATCGAGATCGCCGGCAAGATCAAGAAGCTGGGCATGAACGCCAGCGACACCGGCCTGATCTACTTTGACGAAGTCCGTGTGCCGCAGCGCAACCGCATCGGCGCCGAAGGCCAGGGCTTCATCTACCAGATGCAGCAGTTTCAGGAAGAGCGCCTGTGGGGCGCGGCCAGCTGCATCCAGAGCTTCACCAGCGCCATCGACTGGACGGTGGAATGGGCGCAGCAGCGCCAGCTGTTTGGCGCCACGCTGGCCGACCAGCAGTGGGTGCAGTTCAAGCTGGCCGAAATCAAGACCGAGGTGGAATGCCTGCGCGCGCTGATCTACCAGGCCTGCGAACGCTACGTGGCCGGCCACGACGTGCTGGAACTGGCCAGCATGGCCAAACTGAAAGCCGGCCACCTGGGCCGCCAGGTGCCCGATACCTGCATGCAGTTCTGGGGCGGCATGGGCTACACCTGGGACAACAAGGTATCGCGCATGTACCGCGACACGCGGCTGACCGGCATTGCCGGCGGCGCGGACGAGGTGATGCTGGGCATCATCGCCAAGATCATGGGCATTGCAAAACGCAGGCCCGCCGCCTGAGTGGGCTGGCGCGCAGAAGCACCGTGCTGTGTCACAGGAATCGCTCTCACTCTTTCTGCGGGAAGGCGGGGATGGGGGCCGTCCGGCCCATCAGCGCGCGTCCCGTGCAGCCCCCACCCCAACCCTCCCCCAAAGGGGGAGGGCGTCTCACAGCCGTCGCGCCTGACCCGCGGCACCACACACCATCGACATGAAGCGCATCCTGATTGCCAACCGGGGCGAGATCGCCCGCCGCGTGATTGCGACCGCGCGGCGCATGGGCATCGAAACGGTGGCCGTGTATTCAGACCCGGACGCCCATGCGCTGCATGTGCAGGAGGCAACGGTCGCCTTCGCGCTGGGTGGCCGCACCTCGGCCGAAAGCTACCTGCGCGTTGACCGGCTGCTGCAAGCCGCGCGCGCCACCGGCGCCGATGCGGTGCACCCGGGCTATGGGTTCCTGAGCGAAGACGCCAGTTTTGCGCAGGCCGTGGTCGATGCGGGGCTGACCTGGATCGGCCCGCCGCCCGCCGCCATCCGCGCGCTGGGCAGCAAATCGGCCGCCAAGGCGCTGGCCCTGGCGCACGACGTGCCCTGCCTGCCGGGCTACGCGGGCGATGACCAGAGCGAGGCGCGCTTTGCCAGCGAGGCAGAGCGGGTGGGCTATCCGGTGATGGTCAAGGCGGTGGCCGGTGGCGGCGGGCGCGGCATGCGCCTGGTGACCGAAGCCGCGCAACTGCCCGCTGCCCTGGCCAGCGCCCGCGCCGAGGCGCTGGCCGGCTTTGGCAATGGCGACCTGCTGATCGAGCGCGCACTGATGAACCCGCGCCACGTGGAAGTGCAGGTGTTTGCCGATGCGCACGGCGGCGTCATTCACCTGGGCGAGCGTGATTGTTCGGTGCAGCGGCGCCACCAGAAGATCATCGAAGAAGCGCCCAGCCCGGCGGTGGACGCCGCCCTGCGCGCCCGCCTGGGCGCCTGCGCCGTGGCACTGGCCCGCGCGGCCGGCTACGTGGGCGCGGGCACGGTGGAATTTTTGCTGGAAGAGGGCTGCGCATCAGGCGCGGGCGCGGGCGCGGAGCGTGGGGGCGAAGCCCAGCCGACGCCGGGCCGCCCCAAGGCGGCTGCGGCCCCCATGGGGGGCAGCGCAGCAGGCGCAGCCGCGGAGCGTGGGGGCGAAGTCCAGCCGACGCCGGGCCGCCCCAAGGAGGCTGCGGCCCCCTTGGGGGGCAGCGCAGCAGGCGCAGCCGCGAAGCGTGGGGGCCTGTTCTTCCTTATGGAAATGAACACGCGTCTGCAGGTCGAACACCCGGTGACCGAGGCGCTGACCGGGCTCGATCTGGTGGAGTGGCAGATTCGCGTGGCGCGCGGTGAGCCGCTGCCGCTGACGCAAGACCAGGTGCAGCTGCAAGGCCACGCGATCGAGGTGCGCCTGTGTGCCGAGGACGAACGCTTTACGCCGCACGCAGGCCGCGTGCTGCGCTGGTCGGCACCGCCCGCTGCGTCGTTCGAACGCGCGCCGCTGCGCTTTGACCACGCGATGCACACCGGCAGCGAAGTCACGCCGTATTACGACGCCATGCTGGGCAAGCTGATCGCGCACGGCCGCACGCGCGCAGCGGCGATGGATCGGCTGATGGCCGCGCTGGGCCAGTTGCAGGTGCTGGGCCTGCCGACCAACCGGGCCTTTCTGATCGAATGCCTGGGCGACGCGCACTTTCGCGCGGGCAACGCGCTGATCAGCTACCTGGCGACCGATGGCGACCGCCTGCGTGAATCGCTATGGAACAAAGAGCAGAAAAGTGTTGACCAGATTGCGCCAGCGCTGGCTTTTGGTCAAGACATCAGCGCACTGCCTTGCCGCTTTGCGGTGCCGATCCGGCTGCAGCACCGCGACCGGGTGCTGAACCGCAGCGCGCGTGCACAGGCCGATGGCACGCTGCAGATGGCGGCGGCTGAAGGAGCGGTTCAGCACATCCAGATCAAGCCCTTGCCCGACGGCGGCATGCAACTGACCACCGACGACGGCACGACGCGCCCCTTGCATGCGGTGCGTGTGCCCGGTGCGGATGGCGGCGCGCGTTGGCACGCGCAGTGCGGCGCGGTGGATTGGTGGGTGCAAGACACGTCTTTCGCCCCCGCTGCGGGCGACGGCACTGCCAAGGCGGCGACCGAGTTGCGCGCGCCCTTCAATGGCAAGGTGGTGCGCGTGGCCGTGCAGCCCGGCCAGCTGCTGGCGGGCGGTGTGACCGCGCTGGTGATCGAATCGATGAAGCTGGAACACAGCCTGTCGGCCCGCGCCGATGCCACGGTGGCCGAAGTGCTGGTGGCCGAGGGCCAGCAGGTGGCGCCGGGCCAGGTGCTGTTGCGCTTTGCCGTGCAGGCACCGAAATGATGGACGCCGCTGAACTGCGCGAAGCGCGCAGCGCCTTGGCCGATACGGTGGAGCGCTTTGCCCGCCACGAGATCGCCCCGCACGTGAGCGCGTGGGATGCGGCCGGCGAATTCCCGCGCGCGCTGTACCGCCAGGCGGCCGATCTGGGCCTGCAGGGCCTGGGCTACCCCGAAGCCTATGGCGGCACGCCCGCGCCGCACGCCTTGCGGCTGGCGATGTGGGTGGCGCTGTGCCGCTACGGCACCAGCGGCGGCGTGCTGGCCAGCCTGCTGTCGCACAACATCGGCCTGCCGCCGGTGCTGGCGCTGGCGGGCGACGAGGTGCGCCAGGAAGTCATTCCGCCCGTGCTGGCGGGCGAGCAGATCGCCGCGCTGGCCATCACCGAACCCGGTAGCGGGTCGGACGTGGCGCAGCTGCGCACCCGCGCGCGGCGCGATGGCGACGACTATGTGGTGGATGGCGAAAAGGTGTTCATCACCTCGGGCATGCGCGCCGACTGGATCACGCTGGCGGTGCGAACGGACGATGCCGCCGGCCAGAACGCAGGCGGCATCAGCCTGCTGCTGGTGCCCGGCGACAGCGCTGGCCTGTCGCGCACCCGGCTGGACAAGATGGGCTGGCTGTGTTCCGACACGGCGCACCTGCGTTTTGACGGCGTGCGCGTGCCCGCGCGCTACCTGCTGGGCGAAGAGGGCGCGGGCTTCAAGGCCATCATGGGCAACTTCAACGGCGAGCGCTTTGGCATCGCCTGCGCGGCACTGGGTTTTGCGCAGGCCTGCTACGACGAGGCGCTGGCCTGGGCGCAGCAGCGCAAGACCTTCGGCAGCACGCTGGTGCAGCACCAGGTGGTGCGGCACAGGCTGGTCGACATGCAACAGCACATTCGGTCGACCGCCGCCTGGCTGGAGCAACTGGCCGCGCGCGCCGACGCAGGCGACACCGGCACCGACTGGGTGGGCGAAGTCTGTGTGCTGAAGAACCACGCCACCCAGGCCATGGCGTTCTGCGCCGATGCCGGCGTGCAGATTCTGGGCGGCATGGGCTACATGCGCGGCACGGTGTGCGAACGCATCTACCGCGAGGTGAAGGTGCTGACCATCGGCGGCGGCACCGAGGAAATCATGAAAGAGCTGGCGGCGCGGCTGTGGCGCGTGTGACGCATGGCCTTGCACCGTGCTTGGCGCTGCGCCCGCCCTCAGCTGGTAGCCGACCGCACCGGCACAACCCAGGTTGTTCGCGGGCAAACGAGCCATCGCGTTCGTTCGGTTAGGCCACAAGTCGCTTCTTATTTGATAGCTATCTGCGCCCGCTAGATGGGCGCTAGAGCGCGATTTCATTCATAACAACCACCTTCGCTAGTGGTGCAACGGGCCGCACAGAGGCGCGCGCCCGAAGGCATGGGAGATTCGCCGCATCGGTAATCTGGAGGCCACGTGCCGCAGCGCGATATGCGCGCACGCAGATCAAGGCGGGCGGGCGCTTGATGCCGCGATGGCGCAAGCAAATGCCACCCGCCATCGCTGTCAAGTCAGGCGCCCCGAAAAGCAAAGAGCCGCCCTAGGGCGGCTCTTTGGGCCGGCACTGCAGCGCGACTTACTTCATGTAGTCCGACACCACTTTCCAGCGGCCGTCCTGGATTTGCGACAGGCGGGACGAATCGTTGCCCAGCCGCCGGGTTGGGCTGAAAGTCATTGGGGGCGAGCCAAAGATGTCCGGCGCAATGGACATGGTGTCCATGGCCTTGATGAAGCTGTCGGTGCTCAGGTTGGTGCCCGCTTTTTGCGCGCCCTTGATGAAGGCATCGACCAGGGTGTAGCCGTAGGCCGAGAAGACGGTGGGGTCTTCATTGAACTTGGTCTTGTACTTGTTGGCCCAGAAGCGGATCGGCTGCGAGCTTTCGTCCAGGTAGGGGTTTTGCACCGTCATGGCGGCGTACAGGCCGTCCATGGGCTTGCCGCCCAGCTTGTGGATCAGGTCGGTGTAGGCCGCGCTGGAACCCAGGAACGTGGGGTTGAAGCCGGTCTTGCGCGCTTCGCCAATGGTGCCGATGGTTTCGCGGATGATGGTGCCCAGCACCACGAAGTCGCAGTTGGCGGCCTTCAGGCGCGCCACTTGCGATGAGAAGTCGGTGGCGCCGCGCTTGAAGCTGGTCTTCTCGGACAGTTCCATGCCGCCCGCTTTGGCGCCGGCTTCGGCGCCGCGCAGCACTTCCAGGCCGAACTCGTCATCCTGGTAGATCGCGCACAGTTTCTTGGCGCCTTTTTCCTTGGCCAGCTTGGGTGTGGCCAGGCGCATCTGGTCGAAGTAGGTGGCGGCAAAGGAATACTTCAGGCGGTTCAGCGGCTCATACATTTCGCGCGCGGCCGTCACCGGGAAGAAGTTGACGACGTTCTTGTCGAACAACACCGGGAAGGTGGCCACGTTCTGCGCCGTGCCGATGTGCCCCACCATGGCGAAGATCTTGTCCTGGTTGACCAGCTTCTGTGCGGCCAGCACGGCGCGCTTGGGGTCGTAGCCCGAATCTTCCACCTTGAGGTTGATCTTGCGGCCGTTGATGCCGCCTTGCTCGTTGATCTCTTCTACACGCAGCTGCATGCCCATGCGCACCTGTTTGCCAAAGCCCGCCAGCGGGCCGGACAGATCCTGGATGGAGCCCAGCGTGATCTGGTCCTTGCTGACGCCCTGCGACTGCGCGAACGCCGGGCTGCACACCGCGGCGGCGCTGGCCACGGCGATCAAAACTTGCTTCAACTGCATGAGGTCTCCTTTGGAATGGATCGAATGGCTGCCAATGTGTCTTGGCTGTTGGACGGAAATTGTGCGCGCAGGGTTCACGGCCAAACCGCAGTGATAACCCTGACGGGCAGGGTTCAGCCGCGGTACATCGCCTCAATCTGCGTGACGTATTTGGCTTGAACCAGTTTGCGTTTGAGTTTCATGGTGGGTGTCAGCTCTTCGTCTTCGGCGGTGAGCTGCTTGTCGAGCAGGAAGAACTTCTTGATCTGCTCAACCCGGGCGAAGCGCGAGTTGACTTCGTCGATGACTTGCTGGATCAGGTCCTGCACCTCTTGCGCGCGCGTCAGGCTGGCGTAGTTGGAGAAGGGCACGTCGTTGTCCTGGGCAAACTTCTCGACGTTCTCCTGGTCGATCATGATGATCACCGTGAGGTAGGGCAGCTTGTCGCCGATCACCACCGCGTCGGTCACATAGGGGCTGAACTTGAGCTCGTTCTCCAGCTCGCTGGGCGTCACGTTCTTGCCACCGGCCGTGATGATGATGTCCTTCATCCGGTCGGTGATGCGGAAGTAGCCGTCGCCATCGACCGCGCCCACGTCGCCCGTGCGCAGCCAGCCATCGTCGGTGAAGGTCTCCGCCGTCTTTTCAGGCTGGTTCAGGTAACCGGCAAAGACATTGGGGCCTTTCACCTGGATCTCGCCGGTGGTGGCGTCCAGCCGCACCTGGTTGAACTGCGCGGCAGGGCCGATCGAGCCGGGCTTGATGCCGTTGGCCGGAATGCCGGTGGATGCGCCGCAGGTCTCGGTCATCCCCCAGACTTCCAGCATGGGCAGGCCCAGCGCCAGGTACCACTTCACCAGCTCGGGCGAAATGGGGGCGGCGCCGGTCACCAGAAAACGCGAGCGGTGAATGCCGATCAGCTTGCGCACGTTGTCCAGCGCCAGCCAGCGCGCAATGCGGAACTGCGCTTTCAGCCCGGCCGGAACCGGTTTGCCCGCCAGCACCAGATCGGCAATGCGCCGGCCCACCCCAATGCCCCAGCCGTAAACCATTTGCTGCAGCCGGGTGCCTTCCTTCAGGCCGATGGTGACGCCGGAATAGAACTTTTCCCACACGCGCGGCACGGCGGTGAACACCGTGGGGGCGATCTCGCGCACGTTCTCGGGCACGGTGTCGGGGTTCTCGACAAAGTTGAGCTTGGCGCCGGTGTAGAGCGAGAAATACTCGCCGCCCATGCGCTCGGCAATGTGGCACAGCGGCAGAAAGCACATGCACTCGTCGTCTTCGGTGCGGGCAATCAGCGTGTTGTAGCCGCGCGCCGTATAGCAAAGGCCGCCGTGCGTGTGCATGGCGCCCTTGGGCTTGCCGGTGGTGCCCGAGGTGTAGACCAAGATGGCCAGGTCCTCGGGGCGGCAGGCGGCAGCGCGGCGGCGCACTTCGCCCGGGTGGCTTTGGTTGTAGGCGCGGCCCAGATCGCGCAGCGCCGCCAGGCTGATGACGCCGGGGTCGCTCAGATCGCGCAGGCCTTCCATGTCGAACACCACGATCTTCTGCAGGTGCGGCAGCTGCGGGCGCACTTCCAGCGCCTTGTCGAGTTG
>JAGOEM010000111.1 GCA_017997715.1 Ottowia sp.
GTGCCCATGTGGTACTTCCGGCGCCGCGGCTGGTTGAAATAGCCGCTTTTCCGGCTCTGGCCAGAGCCGTGATGTCCACTTGCTTGAAGCCCTGATGCGCCGCTGATCTGCGGCACCCCCGGCAGCGGGCGGCCGGCAGCAGCACGTTCTGCCCGCCCCTTTTGTGAAAACTATTTTCTTCATCGCGCTGAAGCTGATGAGGACGTAGCATGCGCCCGTGATTCCGCCACATATCCATCTGCACAACGGATTCGGGCCGATAGCGCACATCCAGCACAGTGCACGCCCTTAAACCATGTAGCTATAAAGGATTACTTTACGCAGTAGGATGTAAGCCCCACAGCAGGCGTTGTAGCAAATGAAAAATCCCTTCGCGCAAGAGCAATGTTTGGGGACGATCGTCATTCGCAGTGCAGCGCTGCTTGCCGTGTTGGCGTGTAGCGCGGCGGCGCAGGCTCAGACCACCGTCTTTCTGGAAACCTTTGGGAACGACAGCGCACGGGCTTCGTCGCCGTATGTGCCCAGGTCGCGCCCCACGGACAACCCCGGTTACTACACGCCTCAGTTGACCGGTCCGGTGCCGGATGGCACGTACACCATCATGCGGCCGCAGAACGTCACCGGCATTGCGGTCTACTGGGCCAACCTGGCACAAGACCACACCGATCAGGCCGCAGGGGCCGGTGGGACGACCGGTGCGCTGATGGTGCTGAATGCCGGAAGCAGCCCGGATCAGTTCTACCGCCGCAACTTCGACGTGGAGGCGGGCCGCAGCTACCGCGTCAGTGTCTGGCGCTATGTGGTGAACGGCGACTTCACCTCTCCTCCGTATTCGTCGACCAGTCCGGGGCCCATTGCTTGGTCACTGCAAGTCCAGAACGTCAACTCCGGCACCGTCCTGCTGGAATCGCCAGACATCGTCAGCAGCGCTTCCCGCACCTGGGAAGAATCCAGGTACGAGTTCACGGTGCCGCCCAACTGCGCGACCTTGCCCGGAGGAACGCAGGCGTCGCTCTCGCTGCGCAACCGGTCGGCCGTCATCGAAGGCAATGACTTCTATATCGACGACATTTCCGTCACGCGGCTGCCTTACGACCCGACGCTGCCTGGCAGCTGCCCGACTGAACACAGCGCGGTCACAGCAGGCGATGACACCGCCAGCACCACCGCCGGCACCGCGATCGACATCCCTGTCAACGTCAACGACACCAACACCCGCCCGGCGACCACGCTGGGCGCGCCAAGGGTCGTCAAGCCACCCGCAAACGGCACCGTGGCCGTCAATCCCAACGGAACCCTACGCTATACCCCGCCTGCGGGCTTCGCCGGCACCGCTACGTTCGACTACGAAATCTGCAACAACCAGACGCCCGACGTGGAATGCGACATCGCCACCGTCACGGTCTATGTCGACCCCGTTCCGGATATCGCGATCAACCTGAGCGGCCTGCCGAGTACGGGCGCCACAGGCGTCCCTTATGCCGGCACGTTCACCTGCGTCAACGTTGGCACTGCAAGCGCCACCGCGGGCACCAGCTGCGCGGTGGGCAGCTTGCCGTCCGGCGTCACCCAAGGGGCCTGCTCCATCAGCCCAGCCGGCGCTCCCTGGCCCGCAGGTGGCCCTATCGCGCAAGGCCAGACCGTCACCTGTGCGGTGAACGGCACACCCACCAGCTCGGGCACTTCCATCGCAGCAGGCAGCACGGGCGCCACCGGCGACACCAACGCGGCGAACAACACGGCGCAAAGGCCCATCGTGGTTGCAGCAGCGCCCGTGCTCAGCATCAACCTCGCCCTTCTGCCGACCACCGGCACCGTGGGCGTGCCGTACAGCGGCAGCTTCAGCTGCACGAACAGCGGCACCGCCAGCGCCGACCCGGGCACCTGCTCGGTGAGCAACCTGCCAGTCGGACTGACGCCTGGCGCGTGCACCATCACCCCCGGCAATGCCCCGTGGTCGGCAGGCAATGCCATTCCCGTGGGTCAGACGGTCACCTGTCAGGTGGCCGGCACGCCCACCACCCCTGGCGTATCGCCCACCACAGGGTCTTACGGCGGGGCGCCGGTCGCCCACCCGATCACAGTGGCCGGTGTTCCCAACGTGCTGATCGACCTTGGCAACGTCCCTGCGGCTGGCACGGTGGGCACGCCCTACATCGGCAGCTTCAGCTGCACCAACAACGGCTCTGCCGACGCCGCCAGCGCAAGCTGCACGGTCAGCAACCTGCCTGCCGGCGTGACGCAAGGCGCCTGCACCCTGGGCCCTGCTGGCGCCCCGTGGACTTCGCCTGCGGCCATTCCCGTGGGCGCCACGGTGACATGCCCGCTCAGCGGCACCCCCACCACGGCCGGCTTGTCGCGCGTCAGCGGGCAGGCTGCAGCGGACGGCATCACCGCGTCGGCCACCCAGGACGTGACCATCGGCCTGGCCGTGCCGGTGCCGACACTGGGTCAATGGGCGCAGATCCTGATGGCCGCATGGCTGGCCGTGTGGGGCATGATCGCGGCGCGCCGCCAGCGCGGTGGAGTGCAGCGCTGAGTCGCCAGACAAGCGTCAGCGGTGCGCGGGCGCCGCAACGCGGCGAGGCGATTGGCTTGGCCTGGTGGCCACCGCTCAGAACTGTCCCGCAGACGCAGCCCGTCCGTGCTGCCGCTTAGTTCACCGCCAAGGAAGTCGGGAAGGACGCGCTGGCAGCACCGACGAACCGCCGCAGCACCGCCCTAATGTGGCGCGCGCACAGCCCCGGCGCCGCTCAAAGCGAGCGCCAGAATTCGTCCAGCACGGCCAGGCTGTAGCGACTGGCAACGCATTCGATAAAGCGGCTGAATTCCACGTGCGCACTGTCGTCCGCGCGGTCCGAGATGACCCGCAGCGCGGCGAACGGCAGGCCGTAGTCGTGGCACACCTGGGCCACCGCCGCGCCTTCCATCTCGACGGCAAGGGCGCCGGGAATCGCTTGGCGCAGCGCCGCGCTCTCGGCGCTGGTCGACACGAAGCGGTCACCGCTCACGATCAAGCCTGTGTGCAGGCGCGGGGCCTGCACACCAAATTCGTCCATGGCCGAGCGGCTGAGCCAACTTGCCGGTTCTGCCAGCACCTGGCGGGCCGCCACGGCCAACTGTTCGGTCAAGCACGCATCGGTATCAAAGCGGGCGCGCCCGTACAAGGGCACCTCATGGCGCGGGAAAAGGGGCGATGCGTCCATGTCGTGCTGCAGGAAAGCGTCGGCCAGCACCACGTCGCCCACACGCACCCCGTCTGCCAGGCCACCGGCCACGCCGCTAAAGACGATGTGGGTGACGCCAAAGCGTTCGATCAGCGCCGTGGCCGTGGTGGCCGCCGCCACTTTGCCGATGCGCGAAAGCACGGCCACCACGTCATGGCCATGCCAATGCCCCACCCAATAGTCGCGTGAAGCGACGTGTTGCCGGCGCTCGTCCGGCAGGGTCTGCAGCACCAGCGCCAGCTCCTGGTGCATGGCGCTGATCAGGCCGATTCGGGGGGCTGAATTCACATCAAAAAATGGCTCTAGCGCCCTACCAGCGGGCGCAGGCAGCTATTCTAAATATAGCGACCATGAAGCCAACTCAGTTCACCGATACCGTGCCAGGTGCCTGCTTCGGTCCGGGCGCATCGCGCAGCTCACGGCGCAGCACCTTGCCAACCGGGGTCTTGGGCAGTTCGGTGCGGAACTCGATGATGCGCGGGCGCTTGTAGCCGGTCAGGTTGTCGTGGCAGAACTGGCGCACCGCGTCTTCGGTCAGCGCGGGATCTTTCTTGACCAGCACCAGCTTCACGGCCTCGCCCGTCTTCTCGTCGGGCACGCCGACGGCCGCCACTTCCAGCACGCCGGGCATGGTGGCCACCACATCTTCGACCTCGTTCGGGTAGACGTTGAAGCCACTCACCAAGATCATGTCTTTCTTGCGGTCGACGATCTTGGTGTAGCCCCGCTCATCCATCACGCCGATGTCGCCCGAACGGAAATAGCCGTCTGCGGTCATGACCTTGGCGGTCTCGTCCGGGCGGTTCCAGTAGCCCACCATGACCTGCGGGCCCTTGATGGCGATCTCGCCCGGCCGGCCCAGCGGCACTTCGTTGCCGGCGTCGTCCAGAATCCGGACGTAGGTGTTGGGCAGCGGCAGCCCGATGGTGCCGGTGAATTCCTTGCCGGTGACGGGGTTGCAGGTGGCCGACGGGCTGGTCTCTGACAGGCCATAGCCCTCGCAGATGGGACAGCCGGTTTTCTCCAGCCACAGCTTGGCCACCGCGCTTTGCACCGCCATGCCACCGCCCACCGACACCTTCAGGTTCTTCCAGTTGACGGTATTGAAATCGGGGTGGTTCGCCAGGCCGTTGAACAGCGTGTTCACGGCCGGGAAACTGTGAAAGCTGTGCTTGGACAGCTCTTTCAGCACCGCCGGCAAATCCCGCGGATTCGGGATCAGGATCACTTTGCCGCCGGTGCGCAGGCTCAGCATCATGTTCACCGTGAAGGCGAAGATGTGATACAGCGGCAGCGCGCAGACGCTGGTGGGCTGTTCGCCAGCGGGCACGCGCTTCATCATCGGATCGTTCCAGGCTTCGGACTGAAGCACGTTGGCGATCAGGTTGCGGTGCACCAGCACCGCGCCCTTGCTGACACCGGTGGTGCCGCCGGTGTATTGCAGCACGGCCGCATCTTCCGGGCCGATGGTCGGGCGCGTCAGCGTGGCGCTGGCGCCCTTGCTAATGGCGTCGTTGTAGCGCACCGCGCCGGGCAGGCTGAAGGGTGGCACCAGCTTCTTGACCTTGCGCACCACATAGTTGACCAGCGCGCCTTTCAAAAAGCCCAGCCGGTCGCCCATGCTGGCCAGCACCACGTGCTTGACCGGGGTCTGGCCGATGCACTTTTGCAGCGTGGCGGCAAAGTTCTCGATGATGACGATGGCCTTGGCGCCCGAATCCTTGAGCTGGTGCTCCAGCTCACGCGCGGTGTAGAGGGGGTTGACGTTGACCACCACGTAGCCCGCCCGCAGGATGCCGGCCACCGTGGCCGGGTACTGGGGCACGTTGGGCATCATGATCGCCACGCGGTCGCCGCGCTCCAGGCCCAGGCTTTGCAGATAACCCGCCATCGCGCGGCTTTGCGCATCGGTTTCACCAAAGCTGACGTCCTTGCCCATGAAGCTGTAGGCGGTGCGATCGGCGTACTTCTTGAAGCTTTCGTCGATCAGGTCGACCAGCGAGGTGTACTGCGCCACATTGATGTCTGCGGGCACGCCTTCGGGATAGTGCGGGAGCCAGATGCGCTCGGTCATAAGGGGCTTACTCCATTCAAAACAACGCCGCCCAAACAGGCGGCGGGACGGCGACGCGGACAACCACGGCGCCATCTGTAGAAACTACATTGTGTGACAGCCGTACTGTGTAGGCTACTGGCGTTTTCCTCAGGTCGCGGCCTGCGCCCCCCGCAAGGGCGCAGCGCGATACCCGGCAGCGAAAACAGGGCCTGCTGGCCTGTGCGCGGGGGCTTGGCCCGGCACAGCCGCTGGCTGAACGCCCTGCGTGGCGTGGCTTACTCGATGGCCTTGCCGATGTCCTCGACCACCTTCTTGGCGTCGCCGAAGACCATCATGGTCTTGTCCATGTAGAACAGGTCGTTGTCCAGGCCGGCGTACCCGGCGGCCATGGAACGCTTGTTCACGATCACCGACTTGGCCTTGTACGCGTCCAGGATGGGCATGCCGTAGATCGGCGTGCCCTTTTGCAGCGCGGCGGGGTTCACCACGTCGTTGGCGCCCAGGATGATGGCCACGTCGGCCTGGCCGAATTCGCCGTTGATGTCCTCCATCTCGTGCACCTGGTCGTAGGGCACTTCGGCCTCGGCCAGCAGCACGTTCATGTGGCCCGGCATGCGGCCGGCCACGGGGTGGATGGCGTATTTGACGTCGATGCCCTTGTCGGTGAGCTTTTGCGCCAGCTCTTTCACCGCGTGCTGCGCACGTGCCACCGCCAGGCCGTAGCCGGGCACGATGACCACGCTGTCGGCGTTGCTGAGCATGAAGGCCGCGTCGTCTGCGCTGCCGGTCTTGACCGGGCGCTGCTCCTGCGCGCCGCCGGTGGTGGCCACCTCACCGCCGAAGCCGCCCAGAATCACGTTGAAGAACGAGCGGTTCATCGCCTTGCACATGATGTAGCTCAGGATCGCGCCCGAGCTGCCCACCAGCGAACCCGCAATGATCAGCATGCTGTTGTTCAGGCTGAAGCCGATGCCCGCCGCCGCCCAGCCGGAATAGCTGTTCAGCATCGAGACCACCACCGGCATGTCGGCGCCGCCGATGGGGATGATCAGCGTGACGCCGATGATGAAACCCAGCAGGCACACCAGCACGAAGTCCAACGTGCTCTGCGAATGCCAGAAGCCGAAGATGAAGAACGCGGCCGCCAGGCCCAGCGCCAGGTTGATCCAGTGCTGCCCCGGAAACTGCACCGGCGCGCCCTGGAACAGGCGGAACTTGGACTTGCCCGACAGCTTGCCCCAGGCGATCACCGAGCCGCTGAAGGTGACCGCACCAATGAACGCGCCCAGCGCCAATTCAATCCGGTTGCCGCCCGGAATCTCGCCGCCCACGCCGTTCACCGGATGCGCGGCGATACCGAAGGCCCAAGGCTCGATCGCCGCAGCGCCCGCGATGAACACCGCCGCCAGGCCGATCATGCTGTGGAAGAAGGCCACCAGCTCGGGCATCTTGGTCATCTCGACGGTCTTGGCGCGCCAGGCGCCGTAACCGCCGCCGACCACCAGGCCCAGCAGCACCCAGACCAGGCCCAGGGCCGAGCCGGCCAGCTGGACGATCATGGCCGCCGTGGTCAGCACGGCGATGCCCATGCCGGACATGCCGAACAGGTTGCCGCGAATGGAGGTGGTGGGGTGGCTCAGGCCCTTGAGGGCCTGGATAAAGCACACGCTGGCAATCAGGTACAGCAGCGTGACGAGGTTCATGCTCATCGGTGTATCTCCTCTTTTTATAGCTGCTTGCGCTTATTTGGCGGGCGCTGGGGCCGGTTTTTTATCTTTTTTCTTGAACATCTCCAGCATGCGCCGGGTGACCAGGAAGCCACCGAAGATGTTCACTGCCGCCAGTGCCACGGCCGCCACGCCCAGCACCTTGGCCACGTTGCCCTCGGTCAGCGCCGCAGCCAGCATGGCGCCCACGATGACGATGGCCGAGATGGCGTTGGTCACCGCCATCAACGGCGTGTGCAGCGCGGGTGTCACCGTCCACACCACGTGGTAGCCCACGTAAATGGCCAGCACGAAGATGATCAGGTTGATGACGGTGTGCGACACGATTTCCATGGCGGTCTCCAAGGGGGATTGGGCGGCTTAGGCGTTGCGGGCCAGGGGCCTCATTCGCGATCGACGCGCGGGGCGGGCGGCGGTGCAGGTGGCGGGGTGACCTGCGTGGCACGCGCGGGCGGCGGTGCCGTCACCACAGGCGCGGGGGCGGGGGCCGGACCCACGCGCGGGCCCAGCGGAAACTGCGGCACGGCCAGACGGCCAGATGCGCCTGCGGCCCGCACGGCCGCCGCAAACTGGCGCGCCCATTGCGTGCCAGGGGCGCCAGCGGCCAGAAAATCGGTTGGGTTGCGCGTGACCGGCTCGATCAGCGCGGTATCAAACAGCGCATGCGCCTCCAGCGCTGGCCCGCCTTCGTTGGGAACGCGGTAGGCCACCCAGGCGCGCGGCAGCGATGTCCAGCCCTGGTTGTCCAGCCAGGCGTGCAGCACCGAATTCTGGCGCGCCAGCCAGCCATCGAAATCGGCATCGCGGCGCATGCGCAGGCAATGGCCGTTGTCGCCGGGCACCACTTCCTGTTGCATGGCCAGCGGGCATTGCGCGCCCGTCGACGGCGCGGTTTGCACCACGACGATGGCCAGCCAGCGGCCGTCCTCGCGGCGCCAGCCGGCGACCCGCGTGGGCGCCGTGGGCCCGGTAACGGGCACCGGCGAATCGCCCGCCAGCCAGGGCGCGCTGAAATTACCCAGGTCCACCCAGGTACCCACGCTGGCCGAGGGCACCGTGATCAACGGCGCCTGCGTGCCCTGGGCGGTGCCCGCCGCGGTGGGCGGTGGCTCGCCACGGGGCATGGGGCCAGGCGCGGCGCAACCGGCCAGTACGCCCGCCAGGGCCAGCGCAGACAGCGCGGCAGCCGGGCGGCCCAGGCGAGCAAACAGGGAACGCTGGCCGAGTGGCCGAGCGGAAGAATCATTCAAGAAAACCATGGCGTGCTTCTAAGCCAGAAAATCACTTGCGCGTGACCGCGCCCTGATGGGCCATCAGGCAGGCGACGACGATGTCGTCTTCTGCGTCGATGCGGAAATTGGAGGCGGGCTCGCCCTTGGCTGCGGGTGGCAGCACCAGCTTCAGGAAGTCGAGCACGTTGCGCGCGTACAGGGCCGAGGCGTCCGCGCCCACGCGGGCCGCCAGGTTGGTGTCGCCCACCAGGGTGACGCCGTGTTTGACGACGGTCTTGTCGGCCTCGGTCAGCGGGCAGTTGCCGCCCGCGCTGCCGTCGGGGTTGGGTGCACCTTTGCCAGCGGCCATGTCCACGATGACCGAGCCGGGCTTCATGCTCCTGACCATCTCTTCGGTGATCAGCACCGGCGCGGCGCGGCCGGGAATCAGCGCGGTGGAAATCACCACGTCGGCCTGGGCCACGCGCTTGGCGACTTCGACCTTCTGGCGCTCCAGCCAGCTGGGGGGCATCGGCTTGGCGTAGCCGCCCACGCCCTCGGCGGCCTCTTTTTCCTCGGCCGTTTCGTAGGGCACGTCAATGAACTTGCCGCCCAGCGATTCGATTTGCTCTTTCACGCTGGGGCGCACGTCGCTGGCTTCGATCACGGCGCCCAGGCGCTTGGCGGTGGCAATGGCCTGCAGGCCGGCCACGCCGACGCCCAGAATGACCACGCGCGCCGCTTTCACGGTGCCGGCGGCGGTCATCAGCATGGGGAAGAACTTGGGGTAATGGTCGGCCGCGGTGATGACGGCCTTGTAGCCGGCAATGTTGGCCTGGCTGGACAGCACGTCCATGCTTTGCGCGCGGGTGGTGCGCGGCGCCGCTTCCAGGGCAAAGGCGGTCAGGTTGGCGGCGGCCAGGCGTTGCAGGCCTTCGGCGTTGAAGGGCTCCAGCATGCCGACCAGCACGGCGCCGGGTTTCATCTGCGTCAGTTCCTGGCCGGACGGCAGGCGCACTTTCAGCACCATGTCGGCGCCCAGGGCGCGCATGCCATCGGTGATTTCGGCGCCGGCGGCCTGGTAGGCCTCGTCGGTGGCGCTGGCGCGCAAGCCTGCGCCCGACTGCACCAGTACCTGATGGCCTTGGGCCACCAGCTTCTTGGCGGTTTCCGGCGTCACGGCTACGCGGGTTTCTCCAGCCGCCGTCTCAGTGGGCACGCCAATCAGCATGGCACGTCTCCTCGTGATTCACGATCGTGTGGGCGGCGCCGGGCGGCGGCCCTGTTAGCAACAAGACATCGGGGGGGAGCTTAACAGACGCTTGCCATTTGGAAGCCGAAAAAAAGAGGTACCAGTCCGTACCGCCGCGTGGGAGTTGCGCCGACCCGCGGCCGATAATCCTTGCATGACCTCAACGCGATGGAAGCCCAGCGTCACCGTGGCCGCTGTGATCGAGCAGGATGGCCGCTACCTGCTGGTGGAAGAACACACCGCCGACGGCCTGCGCCTGAACACCCCGGCCGGCCACCTGGAGCCGGGCGAATCGCCCCAGAATGGTGCGATTCGCGAAGCACTGGAAGAAACCGGGCGCCGCTTCACCCCCGAAGCGCTGGTGGGCGTGTACCTGGCGGCATCCCCCGATGTGCGGGGCACGGCCACCACCTGGGTGCGCTTTGCCTTTTGCGGATCGGCCAGCGAGCCGCTGCCGGGCCACGTGCTGGACAGCGGGATCGTGCGCACGCTGTGGCTGACGGCGGCCGAGGTAGAGGCCAGCCAGGACCGCCACCGCAGCCCGCTGGTGTGGCGCTGCGTGCAGGACCACGCGCAGGGCCAGCGGTTTGGGCTGGCCGCGGTGCATACCGATGCCAGCGCGATAACGGCCAGCGCCGCCGCTGCCTGAATAGAACCTAGAACCGCGCGGCACGGCGCGCGCCTGCGCCCGCGCTTGGCGCAGCAGGGCGCCCGTCCGTCAGCGGCATCCGCGGCCCCTGCCAGCCCATCACCTAGAATTTGAATGAAATAGCCCACCAGCGCCCGTGCCATGGGCGTAACCAGCTATGATTTTTATATCAACCCAAGCGCGCATGCGCCGCAAGCCGCACCGTCAGCTGCGCGCAGACTCCTAGCCCCCACCCGCCCATGGACGCCCTGCCCCAATTCCTGCTGCTTGCCAGCGCCGCCTTCGCCGCCGGCGTGCTGAACGCCATCGCGGGCGGCGGCACCTTCCTCACTTTTCCGGCGCTGGTCTACGCGGGCGTGCCGCCGATTGCCGCCAACGCCACCAGCGCACTGGCCGTATCGCCCGGCTACCTGGGCAGCACGCTGGGCTTTCGGCCCGAGCTGGCGGCGCTGCCGCGCAGCCTGCTGGTGCGCGAAATGCTGATCTGCGCCATCGGCGGCGTGGCCGGTGCGTTGCTGCTGCTGGTCACGCCCGCCAAGGTGTTTGCCGGCGTGGTGCCCTGGCTGCTGCTGTTTGCCACGCTGCTGTTTGCGCTGGGCCCGCGCATCGCCCGCTGGGCCGGCGCGGCCGATGGCGGCGTGCCGCCCCTGTGGCGCAACCTGGGCCTGGCGGTGGTGGCGGTGTACGGCGGCTATTTCAACGGCGGGCTGGGCATTTTGCTGATGGCGCTGTACCTGCTGGTGGGCGAGACGCGGCTGAACACCGTCAACGGGCTGAAAAACCTCAACTCTTTTGTGCTGTCGGTGCTGTCGGTGGTGGCCTTCGCCATTGGCGGCGCCATTGTGTGGCAGTACGCCCTGCTGATGGCCGTGTTCGCCACCCTGGGCGGCTTTGCCGGCGCGCGCCTGGCCAAGCGCCTGCCGGTCGCGTGGGTGCGCGGCATCGTGATCGTGACCGGGCTGGTGATGAGTGCGCTGTTTTTTGCGCGCAGCGGCTGACCCGCGCCAGCTGCGTGCACCGTCAGCAGGGCGACACTGAAAAATCGCCCAGGCTGGAAAACACGTTGCCGACAACGCGCCCCCGGTTCAGCACCACGTCGCCCAGCAGCGCCCCCGCCACCCCCAGCCACGCCAGGTACGCCCAGCCCACATAGGTGTTGAACACCACGGTGTGCAGCCAGTTCTGGTTGAACAGGTAGAGAAAC
>JAGOEM010000281.1 GCA_017997715.1 Ottowia sp.
GGGCCTGTCGCGCTACGCCGGGCACTACGGCAACGACTACCTGGGCGAAGTGCGGGTCGAAGCACTGCGTGCCGCGCCCGGTGGCGTTGGCCATGGCAAAGACCGCCTGCGCGTGACGCTGGGCCCCCAGCGCATCGAGCACGTGTGCGCTCACTGGAGCGGTGACGACTTCGTCTTCTCCCCGCCCGACGAGCTGGCCTCGCCCGGCAGCCTGTCGGTGGCGCGCTTCGACGTGAAGGCCGGCACCCTGTGGCTGGAGGTGTACGACGGCGACGGGCAGGGCCGCGTGCAGCGCCTGGCATGAACGAAGCGGCCGCGAACCAGCCCACCCGGCCCGCGCTGCGGCGCACGCGGGTCCGCGCAAGGTGCATGCCTTTCAGTATGAAAAACATAGCTACCTGCGCACGCGTGGCAAGCGCTAGAGGCCGTTTTTGTTGGTAAATCCAGGTGATCCTATGACCATTCAAAGTTCTTTCCGGCCACTGCTGAGCGCGCCGCGCCGCTGCGTCGCCCTGGCTGCTGCCCTGGCCTTGTCCGGTGCCGCCCAGGCGGCCACGCTCACCGTCACCACGGGGGCCGACAACGGTGCCGGCAGTCTGCGTGCGCTGCTGGCCAGCGCGGCGGAGGGTGACACCATCGTGTTCGCCCCGGGTGTGACGACCGTTACGCTGGCCGGCACCGAATTGGCCTTCAACCAATCCGTCACCGTGAAGGGCCCCGGCGTTGCACTGGATGCCGGCTACCGCAGCCGCGTGCTTCGGGTGGCCTCTGGCACCACCGTGCGGCTGGAAGGGCTGACGGTGACGGGCGGCGCCTTGGCCGGTGCGGGCGGTGGGTGGGGCAGCGTGGGGGGCAAGTCCGCGCTGGGGGCCGGCATTCACAACAGTGGCGCATTGACGTTGCTGGATGTGACCGTGCGTGCCAATGCCGCTGGCGGCGGCGGCTCTGGCGGCATCTCGGGCGGGGGCGGCGCCCTGGCCGGGCGGCTGGCGCCCAATGCTTTGTATGTCGTGGGGGCGGGCGGAGTCGCCGCTGAAGGGGGCGCTGGGTTTGGCGGCGCCGGCGGACTGGTAGGTGGCGACGGCGGTGGCTCGGGCGCAGGCAAGGGCGGCACCCAGACGGCTGCGGGCGCGGGCGGCACCGGGAGCGACTACTCGGGGGGTGGCGGTGCCGGGTTTGGCGGCGGAGGCGGCGGGGCTAGCGGAGCCGGTGGCGGAGGCGGTAACGGTGGCGCCAACGGTAACGGGCAGAACGGGTCGCAGACTTGGTCCGGCGGCGGCGGCGGCGGCGGCGGCGGCCATAGCGCGGTGGACGGTGTGGCGGCCAGCGGCGGCGGCGGCACGGGAACCAATCACGTCGGGCCGGCGGATGGGGGAGGAGGCGCCAGTGGGGGGATTCACAACGCCACCGGCGCCCAGCTGGTGCTGCTGGGCGCCAGCAGCCTGGCAAACAACGTGGCGGCCGGCGGCGGGGCGAGTGGATCGGGTGGGGACGGCGGCCGCGGCGTGGGCGGCCTGTGGAACGATGGCGCGTTGTATTGGCCGGTGCCGGTGCTCAGCGGCAACCAAGCGGCCAGCGGTGGTGGGACCCTGCGGGGCATTTCACCGCTCGCAGCGCCCCATGTGTACCTCCTCGGCAGCACGCTGGCGCAGATGGCGCTGCGCGTGCAAGTCGGCGGGCCGGGCAGCGTCAGCGCAAGCGCAGGGCCGACACCGGTGGCGGGCGGTGTCGCCAACTGCGGCAGCGGCGGTGGCGCGGCCTGCCAGGCGGGCTATGGCGTTGGTTCGCCCGCCGCGCAGGTCACCTTGGCGGCGACGGTGCCCACAGGCATCACCTTTCTCGGCTGGAACGGCGCGTGCAGTGGCACCGCCACCACCTGCACCGTGACCATGGACGGCCCGCAACTGGCGGTGGCAAGCTTCGCGCTCAACCAGTACCCCATCACCGCCACGGCCGATCCGGTGGCGGGTGGAACGGTCGCGTGCAGCGCCAACAGCGTGGCCCACGGCAGCGGCGCCAGCTGCACCGCCGCGCCGGCCAGCGGCTATGCGCTGGCCAGCTTCACCGGCTGCAGCAGTACCAGCGGGCTGATCTGCAATGTGAGCAACGTTCAGGCGCCCGCCAGCGTCACCGCGCATTTTGCGCCGGTCATCACCACCTTTCCCGGCACCACCGTGCCCGTCAGCGGCCCCGGAGGCGCCGCTTCAGCCAGCTTTACCGGTGGCGGCGCGGCCTGCCGTTTTGATGCTGCGGCCACTGGCTTTATCGCCGCCGTGGCGCCGCCACCGGCGGGGCAGAGCTTTCCGCAGGGCATGTTCCGCTTTCGCCTGATCGGCTGCGACGCCACGCCGGTGACCATGGCCATCACCTGGCCTGACGCAGTCG
Source organism: Ottowia sp. (assembly GCA_017997715.1). Lineage (GTDB taxonomy): Bacteria > Pseudomonadota > Gammaproteobacteria > Burkholderiales > Burkholderiaceae_C > Ottowia. Next base: position 2,386 of record JAGOEM010000281.1, read on the forward strand.
CCGGCTACACCAAGTGGGGCAAGGCCAGCGGCGATCCACTGGAATCGTCCAGCTACTTCACGCCCGGCAACCTGAGCATCAGCGGCAACACGGTCAGCTTCACCGTGCAGGATGGCGGCCCGGGCGATGACGACGGCCCGGGCAACGGCACCATCACCGACCCCACCGGGCCGCTGACCGCCGTGGCCGTGCCCACCCTGGGCCATGCGGCGCTGCTGCTGCTGAGCCTGCTGACCGGTGGCCTGGCCGCATGGCGTCGCCGTCCGGGAAAGGGCTGAAGTTAAAAAAGATAGCTGCTCGCGCCCGGTGGGCGGGCGCTAGAGGCCTGAAAGATCCAAAAAATGCGCCCCGCCACGCACCGGGCGCTTGGGCACGGGCGAGCGTAACGGGAGCAGCGGAGTAGGGGAGCAGCTCGGTCAGAACCGGCTGCTGAACCAAAAAACGCTCGTCCATCGCGCCGGGCGTCGCAGCCTTATTCGGGCGGCGGCTCAGCGGGGACGATCAGCGTCAGCGCGGCGTTGGCCAGCCGTTGCTGCAACTTGGCGGCATCGGCGGCAAAGGGGGCTTGCGTGCCGCTGTCGGTTCAGGCGGCGGTCGGCCCGCTCAAGCCCTCGTTCGGCGCTGGGTAATGGGCGATGGGTCGAGCGTGACGCTTCGCGGGGCGACGCAGCGCTTCACGTCGGCTCAGATCGCGTAGAAGTTGCGCACGATGTCCCACGCCTCTTGCGGCGTGTTGACGATCTGCAGCAGTTTCAAATCGTCTGGCGAGATGGTGCCGTCGTCCAGCAGCGCTTCCATGTTCAGCAGGCGCGTCCAGAAGTCGTGGCCGACCAGCACGATCGGCACGCGCCGCACCTTGCGCGTTTGCACCAGGGTCAGCACCTCGAACAGCTCGTCCAGCGTGCCAAAGCCGCCGGGGAACACCACCAGGGCCTGCGCGCGCATCAGAAAGTGCATCTTGCGCAGCGCGAAGTAGTGGAACTTGAACGACAGGTTGGGCGTGATGTAGCGGTTGCCCGATTGCTCGTGCGGCAGCGTGATGTTCAGCCCCACCGATGGCGCGCCGACTTCGTGGGCGCCGCGGTTGGCCGCTTCCATCACGCC
>JAGOEM010000012.1 GCA_017997715.1 Ottowia sp.
CTGCCGTGGTCATTACGCTGAATCCGCCGGCAGCGGTGCCGGACACATCGCTGGTGTAGGTGCCTGGCGCTACGGCGGCGCCGACCAGGGCGTTGAAAGTGATCGTGACGACACCGTTGTTGGAAGGGGCGGTCACCGAGCCCGTCCAGGTGACCGTGCTGCCCGCGACCGTGGGCTGGGGAAAGCCGCCGGCGCTGCTGCCGGGCACGAAGCTGAAGCCGGCGGGCAGCTGGAAACTGACGCTTTGGAGGTTGACCGCATTCGTGTTCGGGTTGGTCACGGTGATGGTGTAGGTGACCGTGCCGCCAGGAAGCGAAGTGCCCGGCGCGACCGTGGCCGCCGTCGTCAACGGGAACGTGCCCGTGGGTGAGAACAATGTGTAGTGGATGAAAGTCAGGCTGGCGCCGGCCGGAATCGTGACCCGCCAGCTCATCCCCATGCCGTTGTCTTGATAGAGGTCACAGTTGGGCAAGCATTGATCGGTGTATTCGCTGCGCAGGCCAATGGTTTCCCAAATGGAGCCGTAGCTGTTTAACTCCTTCTTCGCTGTGCCCGCTGGATCCAGGAACTGTTCGACACGCGAGATGGGTTGCGAGGGGTCGCCGCTGTTATTGGGCAAGGCAGCTGTATCGCGGCGGACGCAGCCCACGGTATTGCCGGCCAGCATGCCGAATCCGGCATCGCTGGCGCCGAGGAAACAGTCCATAGCGCGGTACAGGATGATGTTCTTGTCCGTGGCCGAGGTGTTGGTTGCCGTGATGGCGGTGCGGTAGAACTCGTCCGGGTCGACCAAGGTATCGGTCTGCGTGACCGCGATGCCCGTGGCGCCGGCTTGCGCGCCAGTGGTGGTGATCACCCACGGGTCTGCCGTCGTGCCTGTGCCCGATACGACTTGTGATGCGCCAGACCAGGTGGAGTAAGGGGAAACTTGTGCGCCCCCACCTGCCGGCACTGTGGCGGGGCCGAACAAGGGCCAGCTGGCTTGAGGCGTGCCGTCGTCCACAGCCAGGAAGGTGCCATAGGCTGTGCCGCCAAAGATCTGCTGCTGGCCGTTGTTGTCGACCCGGCTGTTGAGGTCGGGGGTGGTCTCGAGCGTGGTGAGATTCACGCCACTGATGGTGGCGGCTTGCGCTGTCGCGAGGCCTGTGGCCAAAGTGACAAGCAGCATGGCTTGGGGCAACAGGTGCCAGTATCTTTTTTTCATGTCTTTCTTCCTTCTCCCTACGGATGGTTCTTGTTCGTTACTATGTTTCAAAGCATAGGACAGTAGTGTATTTGGATGAAGGGCAGGCATCGAAGCTTTTGATAGCGCAAGAAGGCTTGGTCGGCCAGGGACGGTTGAACACGCGTCCGGAATGGCCGCGACATGCGCGCCGTGTGGCCCATGGCCAGTTGGCGTGGGCGCTATGCTCGGCATATGCCTCGACTGATCTTCTTCTGCGGCCACGCCGGCACCGGCAAGACCACGCTGGCCAAGCGACTCATTGGCCCGCTGATGGCGCGCACCGGCGAATCGTTTTGCCTGCTGGACAAAGACACGCTGTATGGCGGCTACAGCGCGGCGGTGATGGGCGCGCTGACCGGCGACCCGAACGACCGCGACAGCCCCACCTACCTGCAGCACCTGCGCAACCCGGAATATGCCGGCCTGATGGCCACCGCGCGCGAGAACCTGGCGCTGGGCGTGAACGTGATCGTGGTGGGGCCCTTGTCGCGCGAGATCAAGGCGCACCAGCTGACCGATCCGGCCTGGCTGGCCGTGGGCGATGACGTGACGGTGCGCATCGTCTGGGTGCACCTGCCCGAGGCCGAGGCGCGCCGCCGCATCACGGCCCGCGCCAACCCCAACGACGCCTGGAAGCTGGCGCACTGGGACGACTACCGCGCCCGCCTGTTTCTGCCCGATGCCGCCGAATACCCGGAGCTGATCGCCTACGACAACACCGCAACGACGCCGGAGCAGGCAGATCGCCTGCTGGCGGATCTGCTTTGACGGGGTGGGTCTAAAAATACAAGAAATCGGGCTGTGGCGCCCATTCAGCGGGCGCAGGCAGCTATCAAACAGATAGTACTTTGCTGTCGGCCACAGGCTGGCGTGGCGCGGCCCCCGGCCTCAGCTGGCCTGCCCGGGGTCGGCCGTGTCGCCGCGTTCGGGCACACCGCGGTGGTCATCGGCCAGCTGCCAGAAGATTGCCGCCGCGGCCATGGTCAGCACGCCAATGGCGACCAGCGCGCCGCGAAACACCGCCAACGACTGCGGCCCCGTTTCGCCCACGCCCAGCCAGGCTGAGAATGCACTGAGCAGCGCTGCCGCCACGCTGACGCCCAGGCTCATGCCCAGCATTTGCACCATCGACATCAGGCTGTTGCCGCTGGAGGCGTTGGCGGGCGTCAGGTCTTTCAGCGTCACCGTGTTCATGGCGGTGAACTGCATGGAATTGACGGCGCCGAAGACCGCCATCTGCACCACGCGCAGCCACAGCGGCTGATCGGGCGTCATCAGCGCAAAGCTGACGATCAGCACCCCCAGGGCCAGGGTGTTGCTGACCAGCACGCGCCGATAGCCCAGGCGCAGCACGATGCGCGTGACCACGCGCTTCATGCCCATGCCCGCCAGCGCCACCGGCAGCATCAGCATGCCCGCTTGCGCCGGGCTGTAGCCCATGGCCAGCTGCATCAGCAGCGGGATCAGGTACGGCATGGCGCCCGAGCCAATGCGCGCAAACAAATTGCCCAGCAGCCCCACGCGAAAGCTTTGCAGGGTGAACAGGTTGGGCGAGAACAAGGGCGACGGCGTGCGCAGCGCGTGCAGCCAATACGCCGCCAGCGCCGCCAGCCCGATCATCAGCAGCGCCACCACCATCGCGTGCTGCAGCCCCAGCGCGCCCATGCCGTCCAGCGCCAGTGAAATGCACAGCATGGCCACCACCAGCATGGCGAAGCCCGACAGGTCAAAACGGGCCAGGTCGCTGCTGCGAAAGTCGGGCATGTAGCGCTGCGTGGCCCACAGCCCGATCAGCCCCACCGGCAGGTTGATCAGGAAGATCCAGTGCCACGAGGCGAATTCCACCAGCCAGCCGCCCAGCGTCGGCCCGATCAAGGGGCCGATCAGCCCGGGAATGGCGACGAAGCTCATCGCTTCCAGAAACTTTTCGCGCGGGAAGGCGCGCAACACCGTCAGCCGCCCCACGGGCAACAACATGGCGCCGCCGGTGCCTTGCAGGATGCGCGCCAGCGTCAACTCGGTCAGCGTGCGCGACGCGGCGCAGGCGACCGAACCCAGTGCGAACAACACGATCGCCAGCATGAAGATGCGCCGCGTGCCAAACCGGTCGGCCAGCCACCCGGTGGCCGGAATCACCGTGGCCATTGCCAGCGCATACGCCACCACCACCGCCTGCATGCGCAGCGGGCTTTCGCCCAGGCTGCGCGCCATCGACGGCAAGGCCGTGTTGACGATGGTGGCGTCCAGCGTCTGCATGAAAAAGCCGATGGCAACCAGCCACAACAGCAAACGAGAGGAGGGGTCGCGGGGCTGGGAAGACATAGTGGGCCGGCACGGAAGAGGGCGCGAGCCATCATAGCGGCGGGGCGCAAATGGCGCCGGCAGGCACGCGGCGGCGGGCGTGTTTGCGGGGTGCCGAGGTGCGGTGCGCAAGCCTGGGCCGTCGCCAACGTCACCTCGCGGCCGAGCTTGGATTATTAAAACCGAACGAGTGTGCTTTTTTGGTCACAACGGGCCCGATTTCCATCGACATCGGCACACGCCACACAGTATCCTGACTGGTGAGTGTTCCCTGCTCAGTACTAGATGTTTTATGGAGACAACGATGAAATTCAAATCGGCAAAATATTGCCTGGCCGCTGCCGCTTTGCTGGCAATTGCCGGTGGCGCCCACGCGCAAAAGGCGGGTGACTGGGTCGTCGGCGCAGGCGCCCTGTTGTATGCACCACAGGACAAGACCACCCCGCTGACGTTTATCAGCCCCGTGGTGCGCGAGGTTCCTGGCTCGGGCGCCAACGTCAAGAACGCGACCACGCTGGCGACCAGCGTTCACTACTTTGTGACGGACAACTGGGCGGTGGAAGGTGTGCTGGGCGTTCCCCCGCGCATCAAGCTGGACGGTGCAGGCACGCTGGCACCCTTGGGCCAGCTGGGCAGCGCACGGCTGTACGCCCCGTCGCTCCTGGCCAAATACTTCTTCGGCAATGCGGACGACAAGTTCCGCATCTCGGCCGGCCTGGGCATGACCTACAGCAAGTTTGGCAGCGTGCGCCTGAACAGCGGCCTGCAAAACACCCTGGGCGGCTCGCTGGGCCTGCCCCCTGGCGCCTCGTCCACCTCGGCCAAGATCGACAGCAAACTGGCACCTGTGCTGAACGTGGGCGTCAACTATGCGTTCACCAAAAACCTGGGCATGACCTTCTCGGTCTCCTACATCCCGATGAAGACCAAGGCCACCCTGACCACCAAGGTGGCGGGCAACACCGTGGCGGTGTCGCAGACCCGCGTGCGCCTGGACCCGATCGTGCCGTTCCTCTATCTCACCTACAAGTTCTGAGGGCCAACCGGTCAAAAAAAAGCGCCCCATGGGGCGCTTTTTTTGTGGGCGGCGCGGGCTGCGCCGCGTTGGGCGCAGGCGCCTGGGCGTCAGGCAAACACGCCCGCCGATTCGGTCATGCGTTCGCTCACCTCGCCCAGGTGGTGCAAGGTGTCGCCGTAGGTCATTTCCAGCTGCGTCAGGCGCTTGAAGTAGTGGCTGCCGGCGTATTCGTCCGTCACGCCAATGCCGCCGTGCAGTTGCACGCCCTCCTGGCTCACATAGCGCATCGACTGGCCCAGTTGCACCTTGGCGCGCGACAGCGCCTGGCGGCGTTCGGCCTCGTCGGCGCCCAGCTTCAGCGTGGCGTAATAGCTCATGCTGCGCGCCAGTTCCAGCTGCATCTTCATATCGGCCACGCGGTGGCGCAGCGCCTGAAAGCTGGCGATGGTCACGCCGAACTGCTTGCGCTGGTTCATGTATTCCACGGTCATGGCCAGAAAGCGCTCCATCGTGCCCACGCCTTCGGCACAGGCGCAGGCAATGCCGACATCGACCGCGTAGGCCAGGGCTGCCAGGCCATCGGTGGTGATCAGGGTGGCGGGGGCGTTGTCCAGCTGCACATCGGCAGCGCGCGATTCGTCCTGCGTCAGGTAGCCGCGCGTATGCACGCCTTGGGCGGCGCGCTCGACCAGGAACAGCGCCGGCTTGCCATTCAGTTGGGCCGGCACGACAAACGCATCCGCCTGGTCGCCAGCGGGAACTATGTTTTTAATAGCTGTCAGCGCATACCCATCGCCCGCTGCGGCGGCTTTTGCGTCGCAAACATCCAGGCGGTAGCGGGCCTTGCGCTCTTGCTGCGCCAGCACCACCAGGGCTTCGCCGCTGGCAATCCTGGGCAGCCATTGGGATTTGACCGCGTCGCTGCCGTAGGCGCCGATGACCGCACTGGTCACGAAAGCCTGGGCGACCGGCTCCATCACGATGCCCTTGCCCAGCTCTTCCAGCACCACCATGGCTTCCACCGGGCCCATGCCCAGGCCGCCGTGGTCTTCGCTGACGAAGATGCCCGTCAGGCCCAGCTCGGCCAGTTCGCCATAGGTGGCGCGGTCAAAGCCGCCGGCCGCCACGATGTGCTGGCGCCGCTCGAAGTCGTAGCCTTTTTCCACCCATTTGGCGACGGCGTCGCGCAGGGCCTGTTGGTCGTCGGTGAAATCGAAGTCCATGGTGTTCGTCTCCAATACTGTTCAGATGATGCGGCGGCGCGTGCCAACCAACGCCGTGGCCGGACCTGCGCCGGGCACTGGCGTTGTCCCGCTCCCAAAGAGCGAGGGGCGAGGCGCCAAAGGCGACTCAGGGGGTGTCATCCCAGCACCGTTTGCGCAACGATGTTGCGCTGCACTTCGTTGGAGCCACCGTAAATGGTGGTCTTGCGGTAGTTGAAGTAGGTGGACGCCAGCGTGGCATTGCCCACTTCGCCACCCGGAAAGCCCTGCAGCGCGGCGGCGGCGGCCTGGTCGCCCTGCCAGCCGGCTTCCATCGCTTCATGGATGAAGGGCAGGCTGTACGGGCCGGCGGCCAGCATCATCAGCTCGGTGTAGCGCTGCTGGATTTCGCTGCCCTTGATCTTCAGCAGGCCCGCGATATCGAGTGAGTTCTTGCCGCTTTTCTCGGCCGACAGCACGCGCAGCACCAGCATTTCAAGCGCCACCACGTCCACTTCCAGCAGGGCGATCTGGTCGCGAAAGCGCTGGTCGTCGTACACGCCTTCGGTTTGGGCGATGCGTTTCAGGTGTTCCAGCTCGCGCTTGGCGCGGTTCACGTCGGCGATGTTGGTGCGTTCGTGGCTCAGCAGGTGCTTGGCGTAGGTCCAGCCCTTGTTTTCTTCGCCGATCAGGTTTTCCACCGGCACTTCGACGTTGTCGAAGAACACGTCGTTGACCTCGGCATCGCCGTCCAGCAGCTTGATCGGGCGCACGCTGACGCCGGGCGACTTCATGTCGATCAGCAGAAAGCTGATGCCCGTCTGCGGCTTGCCTTCGGAGCTGGTGCGCACCAGGTTGAACATCCATTCGCCGTACTGGCCCAGCGTGGTCCAGGTCTTCTGGCCGTTGACGATGTATTGGTCGCCCTGGCGTTCGGCCTTGGTGCGGACCGATGCCAGGTCAGAGCCCGATCCCGGTTCGCTGTAGCCCTGGCTCCACCACACCTCGCCGCTGGCGATGCCGGGCAGAAAGCGCTGTTGCTGCTCGGGCGTGCCATAGGCCATGATCACTGGCGCCACCATCACCGGGCCAAAGGGCACGATGCGCGGCGCGCCGGCCATGGCGCATTCTTCTTCGAACAGGTGTTTTTGCACCGCCGTCCAGCCCGGGCCGCCAAACTGCTTGGGCCAACCGTAGCCCAGCCAGCCCTGCTTGCCCAGGATCTTGGCCCAGCGCTGCATGTCGTCGCGCGACAGGCGCTGCGCCCGGTGCACCTTGTCGGCAATGTCTGCCGGCAGATGGGCTTTGATCCAGGTTTTGATTTCGTCGCGAAACTTCAACTCTTCGGGGGTAAACGCAAGATCCATCAGTTTGTCTCCGGTGATTCGTCGTTTTTAGCATGGCCCCCGGCGGGTACTGGTTGCGCAGGCGACACGCCCAATTCGGCGCACAGGCGTGCCACGGTTTCACGCAGGGTGGCGACTTCGGCTTCCAATGCAGAAATCCGGTCAAACTGGCCACCAGCGCCCGCTGTACCTGCGATGGCAGCTTCTGTTTGTATAGCGTCCACGTCGATCGGGCCAGCCAACAGGTGCGCCCAGCGCGCTTCCCGGGCGCCGGGCGCGCGGGGCAGCAGCACGACCAGCGGGCCACCCTTGTCGGCGGGCCGCTCGGCCAGCTCGTTCAGAAAGCCTTCCACCGAAGAAATGTCGGCAAAGCGGTGCCAGCGGTCGGCGTTGATGCGCAGCTCGCCCGCGGTTTGCGGGCCGCGCAGCATCAGCAGCCCCAGCAGCACGGCGGACTGGTCGGGCACGTGCAGCACGCGCTGCAGGTTGTGTTCGTACTTGGCAACGCGGCTGCCGTGCGATTCGATCGCCAGGCTCAGTGCCTTCAGGTCGTCCAGGGTCTCTTGCACCTGGGCTTCGCTCACGTTCATCACCGGCTCGCGGCTGGTTTTCTGGTTGCAGCCGGTCACCACCAGGTTGAGCGACAAGGGGTAGGTGTCGGGCACGGTGCGCGCTTTTTCCAGCAAGGTGCCAAGCACGCGCAGCTCGATCGGTGTCAGGGGTCTGGGCAAGGTCATACGGCAAGCATAGCGAGGGCGGCGGGGCGTGCCCGGCGCGCGGGGGTGGCTACGGGATAATCCCCGGCTCCATGAAGCACATCGTGATCTTGATTTCTGGCGCTGGCAGCAACATGGCGGCCATCGTGCGCGCCGCCCAGCGCGACCGCTGGGGCGAACGATTCGGCGCCCGCATCGCCGCCGTGATCAGCAACCGCCCCGCCGCGCGCGGCCTGGCGCTGGCGCAGGCGGCGGGCATCGCCACGGCGGTGGTCGACCACCAGACCTATGCCGACCGGCCCAGCTTCGACGCGGCGCTGCGCCAGGCCATCGACGCGCACGACCCCGCGGGCCAGCCCGCGCTGGTGGTGCTGGCCGGTTTCATGCGCGTGCTGACCCCCGAATTCGTCGCCCACTACAGCGGGCGGCTGATCAACATCCACCCCAGCCTGCTGCCGGCTTTTCCTGGCCTGCACACGCACCAGCGCGCCATCGACGAAGGCTGCAAGATCGCGGGCGCCACGGTGCATCGCGTCACGCAGGAGCTGGACAGCGGCGCCATCCTGGCCCAGGCGGCGGTGCCGGTGCTGGCGGACGACACGGCCGAAACGCTGGCCGCGCGCGTGCAGACGCAGGAGCACTTGGTCTACCCACGGGTCATTGAAAGTTTGCTTCAAAAAATCGAGCGAACGGCTCAATACAGATAAGCGGTTCAGCCTATTGTTTAGATATCTTTCTACAGTCAGTGGCGCTGGCTCTATCCCTTTGCAGGCGTGTACTGTCTGCTACCGACGGCGCGGCGGCGCGGCGGCGCAGGACTGCACGCCATAATCTGTCGATTCGCCAATCTAGCCCCTCACCTGAACACATTCAACGCACCATGAGTAAGCTGAAAATCGAAGGTTCGTTCGTCGCGCTGATTACGCCCTTCAACCAAGACGGCAGCGTGGATTTCGAAGGATTTCGCACGCTGACCAAGTTTCACGAAGACAACGGCACCAGCGCGATTCTGTTCATGGGTTCCACAGGCGAGGTGTCCATGTTGTCGCCGCAAGAGCGCCAACAGGTCATCGTGGAGACGGCAAAGATGAAGACTGGTAAATCCAAGTTTTTCTATGGCTGTACTGGTAACAACACCGCCACAACCATCGATTATCTGAAGTTCGCGCACGCCAACGGTGCAGATGGGGCTATTCTGGCTGCGCCGGCCTATATCTGCGCGTCAGAGGCGGATATCGAGACCTACTTTCTGGAAGTCGCGGATGCCACAGATCTTCCGCTGGGGATCTATAACAATCCGCCCCGAGTCAAATCGGACCTTCATTGGGATCAGCTGCTGCGCATCTTCAAACACCCAAACTACGTGGTGCACAAAGAGTCGACTACTCGCGTGGGGCAAGTAGCTCAGGTCTTGGCTGGCCGCCCGGATGTGGCAGTGATGTGCTGCGACTCGCCCAATCTGGGCTTGGTGGTTCCGACCATGAGTTTGGGCGGACACGGCACGGCCAACATGACAGGCAACATCGCGCCTGCAGAGATGGCGGTGATGTCGCGTCCCTGGAAAACGCCCGCCGAGTCCGTGAGCTTTCGTGAAACCTATCTGCGAATGCTGCCGATGCTCCATTTTTCCTATTCAGCGATCAATCCTGTGGCCATCAAGTCGTTGATGCGCGCTGTCGGGCTTCCGGCAGGGGAGTTGCGCAGACCCCTTCGCAGACTGGAAGGTGAAGCGCTCTTGAAAGGGCTGCGTGTCGTTCGCGAACTGGAACTGGATAAAAAGTACGGCTGGAAGTCGCCCGAGCTGAACGCCATCTGATTCACCAACTTACAACGAAAGCAAACCATGCGAATTGATCGACGTTCCATCTTGGGGGCTGCTGCGTTCACTGTTATGGCCTCTGGCCTGCCGCTGACGGCTGTGGGGGCAGACGGCAGCTACCCGACGCGACCCATCACCATTGTCGTGCCTCATCAGCCCGGCGGCCCGGTCGATGGTGTGGCACGAATGTTCGCCGATAAACTTAAGGACGAGTTAGGGCAAAACGTGGTGGTCGAGAACCGTGCCGGCGCATCCAGCATGATCGGTGCGGCGCATGTCGCGCGGTCTGCGCCCGACGGCTACACGCTCTACATCAACGCGTCGTTGCACTCCATCAATCCGCTGCTGTACAAGACCAGCATCAAGTACGACGCCTTCAAGGATTTCACCCCCATTAGCCTGCTGGCCCAAGGGCCACTGGCATTCCTGGTCAACCCGTTGGTCAAGGCGAATACGGCCCCCGAATTCGCCAAGGAAGTCAAATCTACGTCAGACAAGATCAGTTTTGCCACGGGCGGCTTCGGCGCGGCGGACCACTTGGCCTCTGCGTACTTCTTGCACGAGATCGGGCGCACGGACATTCCGATCGTTCTCTACAAAGGTGGGGCGCCAGCCTTGCAAGATTTGATGGGCGGCGTGGTCCAGGCCAAGATGGATGCGATGCTGACCGCGTTGCCACTGATAAAGAGCGGCAAGGTCAAGGCCTTGGCCGTGACGGGGGCTGCCCGCAGCCCGCTGCTGCCCGACGTGCCGACCATGCGAGAGGCTGGCTTTAAGGACTTCGAGTTCTCCAGCTGGTACGGGTTCTGGGCACCGGCGAATCTGCCGCCAGCAGTTGCGCAGCGTCTGGACCAGGCAGCGAAGAAAATCCTGGCTCAGCCTGAGGTCCAGAGCCGACTGGCGAGCCAAGGCTTCGCGGCCGATTACCGCAATCCTGCGGCCTTTGCTGCTTTCATGAAGACCGAAACACAGCGCTACCAAGTTGTCATTGACGAGGCCAAGATCAAGGTCGACTGATTGGCGCACCAAGCCATCCTCTGACAGGTCGAGAGAAACGCCAATGCATCCCAACGCCTTGCTTAATACCGCCACCGAACTGGTGCGCCAGGTCCTGCGCCTGGACCATCCGGCCGACGCCGTGGTCTCCCGCTTCTTTCGCGAACACCGCGCGCTTGGCCCGCGTGAACGCGCCACGCTGGCCGAAACCGCCTACGCCGTGCTGCGGCGCAAGCCCCTGTATGAATTTCTGGCGCGCCCGGGCAGCGGCGCGCGCGAACGGCGGATGGCCATTCTGGGCTTTCACGGTTCGCGCGATTTTCTTGGCGCCGCGCTCAGCCCGCAGGAAAAGACCTGGCTGGAAGCCAGCCATGCGGTCACGCCGCAGGACTTGCGCCCCGAGCATGTGCACAACCTGCCGACCTGGCTGGTCGAGCCGCTGCGCGCCCAGGTGGGCGACGAATTCGATGCGCTGGCCGCCAGCCTGCTGACGCTGGCACCGCTCGATCTGCGCGTCAATGCCTTGAAGGCAAAACGGCCTGAAGCGCAGGCGGGGCTTGCGAAGGAAGCTATTCAATCCGAAGCAACGCCGCATTCGCCCTGGGGCCTGCGCGTGCACGGCAAGCCGCAGCTGCAAAAGCTGGCGCTGTTCACCGAAGGCGCGCTGGAAGTGCAGGACGAAGGCTCGCAACTGCTGGCGCTGCTGGTCGACGCCAAGCGCGGCGAAATGGTGGCGGATTTCTGCGCCGGGGCCGGCGGCAAAACCCTGGCGATTGGCGCCAGCATGCGCAGCACCGGGCGCTTGTATGCGTTTGACGTGTCGGCGCACCGGCTGGCCGCGCTCAAGCCGCGCCTGGCGCGCAGCGGCCTGTCCAACGTGCACCCCGTGGCCATCGCGCATGAGCGCGACGAACGCATCAAGCGCCTGGCCGGCAAGATGGACCGCGTGCTGGTCGACGCGCCCTGCACCGGGCTGGGCACGCTGCGCCGCAACCCCGATCTGAAATGGCGCCAGTCGATGGAGGATGTGCAGGAGCTGGCCGTCAAGCAGCAGGCCATCCTGACCAGCGCCAGCCGCCTGGTCAAACCCGGCGGGCGGCTGGTCTACGCCACCTGCAGCGTGCTGCCGCAAGAGAACGAAGGCATTGCCGAAGCCTTTGGCGCAGCGCACCCGGATTTCGAGCCGATGTCGGGGGCCGTGCTGCTGGACGAGTTGAAGGTGCCGAACGCGGCGGCGCTGTGCTCGCCCGCCGAAGGCGAAACCGCGGGGCGCTTTCTGCGCCTGTGGCCGCACCGCCATGGCACGGACGGGTTTTTTGCCGCCGTGTGGCAGCGCCGCGCGTAATTAACACCAGGGAACACCGGGCGCAGTCCGGTACGTGCTGGCGGGCACGGGCGCGCAACGGGGCACGCAATGCGTGGCTGCATGCAACAGGCGATTGCGCACGTGCCAAAGCGTGACCGGCTGGGCCGTCAAGCTGCCAGAAACTTGGGCATCTGACGAACCTTCGCGCCCGGTCGGCGTCCAACCCAGGCTGCAGCAGCGGGCCGCTGCTGTACGCTGTGGCTGGGCTTGATAAAGGTGCCTTACATGCTGGATTTGTTTGCTTTGCCGCCGGTCGCTGCCATGCTGGGCTGGCTGAATGGTGGCCTGCTTGACCTGGCTTGGTGGCAGATGCTGTTGATCGGGCTGGTGATGACGCACATCACCATCGTCAGCGTCACGCTGTACCTGCACCGCCATTCGGCGCACCGCGCGCTGGACCTGCACCCCGCGCTGCAGCACTTCTTTCGCTTCTGGCTGTGGATGACCACCGGCATGACCACGCTGCAGTGGACGGCCATCCACCGCAAGCACCACGCCAAATGCGAACAGGCCGAAGATCCGCACAGCCCGCAGATCCACGGCATCCGCAAGGTGCTGTGGCAGGGCGCCGAGCTGTACCGCACCGAGGCGAAGAACGCCGAGACGATGAAGAAGTTTGGCCACGGCACGCCGAACGACGCGGTGGAAAGGCAGCTCTACAGCCGCTTTCCCGTATTGGGCGTCAGCCTGATGCTGGTGCTGAATGTGGCGCTGTTCGGCGCACTGGGCGCTGCGCTGTGGGCCATGCAGATGGCCTGGATTCCGTTCTGGGCGGCGGGCGTGGTCAACGGCGTGGGGCACTTCTGGGGCTACCGCAATTTTGAGGCGCAGGACGCCTCGACCAACCTGACGCCCTGGGGCATTCTGATTGGCGGCGAAGAGCTGCACAACAACCACCACACCTACCCCACGTCGGCCAAGTTCTCGGTCAAGCCTTACGAATTTGACGTGGGCTGGGCGTACATCCGCTTGCTCAGCGTGCTTGGCCTGGCCAAGGCCAAGAAGACCCCGCCGCGCCTGGCCTACGGCGAAGTCCGCCCGCTGGCCGATGAAAAAACGCTGGAGGCGCTGATTGCCCACCGCTACGAGGTGATGGCGCGCTACGCCCGCCACATGCGCGAGGTGCTGGCCCAGCAAACCCAGTCCGCCAGCCCCAGCCGCGCCCTGCAGGCTGCCCGCCGCTGGCTGCACCGCGACGCCGACAAGGTGCCCGCCACCGCCGTGGCCGAATTGGCCGAAGCGCGTGCTACCTATCCCGTGCTGGACCAGATGGTCACCATGCGCGAAGAACTGCGCCAGCTGTGGCTGAACACCGGCCGCACGCGCGAGCAGCTGGTGGCCGATCTGCAGGCCTGGTGTCAGCGGGCCGAAGCCAGTGGCATTGCGGCGCTGAGTGATTTCTCGCGCAAGCTGCGCGCAGTTCGGGTGGCGGTGTAAACGCCAGCGAAGCAGCCCGGCGGATGGGCGCGTCACCGGCTTTGTGGCATGCGTGTTGGGCGCGGATGGGGCAAGCCCGGCCAACCCCAGCGGCGCCCACTTTCGCCCAAAAAAGAAAGCGTACCGTTCACAGCCCAGCGCTGAAACGGTGCGCCCTCATCAGGCCGCAATAAAGCCGCCGTCAGGTCTTGGCCGACAAAGCCGCGCGAACCTGCTGCGCAGCGCTGGCCGGCAGCGGCACATAGCCCAGGCGCTGCGCCACCGGCTGCCCGTTTTGCAAGGCCCATTGCAGGAAGGTGCGGGCGCGCAGGTGGGCACGCGTGCGGGTGGCGTGGGGCAACACCGCCAGCACAGAGGCGATCACCGGGTAGCTGCCTGCCCCTTGCGCGTTGATCAAGGGCAGGCTGTCGCCGTCCTTGCGCTGTTGCCAGCCCTGCCAATCGGCCGATTGCGCGGCCGCCGCCACGGATGCGGCAGATGGCGTGACGAAGGCGCCGGCACGGTTCTTCAGCGCCGCCAGGTTGAGGCCCGTGGCCTGCGCCTGCACGGCATCCAGATAACCCAGGCTGAACGGCGTTGACCGCAAGGCCTGCGCCATGCCCGAGCTGCCACGCACCCCGTGCCCCATGGGCCAGCTGACCACGGCGTCCACACCCACCACGTCGCGCCAGGTGGGCACCTGCGTCGCCAGAAAGCTGGTCACGGTGTAGGTGGTGCCCGATCCCTCGGTGCGCACCAGCGGTTGGATGTCGGCGTCGGGCAGGGCCGCGCCGGGGTTCAGCGCCAGCAGCGCGGGGTCGTTCCACTTCTTGATCTGACCCAGGTAGACGGCAGCCACCGTGGCGCCGTCCAGCCGCAGGGGCTGCTGCAAGCCGGGCAGGTTGGCCACGATGGCCACGCTGCCCAGCACCACGGGCAGCTGAATCAGGCCCTGGTCTTTCAAGGTGCGTGCCGACAG
Source organism: Ottowia sp. (assembly GCA_017997715.1). GTDB lineage: Bacteria > Pseudomonadota > Gammaproteobacteria > Burkholderiales > Burkholderiaceae_C > Ottowia. The sequence goes on from JAGOEM010000012.1 coordinate 14,385, forward strand.
CGGCAACTCGCTCAGCGCAAAGTCGACCGCCTTGGCGCGCAGGCGCTGCAGGCCGGCCAGCGAGCCCACCGGCTCGTAGTCCAGCACCTGGGCACCCAGCAGGTCGCCGTCCAGGCCCGCGTTGCCGGCCTTGAAATCAGCGCCCGCCGTGTGCGCGCGGTTTTCCTTGATCCACTGCACCATCAGCGGATAGACAAACGTGGAACCTGCGCCCTTCAGCGGGGCGCGGCCAAACTCGTCCTGAACCTGGGCCCAGGCCATCGGCGCGGTGGCCAGCGTCGCCGCCGTCGCGCCCATGGCACGCAACAGGCGCCGCCGCGCAGCGGGGTTGGGGGAAAGTGTTTGCTGCATGGCGGTCAGGCCGGGTTGGCCACCATGACCGGCGGCAGGCCGGTGGCCGCGCTGGTGCCGGCGCGTAATTCGCGCGAGACCGATTTGCGCTCGTCGTCGATGCGCTGCACCAGGCCCAGCACGCGCTCGGCGCTGCCCAGCAGCGTCAGGATGGCGCCGCGCTCATCCCAGCCCAGTTGCTGGTCGGCTTGCAGGCTGCGTTCGCGCAGCGCGGCAATTTGCGTTGCATGCGCCTGGGGCAGGTAAACGCCTTGCGGGCCGTGCTGCACGGCGGGCTCGACGATGTCGAGCATCGCGCTGACGATGGCCTGTCCGTTGGCCGAGAAGATCTGGCGCTCGACACGGCGGGTGATCTGCGACAGCGCTTCGGTCAGGCTGGCCGAGAAGTCTTCTTCCTCGATCAGGCTGGCCAGCAGATTGGTCTGGTTGGGCGTCAGATCGTTCTTGAACAGCTGCGCAGTGTAGGCGCGGATTTCCTGGCTCAGCGTGTCCAGCGCCAGCTGGTGCTCGCCCGAGTTCTTCAGCGCGGTTTCGTCGCCGCGTGCGGCCTGCAGCATCAGGCTGGCGCCTTGCGTGTAGCGGCTGAGTTCCTTGGCCACGGCGGTCACGCCCGAATCGAAGTTGCCCAGGGCGCCACGGTCCAGGTGGCGTGGCATGGCGTAGTCTTCCTCGTCGGCTTGCGTGGCACCAATGCGCGACAGCACGCGGTCAAACACGCCGATGAAGGGGAACATCAAGGCCGTGTTGAAGATGTTGAAGCCAATCGAATACAAGCCCACGGCCACGGGCACCAGCGGGAAGGTTTCCTTGCCGTCCACGGTGACCGCCGTGGCCACATCCATGCCGAACAGGGCCATGCCCCATTGCAGGATGTCCATCGACAGGAAGAACAGCGGGAACATCACCGCCACCCCCAGGAAGTTGAACGAGATGTGGGCGTAGGCCGCGCGCTTGGCGTTCTTCGACAGGTTGAGCGAGGCCATCCACGATGTGACGGTGGTGCCCAGATCAGCCCCCAGCGAGAAGGCGACGGCGGTCTGCCAATCCAGAATGCCCGCCGCACCCAGGCCCATGACGATGCCGACGGTGGCCGACGACGAGTGGATCATCGCGGTGATGAACGCCGCCGTCAGCACGCACACGGCCAGGCCGGCGTAGGTGCTGGCGCGCAGGCCGGAGATCACTTCCATCACCTCGGGCATGTTGCGCAGCGGCTTCAGGCCGCCGGTCAGCAGGTTCAGGCCATAGAAGATCAGCGAAAAGCCGACGATGGCCAGCGCGATGTTCTTGGTCTTGTCGGTCTTGCCGAACACGTAGACCAGTGCGAACACGCCCGCGCAGATCAACCCCAGCGGCCCCAGCGGCAAGGCGATCAGGCCGTTGCCCAGCGTGGTGCCGATGTTGGCGCCCATGATCACGCTGATGGCCGGCCGCAAGCCCACCACGCCCGCGTTGACCAGGCCCACCACCATCACCGTCATGGCCGTGCTGGACTGCAGCACCCCGGTGATCACCGTGCCGGCGGCCAAACCCTTGATGGGCGTGCCGGCAATTTTGGCCAGCCAGGCGCGCATCTTGTTGGCGGCCAGGTTGTTGATGCCGATGGACATGAATTCCAGGCCCAGCATGAACAGCCCAAGCCCTCCGACCACGGGCACCAGCAATTCTTTGAAGATGTCGATTTCCATATCTGCTCTTGTATTGGTTGAAGATGGACAGCGGCCACCGCCGGTCGCCGCGCAGGCGGTGGTTCGGGTGGGTGTGCTGTGACCCTGTCGTGCAGGGCGCCAAGTGCAATGCGAGAGCTATTCCACTGCCGCGCAGCTTAGGTTCGTGGAATGACAATTCGACGACAGAAATATGCGGGGCGTCCCACAGACATTCGTCCGCCGGCTTGCTGCCCGATGTGACGTGTGTCGTCACGTACCTGTCACGAAGCAACGGCATTGTTCGGATCAAGATTTCTTTGACCGACTTGTTTTTCTTATGACCGAACGAACCCTTGCCAGCCACCACGACACCTTGATGCGCAAGATTGAGCGCGACCTGATCGACAGCTACGACGAAGAGCTGGAGCAGGAGATTGACGACAACCGCCTGGCGGATGGCGGCTTTCTCGAATCCTTGGGGCTGCAGGACATTGGCGATGCGCCCGCCGAAGGCACGCTGAGCCGCCAGGCCTACTTCCGTGAGCTGCTGCGCCTGCAGGGCGAGCTGGTCAAGCTGCAGGACTGGGTGCAACACACCAAGGAAAAGGTCGTCGTCATCTTTGAAGGCCGCGATTCGGCCGGCAAAGGCGGTGTCATCAAGCGCATCACCCAGCGGCTGAACCCGCGCGTGTGCCGCGTGGCCGCGCTGCCCGCGCCCAACGACCGCGAGCGGACGCAGTGGTACTTCCAGCGCTACGTGTCGCACCTGCCCGCTGGCGGCGAGATGGTGCTGTTCGACCGCAGCTGGTACAACCGCGCCGGGGTCGAACGGGTCATGGGTTTTTGCACCGACGATCAGTACGAAGAGTTCTTCCGCTCGGTGCCCGAGTTCGAACGCATGCTGGTGCGTTCGGGCATTCGGCTGGTCAAGTACTGGTTTTCGATCACCGACGACGAGCAGGCCTCACGCTTCATGGCGCGCATCCATGATCCGCTCAAGCAGTGGAAGCTGAGCCCGATGGACGTGGAGGCGCGCAGCCGCTGGGAGGCCTACACCAAGGCCAAGGAAGCGATGCTGGAGCGCACCCACATCCCCGAAGCGCCTTGGTGGATCGTGGAAGCGGTGGACAAGAAGAAAGCCCGCCTGAACTGCATCAGCCACCTGCTGGAGCAAATGCCCTACGAAGTGGTGCCGCACGCCGAAGTGGTGCTGCCCGCGCGCGTGCACCACGCCGACTACACCCGCCACCCGGTGCCGGCCGAAATGCACGTGCCGAACCGCTACTGAAGGGCTGGGCTGCAGCGCTGGCGCGCACCATGTCGCGCGCCGCATGCGCGCAGGCCAGGTGATTGGCGCAGGCGCCGCGTCAACCCAGTATTGCTATCAATAAAGAAGCTGTTGGTGCCCATTTGACGGGCGCTAACAGCCATTTTTATTAATAATTGATTCGCCAAAGACCGAAAGCCTGCCCGTGTCACCACAGGCAGGCTTTCCATGGGGGCGGGCAGGGGCGGGCGGTGTTGGCCGCACGGCCCGTTGCCGCGGTGGGTTGCGCAGGGCTTACTTCAGCGCCTTCAGCACCGCATCGCCCATCTCGCGCGTGCCGACCTTGGTCGTGCCTTCGCTGTAGATATCGGGCGTGCGCAAGCCCTGGGCCAGCACGGCCTTGACGGCACTTTCGATGCGGTCGGCCGCTTCGGGCTGGTTCAGGCTGAAGCGCAGCATCATCGCGGCGCTCAGGATGGTGGCCAGCGGGTTGGCCACGCCTTTGCCGGCGATGTCGGGGGCGCTGCCGTGGCTGGGTTCGTACAGGCCTTGCTTCTGGTCGTTCAGGCTGGCGCTGGGCAGCATGCCGATCGAGCCGGTGAGCATCGACGCCTCGTCGCTCAGGATGTCGCCGAACATGTTGCCGGTGACGATCACGTCGAACGCCTTGGGCGCCTTCACCAGCTGCATGGCGGCGTTGTCGACGTACATGTGGTCCAGCTGCACGTCGGGGTATTGCTTGGCGACTTCGCTGACCACGTCTTTCCAGAACTGGAAGGTTTCCAGCACGTTGGCCTTGTCGACGCTGGTGACTTTCTTGTTGCGCTTTTGCGCGGCCTGGAAGGCCACGTGGGCAATGCGTTCGATCTCGGGGCGCGAATAGCGCATGGTGTCAAAGGCTTCTTCGGCACCGGGAAAGTGCCCGTCGGTCGCGGTGCGGCGCCCGCGCGGCTGGCCAAAGTAGATGTCGCCCGTCAGCTCGCGGATGATGAGGATGTCCAGCCCGGCCACCAGCTCGGGCTTCAGGCTGGAGGCGTTCACCAGTTGCTCATAGCAGATGGCGGGGCGGAAGTTGGCAAACAGGCCCAGCTCTTTGCGCAGGCCCAGAATGGCTTGCTCGGGCCGCAGCGGGCGGTCCAGCGTGTCGTACTTCCAGTCGCCCACGGCGCCAAACAGAATCGCGTCGGCTTGCTTGGCCAGGTTCAGCGTGGCCGGTGGGAGCGGATGGCCGCTGGCCTCATACGCCGCGCCGCCCACCGGGGCTTGTTCCATCTCGAACTTCAAGTCCAGCGCATTCAGCACCTTGACGGCCTCGGCCGTGATTTCAGGGCCAATGCCATCACCCGGAAGAACTGCGATTTTCATGTTGATTGCTTCTCTTTTGGTAGCTGCCCGCGCCCATCCCAGTAGCGCTGGAGCCAGATTTAACTAAGAACCTGGAATGAAGAGGTGAGCCAGCCGATAGCACTGGCGCACAAGAACCACCGTGGCACAACCACCCAACGAACGCCGTGCCCGGGCTTGCACCGGGCACTGGCGTTGTCCCCCTTCCCGCGTCAGCGGCAAAGAAGGGGGAAGCCGCGTCAGCGGCTCAGGGGGATGTCACAAGGTATGCGCCAACCAAGGCTTGGCGGCCAGGCGGTTGGCCTCATAGGCCTTGATCTTGTCTTGCTGGCGCAGCGTCAGGCCGATGTCGTCAAAGCCGTTCAGCAGGCAGTATTTGCGGAAGGGCTGCACGTCGAAGGCGATCTCGGTGCCGTCGGGCTTGACGATGACCTGGCGCTCCAGATCCACCGTCAGCTCATAGCCGGGGAAGGCCGCCACTTCGTCGAACAGCTTGGCGATCACGTTGTCGGGCAAGACGATCGGCAGCACGCCGTTCTTGAAGCAGTTGTTGAAGAAGATGTCGGCAAAGCTGGGCGCCAGAATGGCGCGAAAGCCGTATTGCTGCAGCGCCCAGGGCGCGTGTTCGCGGCTGGAGCCGCAGCCGAAATTCTTGCGCGCGATCAGCACGCTGGCGCCCGCGTAGCGCGGCTGGTTCAGCACGAAATCGGGGTTGGGCTTGCGGCTGGCCGGGTCCATGCCGGGCTCGCCTTTGTCCAGATAGCGCCATTCGTCGAACAGGTTGGGGCCAAAGCCCGTTTTCTTGATCGACTTGAGGAATTGCTTGGGGATGATGGCGTCGGTGTCGACGTTCTCGCGATCCATGGGGGCCACCAGGCCCTGGTGTACGGTGAATTTGTCCATGTTGATTCCGATCGCCACCCTGCGCGCACCCGAGGTGGGTGCGCTGCTCACAGTGGCTTATTTGCCTACTTCTTTGACCTTTTCGCCGGCCTTGTTCAGGCCGTCGCCGGCTTTGTCCAGACCGGTACCCACCGCGTTGGTCACGGTGTCAGCGTTGTGCTTGGTATCCGACTTGGCGCCTTGCCAGGTGTTGCCACAGCCGCCCAGTGCGACCACGGCAGAAACGAGCACCAGGGGAAGAATGCGTTGCATGAGAAGCTCCTTGTAATAAATAGTACACAGGCCTTCAGCGTATCAAATTCCCCGGTGGTTTGTGCGTCAGACAAAACGCCGAACGTCGACGAAGTGCCCGTGCACGGCCGCCGCCGCCGCCATGGCGGGGCTGACCAGGTGGGTGCGCCCGCCATTGCCCTGGCGGCCTTCAAAGTTGCGGTTGCTGGTGCTGGCGCAGCGCTCGCCCGGCTCCAGCCGGTCGGCGTTCATGGCCAGGCACATGCTGCAGCCGGGTTCGCGCCATTCAAAGCCGGCGGCGGTGAAGATCTTGTCCAGGCCTTCGGCCTCGGCCTGCTTCTTGACCAGGCCAGAGCCCGGCACCACCAGCGCCTGTTTCACGTTGCCGGCCACTTTCTGCCCCAGCTTCTTGACCATGGCTGCGGCTTCGCGCATGTCTTCGATGCGGCTGTTGGTGCAGCTGCCGATGAACACCTTGTCGACGGCGATGTCGTTCAGCGCCTTGTTCGGCTCCAGGCCCATGTAGGTCAGCGCGCGTTCGATGGCGCCGCGCTTGCTGGCGTCTTTTTCCTTGTCGGGGTCGGGCACGCGGCCGTCGATGCCCAGCACCATCTCGGGGCTGGTGCCCCAGGTGACCTGCGGCACGATCTGCGCGGCGTCCAGGTCGACCACGGTGTCGAACTTGGCATCGGCATCGCTGAACAGGGTGCGCCAGTACGCGGCGGCCTGGTCCCATTCCGGGCCGCCGACAAACTTGCCGCTGACCGAATCGGTGCCGGGCGCCAGCAGGCGGCCTTTCACGTAGTCGATGGTCTTGTCGTCCACCGCCACCAGGCCGGCGCGCGCACCGGCTTCAATGGCCATGTTGCACACCGTCATGCGGCCTTCCATGCTCAGCGCGCGGATCGCGTCGCCGGCAAATTCGATGGTGTAGCCGGTGCCGCCCGCCGTGCCGATCTTGCCGATGATGGCCAGCACGATGTCCTTGGCCGTCACGCCGGGCGCGGCTTTGCCGTTCACGCGGATCAGCAGGTTCTTGGCCTTCTTGGCCAGCAGGGTTTGCGTGGCCAGCACGTGTTCGACTTCGCTGGTGCCAATGCCGTGCGCCAGCGCGCCAAAGGCGCCGTGCGTGCTGGTGTGGCTGTCGCCGCACACCACCGTCATGCCGGGCAGGGTGGCGCCGTTTTCCGGGCCGATCACGTGCACGATGCCCTGGCGCTGGTGCATGAAGGGGAAGAACGCCGCCGCGCCATTGGCGGTGATGTTGGCGTCCAGCGTGGTGATCTGCTCTTTGCTGATCGGGTCTTCGATGCCGTCGTAGCCGCGTTCCCAGCCGGTGGTGGGCGTGTTGTGGTCGGCCGTGGCCACCACGCTGCTGATGCGCCAGACCTTGCGGCCGGCGTCGCGCAGGCCTTCAAAGGCTTGCGGGCTGGTCACTTCGTGCACCAGGTGGCGGTCGATGTAGAGGATGGCGGTGCCGTCCTCTTCGGTGTGGACGACGTGTTCGTCCCAAAGCTTGTCGTACAACGTGCGTGCGGTCATGGCTTCGTTCTTCGTGGGTAATTGGAATGGGTGAAAGGCAAGCCTCAGGCGGCTTGCGCCAGCGCAGGCGGTTCGGCCTGCAGGTGATCGACCAGCGCCCGCGCGGTGACGGGCAGGGTTTTGAAATCGCGGGCAATCAGGCGGATGTCGCGGCGCGCCCAGTCGTCGGTCAGGCGCACGGCGTGCAGCGCGCCCGCTGCGCGCATCAGATCGAAGGCGCGCGCAGGCATCACGCCCACGCCCAGGCCGTTGTCGATCATGCGGCACATGGCGTCCAGCCCGGTCACGCGGATGCGCAGCCGAATCGCCCGCCCGGCCAGCGCCGCCGCCTGGTGCATGGCCAGCGCGATCGAGCTGCCAGCGTGCAGGCCGACGTGGTCGTAGTCCAGGGAATCTACAAAATTGATAGCTGCCTGCGACGACAGGGCGTGCGCTGCGGGCACAACCAGCACCAAATCATCGTGCCGGTAGGGCAGCGACTGCAGGGCCGAGCCCACGCCCGCGCGCAGGGCGCTGGCGTTGCAAATGCCCAGGTCGGCCGCGCCTTCCTGCACCGCGCGCACCACCTCGCCCGACAGGTGCTCTTCCAGGTCGATCTTGACCTGCGGGTGCGCGCGCACAAAGCTGCCCAGGTCGTCCGGCAAGAACTGCACGATGGCCGAAATGCTGGCGTGCACGCGCACGTGGCCACGCACGCCGTCGGCGTATTCGCCCAGTTCGCTCTGCATTTTTTCCAGGCCGTACAGCACGTTGCGCGCGTGGTGCAGCAGGCTTTGGCCAGCGGGCGTCAGGTCGACCCCGCGCGCGTGGCGGTACAGCAGCGGCGTGCCCAGCGCGGCTTCCAGGTCGGCCAGCCGCTTGCTGACGGCCGAAGCGGCGATGAATTCGCGATCGGCCGCCTTGCCAATGCTGCCCGCTTCGCACACGGCCACGAACAGCTGCAGGCTGGTCAGGTCAATGCGGCGGGCAAAGCTGCGTTCGGTCAGTTTCACGGTGGGCGACGTGGGCGTCTTGGTTCAAGAGGTCTTTTGGCGATTTTCCCACTAAATTCGCGTGAAGGCATCGCGAATGGAGATGTGTTGCCTGTCGGGTGGGCATGGCCGGCCAGCCCGCCGCACTTATGCCCGCCATCTGTGGGCCGAGCTGTTGAAAACTTCTGGGACAAGTCCGGAAAGCGGCGCCGCCATTGGGCTGGCGGGCGGTGCCTCTTCTTTAGGCAGCCGGGTGCGGATCGGCGCAGCTGGGCGCCATGGCTGGCAGTGACTTTGAATAAAAAGCGGCGCTAGCGCCCGGTGGGTGGGCGTTGGCAGCTATCTAATTTGTAGTTTTGACTGAATGGGGGCGTGCCGCCCCTGCCGCCGCATGGCGGGGCCGGGCTGCTGCCGGGGCGGGCCATCGCGCCGAATTGGGCGCAGGCGCGCGCCGTGCGGGATGCGGTGCGCGCCTGCGGTATGGTGCGCGCACGCAGCGGCTGGGCGGTGCCATCGGGTTCGGTTGGCTGTCTGCTATCGATACCGAAGCTGCCAGCGCCCGCTGTACGGGCGCTGGGGGCCTGTTTCATTCATAAGATGCGCCCAGGGCCAGGCCCGTGCGCACGCCGCGCCCTCGGTCGCCTTTGTCATCCATCTTTCGTCTTCGCCACCTGCATGCAATCTGCCCCCGCCACCACGTTCGACGAAGCCTATTACCAGCGCTTTTACTTCGACAAGAAGACCAGCGTGGTCGACCCGGCGCATGTCGATCGCCTGGGCGCTTTTGTGGGCGCCTACCTGCAATACCTGCGCGTGCCGGTGCGCCGTGTGCTGGACGTGGGCTGCGGCATCGGCTTGTGGAAGGGGCTGATCGCGCGGCACTTTCCCGAAGCCAGCTACCAGGGGGTGGAGATCAGCGACTACCTTTGCCAGCGCTATGGCTGGCAGCAGGGTTCGGTGGTGGACTATGCCGCCAGCGAGCCGTTTGACCTGGTGATCTGCCAGGGCGTGCTGCCCTACCTCAGCCCGCCCGACCTGCGCCGTGCGCTGGCCAACCTGGGGCGGCTGAGCCGTGGGGCGCTGTACGTGGAGGCGGTGTCGCGCGAGGACTATGAGCAGGACATCATCGACGAAGACCTGACCGATGCCCGCCTGTTTCGCCACCGGGCCGAGCTGTACCGCCGCGGCCTGGCCGAGCACGCGCTGGAGCTGGGCGGCGGCGTGTGGCTGAGCCGCCAGGCGCAGGTGCCGCTGTTTGCGCTGGAGCACGTGGGCGGCGCTTGAAGCCGCGCGGGGGCAGGGCGCGGGCGCGCGTCAGCCCTCGTGAAAGCCGCTGAGCGACAGCAGCCGGGTGCGGAATTCGTCCAGCAGCGGCCATTGGCCGATGGGCGCATCGGGCACGGGCTGGGCCTGCCAGCCAAGTTCGGTGGAGAAAAGCCGCAGCGCGTCGAAGTCGGGCTGCTCGCCAGCGTCGAACCAATGGCGGGCCCCGGCGGGGATGGCGACCCAGTCTGTGGCCTCGCACAAAAGGCCGAACGCGCCGCCGTCGGCACGCCGGATGTAGAACAGGCCGGCGCCGCCCAGAAAGAAGCGGATCTCTGCATCGCCATGCGTGTGTTCGGCCAGAAACTGCTGGCGCAGCGCGGGCCAGCCGGGGTGGCCGGGCCGCAGCTGCACGCGGTCCATGCTGCGCACCACCAGGCGTTGGCTGAGCGCCTGCAGTTCAACCGCGTAAGCCGTTTGCACGGCGGTCAGGCTGCCGTCGCCAAGGTCACGCAGCGGCCAGCGGCCGTGGTCGATGCCCAGGGGCTGCAGTTGCGCGGTGATCTGGTTCGGGCAGGCCCAGGTGTCGACCCAGTGGCCGGTTGCGTCAAAGGCTGCCAGCGCTGCCATGGGGCCGCCTTGGCTCAGCGCAAGCTGGCGGGGCGCGCGTAGCCCGGGAAGTGCTTGTCCAGCACGTCGCGGAAGAACGGCGTCTTGAAGGCTGCGGCCAGGTCGTTGGCCCAGGGCGTGTTTTTGTCGGCGCTGCGCACGGCGGCCACCAGCAGGTAGTAGTCGGGCGTTTTTTCCAGGGCGACGGCGTCGGTCAGCTTCAGCCCGGAGGACAGGGCGAAGTTGCCGTTGATGACCGAAAACTCGGTATCTTCCAGCGCGCGGGGCAGCAGGGCGGCTTCCAGCGGCACGAATTTCAGCTTCTTGGGGTTCTCGGCAATGTCGCGCTCGGTCACTTTCAGCGGATCGACACCGGCCTTGGCCTTGACCAGGCCAAACTGTTCCAGAAACACGAAGGTGCGTGCCAGGTTGGTGGGGTCGTTGGGCACGGCGATGCGGTCGCCTTCTTTCAGCTCGTTGATCGACTTGCGTTTCTTCGAGTACAGGCCCAGCGGCGCGATGGGGCCTTGCACCAGGTCGACCAGGTCCAGCTTGTTCTTCTCGGCGAAGTTCTTCAGATAGATGATGTGCTGGAAGTAGTTGGCGTCCAGCGCGCCCTGGGCCAGCGCGTGGTTGGGCTGCACGTAGTCGCTGAATTCGACCAGCTTGATCTTGTAGCCCTGCTTTTCCAGCTGGGGCTGAATGCCACGGCGCAACACCTCGATGTTGGAGCCGGCGGTGGTGCCGATGGTGAGTTCCTTCTTGGCCTGCGCGTGCGCCACAGAGCCCCAACCCAGGAGCGCGGCAGCGGCCAGCGATCCGACAAGCAGATGACGACGAATGGAAGACATGGCGAACGGGGGCTCCTGAATAGAAAAGAAAGGTTGAAAACGAGAGGAAGAAAAAAGGGGCGGATCAGCGCTTGTCCAGCCGGTGGGCGATGGCGTTGCCGCCAAACTGGATCACCTGCACGATGGCGATCAGCAGCGCCACGGTGAGCAACATGACGTCGGTTTCAAAGCGGTAGTAGCCGTAGCGGATGGCCAGATCGCCAATGCCGCCGCCGCCCACCACACCGGCAATGGCCGAGTACGACAGGAAGCTGACCGCCAGCACGGTGAGCGCCAGCGTCAGGCCCGAGCGGGCTTCAAGCACCAGCACGCGCCATACGATCTGCAGCTCGGACGCGCCCATGGCGTGCGCCGCTTCGATGACGCCGCGCGGCACCTCGCGAATGGTTTGTTCAACCAGGCGCGCAAAGTAGGGAATGGCCGCCACCGAGAGCGGCACCGCCGCCGCCAGCGGGCCGATCGACGTGCCGGCCACCTGCCGCGTGAAGGGCACCAAGGCCACCATCAGGATGATGAATGGGAACGAGCGCACGGTGTTCACCACCCAGCTCAGCAGCAGGTAGGTGGGCCGGTGTTCCAGCGACTGCCCGGGGCTGAGCAGGAACAGCAGCACCCCAAGCGGGCCGCCGATCAGCACCGCCGCCGTCAGGCCAATGCCCAGCATCAGAAAGGTCTGGCCGATGGCCAGCCACAGCTCGGGCAGCAGGGCGATGTAGGACTCAGGCATAGGCCACTCGACGGGTGAGGGAATTGGCCGCGTCAGGCGCTGCAATGGCTGCGGACGGCGCGTCGGGTTTGCCTTTCGACGGGGTTGGGGTGGCGGCGCGTTGGGCTTGCCACTGGCGTTGGCGTTCGCCCTCGGCCAGCTCTTGCCCCAGCGCGCTGGTGCGTGGCTGCAGCACGTCGGCCATGGCGAACTGTTCGACCAGATGGCCCTTTTCCAGCACCGCCACGTGGGTGCACAGGGCGTAGACCACGGGCAGCTCGTGCGTGACGATGACGATGGTCACGCCCAGCTGTTCGTTGATGTCTTTCAGCGTTTGCAGCAACGAGCGGGTGGTTTCCGGGTCCAGCGCCGATGTGGGCTCGTCGCACAGCAGCACATCGGGGCGCGGCGCCAGGGCGCGCGCAATCGCCACGCGCTGCTTTTGCCCGCCCGACAGGCGCGCGGGGTAGCTGTCGTGCTTATCCTGCAGGCCCACCAGGGCCAGGCATTCGCGCACCCGCGCGTCGATCTCGGCCCGCGTGCGTTGGCCGTGCACGCGCAGCGGAAATGCCACGTTGTCGTAGACCGATGCGTTTTGCAGCAGGTTGAATTGCTGAAAGATCATGCCGATGCTCTGGCGGGCCTGGCGCAGATCGCGCCGCCCCAGCGTCAGCAGGTCGCGGCCGGCCACGCGCACGCTGCCGCCGTCGGACCGCTCCAGCAGGTTGATCAGGCGCAGCAGCGTGGATTTGCCCGCGCCACTTTGTCCGACCAGGCCGAACACCTGGCCGCGTTGGATGCGCAGCGACAGCGGGTGCACCGCGTCAAACCGCTGGCCATCGCGCAGGCGATAGGTCTTGCTGACGTGGTGCAGCTCGATAAGAGGCCCATGGGGGCTGGAAGGATGTTCGTTCGTCATGAAGGGCAGGCACCGCCTGAGCGATGCAGGGGGCAAGTATCGGCAGCACGGAATCAAACTGAAACGAATATCTGGCAGTTTGCTTATAGGGTTTTGGTCTATGCCACCCTGGCGTGCGTGGCCGGGCGCGCCTTGGCAACCCCCGTGGCACAATCGCGCCGCCGCCTGAAGGCGGCATTCGCTGGGGGTGCCCCGCGCCGGTCAGGGTGCGTGGGCTGAGAGAGTCCCTTTGAACCTGATTGAGGTCATCCTCGCGCAGGGAAGCCCGCTCGATTCGCCACGCCGCCTGCGCCGCGTGGCCGTGCGATTCCTTGTGCCGCGCTGCAAGGAATCTGCCGCATGAGCACCGCTGTTTCAACGTCTTCCAACGAAGCCCTGGCACCCCTGCCGGCCGATCGGCGCGTGTTCCGCTGGCACGACCACGCTTCGCTGTGGTTCAGCCTGGGCGTGGGGCTGCTGGTGATGCAGATGGGCGCCTTCCTGATGCCCGCCATGGGCACGCAGCAGGCGCTGCTGGCGATCGTGTGTGGCTCGGTCATCGGCGCCGGACTGCTGGGCTGGGTGGCCAAGCTGGGCTGCGACAGCGGCCTGGCCAGTGCGGGGCTGATGCACGCGGTCTATGGGCGGCGCTTTGCCAGTCTGCCGATCGTGCTGAACATCGTGCAGCTGCTGGGCTGGGGCACGTTCGAATTGGTGGTGATGCGCGATGCCACGGTGGCCATTGGGCGCCAGTCGGGCGTGATGGGCGCGGCCTGGTGGCCGGTGGCGGCCACGCTGCTGTGGGGCGGCGTGGTGGCACTGCTGATCAGCGCTTCGATGGTGCAGCTGGTGCGCCGGGTGATCGCGCGCGTGGCGCTGCCGCTGGTGGTGCTGTCGCTGCTGTGGCTGTCGTGGCAGTTCTTGTCGATGGCGAATGCGCAGGGCCTGCAACAGATCTGGCAGCGCCCCGGCACCGGCGGCATGGGGGTGATGCCGGCGCTGGATCTGGTGATCGCCATGCCTATTTCATGGCTGCCCCTGGTGGCCGACTATGCGCGCCACGGCATCAGCGGCAAGAGCGCGCTGCGCGGCACCTGGCTGGGCTATGCGCTGGCCAATATGTGGTGCTATTCACTGGGCGTGCTGGTGGCGCTGACGCTGCCCAGCCAGGACCTGGTGACGGCGCTGCTGCTGGCGCAGGGCGGCTTGATCGCGCTGTCGCTGATCCTGATCGACGAGGTGGACAACGCCTATGGCGACACCTATTCGGGCGCTGTGTCGGCCCACAGCCTGTGGCCACGCATGACGGTGCGCCGCTGGGGCCTGGTGGTGGCGGTGCTTTGCACGGCGCTGGCGCTGGTGCTGCCCATGCACAGCCTGGAGCCGTTCTTGCTGATGCTCAGCTCGGTCTTTGTGCCGCTGTTCGGCGTGATCCTGGGGCGCCTGGCGCTGGGGGTGGACATTCCGGCGCAATTGCAGCGCGCCAGCGCCGTGCACTGGGTGCCGGTGGCGCTGTGGCTGGGCGGCATCGTGCTGTACTACCAGTTGCCCAAACTGCTGCCGGGCTGGGGCTCCGCACTGCCCACGCTGGGGGTGTGCTTTGCGCTGGCGCGGCTGACACGACCGCGTTGAATGAAGATGTTTGCTACCAATAGGGTAGCTGCTTGCGACCGTCAGTGTTGCGCTGCGGCCTGATTTGGTTGAATAGCGTCAGTAACGCGCGAGGTGGATCGCGCGCGATGGCTATCTGCCTTCAGGCGCCATGTCGCCAACAGGTCAAGGCGCGCACGCCCGGGGCGGGGCGGCAGGTACGATGGCCTGATGCCCAGGCGTTCGCGCACGGTCGCGGGCGTGCCGGGCACCACAAAATCCATCCACCTGAGGAGACTATCTGTGTTCAGTCACGTCATGATCGGCGCCGCCGACCTGGAGCAATCCCGCCAGTTTTACGACGCCGTGCTGGCCACCCTGGGCATTGCGCCGGGCGTTGCCAACGACTACCGCTATTTTTACCGTGGCGGTGGCACCACGTTCTCGATCACCACACCCATCAACGGCGAAATCGCCACGCACGGCAACGGCGGCACCATCGGCTTTGCTGCGGCCACCATAGAACAGGCCGACGCTTTTCACGCCGCAGGCCTGGCGCATGGGGGCACCGTCTGCGAAGACCCGCCCGGCTGGCGCGGCGAGAAGCCTGGTCGCCTGTACATCGCCTACCTGCGCGACCCGGCGGGCAACAAGATCTGCGCGCTGCACCGCGAGCCCAGGGGCAGCTGATGCGCCGTCGGGCACCAGCTTGCGCCGGGCCTTGTGCGGCCGTTTGCTCCTAAAAGGGAAGCTGCCTGCGTCCAGCAGTAGGGCGCTGCAGCCACATTCTCCGTAAATTCTTGAGTGGACGCATGCACCCGCCAGGCCGCCCCGCACAGGCGCTGGCGGGCAGGAAAGAAAAAAGCCGACGGTGGTTGCCGTCGGCTGAGGTCGCGATAAGCGGGATGTGGCGGATGCCCGCGCGGCCATGCGGCCGGCGGGCATGTGGCGTCAGACCTGTTCGATCTGCAGCGCCGCCTGGTCCAGCACAGCGGCCAGCGCCTTGATCTGCGCTTCGGTCAGCGCTGCAGCCGGCGCGCCGGGGCGGCCATCCAGCTTCAGGCGCAGGGCGGTCTTGAAGTTTTCCAGCGCGCGTACCAGTTGCGCCGGCCTTTGGTGCCGTTCATGGCGGCGCCCGTCGGACAGGCGCGTCAGCAGCTGCTGCAGCGCCGCATCCTGCTCGGTCAGTGCGGCCTGGCCTTCTGGCGTGATGGCGTACTGCTTGCGGCCGCCCGCCGATTCGGTGGCGGTCACATGGCCCATGTCCACCAGCACGCTGAGCGTGGGGTACATGGTGCCGGGGCTGGGCTGGTAGTCGCCGCCAACCAGCTCGCCCACGGCGCGGATCAGGTCGTAGCCGTGGCTGGGTTGCTGAGCGATCAGGTGCAGCGCCAACAGGCGCAAGCCGCCAGATTCGAACATGCGTTCACGGCGCCGGGCCTGGTGGTGTTCGCCGTGGTCAGGCGGCCCATGGCGACGCGGCCCGGGGCCTCCGCCAAAGTCGTCGCCGTGCGCATGGCGTGGCGCGTGGGGATGGTGGTGCGTTGCAAAGTGATGGTGGTGATGATGGGGAGGCATGAATTGCAGTCCTTGGTTTGTTTAAGATGTGTCTAAGATATATCTAAATAGGACGAAATTCAAGGCATTCCTGCATCTTTGCAAATACTTACATTGGCGGCTCTGCAGACGGTTGGGGCTTGAACGTGCGACCGGCACGTGTGTTTTGTGTCCCAGCGCCCCTCGTATCGGGTGAAGGGCCGGCCGACGCGCGCTGCGGCGCCCAGCACGCTCCTGGCGGAGTGGGCTGACTGGGTGGACTGGGCGGCCGAAGTGGTGCTGGTTTGCCCGAAGAACCGATGCGCACCAAGTGCCTGCACCCTAGGCAATGCCGCTACAGTCAAGCGGAATGCGCTATCTGAACGATAGTACGCGGCCCCTTCGGCCATAAAAAAACCCGCCACCAGGGCGGGTTCTTGCGGGACGCGGGCGCCGATCAGGGCACGTCGCGGCGGGGCGAGCCCACGTACAGCTGGCGCGGACGGCCGATCTTGTACTCGGGGTCGGCGATCATTTCGTTCAACTGTGCAATCCAGCCCACGGTGCGGGCCAGCGCAAAGATGCCGGTGAACAGCTTGACCGGGATGCCGATGGCGCGCTGAACGATGCCGGAATAGAAGTCGACGTTGGGGTACAGCTTGCGCGACACGAAGTATTCGTCTTCCAGCGCAATCTTTTCCAGCGCCTTGGCCAACGCGAACAGCGGGTCGTTGTGCAGGCCCAGGGCTTCCAGCACTTCGTTGCAGGTTTCCTGCATCAGTTTGGCGCGCGGGTCGTAGTTCTTGTAGACGCGGTGACCAAAGCCCATCAGCTTGACGGTGCTGTTCTTGTCCTTGACCTTCTTGATGAACTCACCGATCTTCTCGACGCCACCTTGGTTCTGGATGTCGTAGAGCATGTTCAATGCGGCTTCGTTGGCACCGCCGTGGGCCGGGCCCCACAGGCAGGCCACGCCAGCGGCAATGGCGGCAAACGGATTGGTGCCCGACGAACCGCACAGGCGCACGGTGGAGGTCGATGCGTTTTGCTCGTGGTCAGCGTGCAGGATGAAAATGCGGTCGATCGCTTTTTCAATGACCGGGTTGACTTTGTATTCCTCGCACGGCGTGCCGAACATCATGCGCAGGAAATTGCCCGAGTAGCTCAGGTCGTTCTGCGGGTACATGTACGGCTGGCCCACGCCGTACTTGTAGGCCATGGCGACCAAGGTGGGCATCTTGGCGATCAGGCGGATCGCGGAGATGTCGCGGTGTTCGGGGTTATGGATGTCGGTGCTGTCGTGGTAGAAGGCCGACATGGCGCCCACCAAACCGGTCAGCACGGCCATGGGATGCGCGTCGCGGCGGAAGCCGCGCAGGAAGAACTGCAGCTGCTCGTTGACCATGGTGTGGTTGGCCACGAGCTTGTGGAAATCATCGCGCTGCTTGTTTTCGGGCAGCTCGCCATTCAGCAACAGGTAACAGGTGTCGAGGTAGTCGCACTTTTCTGCCAGTTGTTCGATCGGATAGCCGCGGTACAGCAGTTCGCCCTTGTCGCCGTCGATGTAGGTGATGGCGGACTGGCAGGCGGCGGTGGACATGAAGCCCGGGTCGTACGTGAACATACCAGTCTGCGCGTACAGCTTGCGGATGTCGATCACATCGGGACCGATCGTGCCCTGATACACCGGCAGCTCTACCTGAGGGCTGCCGTTGGAGAAGGACAGGGTCGATTTGTTGTCGGCAAGTTTCATGTCGTGATTCCTTTACTGGTTGGCGAGCGAGGGTGGCGCTTGACGGCACTGCGCGGGCCGTGGCCCGCA
>JAGOEM010000282.1 GCA_017997715.1 Ottowia sp.
GCACCGCATCATGACGCGTGGCGGAGTGTTCATGTATCCGTGGGACAAGCGCGAACCGGGAAAACCCGGCAAGCTGCGCCTGATGTACGAAGCCAACCCCATGAGTTGGCTGATCGAGCAAGCCGGCGGCGCCGCCACCAACGGCCGCCAGCGCATTCTGGACGTGCAGCCCACGCAGCTGCACGAACGCGTCAGCGTGATCCTGGGCAGCAAGAACGAAGTCGAGCGCGTGACGCGCTATCACCTGGAGTCGAGCGGAACGAGCACCTGACCCAGCGGCCTGCGCGCGCCGAGCCGCCTCAGTCGGGCGACCCGCGCAGGCGCCAGGCGTCGGCCGCCGCCACCAGTGCCGGCAACAGCGCCATGATGCCCTGCTGCCACAGCAGGGCTGGCGCCACCTCCTTGCTCGGGCCCCAGGCGATCCATGCCGTGACGGCAAAGCTGCCGGCAAGAAACAGCCAGCACACAAACAGCAGCAGCGCCATGCGCGAGCGCCGCTGCATCCATTGCCCCGCGCCTGGTATCAGCAGCGACGCCAGCACCTGCAGACGTGCCCGCCGGCGGTCGAACGCAGGCTCTCCCCCGCGCGCCAGCGACACCCGTGCAGCCGGCGCCCGATCAATCAGGGCCACCAACCTGCTGGCTGCCTGCGCACTTCCCGCCATGCCGGCGATGGGCTTGCCGCCCTTGACTTCGATGCTCAGATAACCCACGCCCGGCGCCACCGCCGACAGCCATCGCAGGCCCCAGGCTGGCGCCTGCCGCAACGGCACCAAGCTGGCGGCACGCAATGCCCCGCGCGGCACAGCCAGGCGCAGACACGCATCGAGCGCGTTGACATGAAAGACCAGCAGCCGTTGGTTGGTCAGAACCAGCCAGCGCGTGCCACCCAGAACCACGGTTTCGCGCGCCTGCTCCCCCCGCCGACGCAGCGGCCAGAACAGATCGGGACGGGAAAGCAGCCGCAGCGCGCGGTCGTTCGCGAGCGGTTCCAGCCCGGCTTGCGTCTGCACCCGGTACAAAACGCGGCACGCCAGAAGCGCGATCACCACCAGCAGCCCGAGCAGCAGGACAACCATCACCATCAGCACAACATCGGCGCGGATGCCCACGGTCTTCATCAGCCTGGCAGCCAGCATCGGCCCCCACACGCCCGCGAGCATGGCAAGCAACAGCGGCCATACGGAACGAAGGCGCAATGCCGCCAGTTGCCGTCGGCCCAGGGGTCGCGCGCCAGCGATGCCAGGCTGCCAGTGCGCATCGCCGCCCAGTTCAGGCACCAGGCGCGCCAGCTTCACCCGACGCTCCATGCGTTGTGCTTGCGCGGCTGCCCCCAGCCCCAGCAGAAACAAAACCACCGCGCCGCCCAGCGCTGCACGGTAGATATTTCGCGCAAATTGCACACGCTCCAGCCGCTGTGTCAGGTCGGCGCGGACGGTTGCATCGCCCCAATCCGCCAGGCGGCGGTGATCGCGCGCGTACCGTCGCACAGCGAAACTCTGCCCATCCACCATCAGCAAGTTGCTGCCGTTCCACGCAAGTGCGCGCGGGGTGACAGATGACTGCTCATCCGGCACCGGATAGGCCCGTTGGCGTCCGTCGGCGGCAACATCCACGACGTGCCCCGTCTCCATGTCGTTGGCCAGGCGAGCGAGTGTGCCGAGCACTGCGGCACCGTCGCCCCGAGCAACACCCGGCGTGGCCGCGGCCAGCCCCAGAAAACGCCAGTCGCGCTGCTGTTCGACCAACGCAACTCGGCTTGTCTCCTTGAGCGTGGCATCGTCAAGCCGAACCAGTGCCGCACGGTTGGTGTCGGTCGTCCACCAGGCGCCATCGGCCCACCACAGCCCGTTGGTGAAGCGATAGGTATCCGGCGCCGTGCGCGCCAGAAAGCGACCCTGGCCGTCGAACATCGCCACCGCGTGCCCACCCCCGGTGGCGATGGCAACACGGCCATCAGGGGCAAAGGCAAAGTTGATGGCTTCATCGGCATGGCGTGCCAGATCGTCTGGCCACTGCGGGCTGAGCCGACCAACGGGCCGGCCCGTGTCAGCCGCCAACAGATGAAGCGTGGGACTGTGTCGCGCCCAAGCCACCAGATGACCTTGGGGATGGGCCATCAAGGTACCCGCCGCACCGGGCAGCCCGGCCTCGTGTGCCGAGACCGTCTGAAGGCGCCGGCCCTCGGCATCGAGCCGCCAGAGTTCCTCATCCACGCTGAGCCAGACCTGCCCAGCGCGCAACACCGCCAGCCCCCAAGGCCCCTGCACCGCCGTCTGGCGATTTCCGGCCCACAGCGCCAGCGCCACGCAGGTCATCGCCAGCAGCAGCAGCGCCACGGCTACGGCCTTGACCTTGCGCAGCCCCTTCTCCTCGCCGCCTGGCATGCCGCGTACCGGTTTCTTTTTCATGGTGAATTTGCTACTTTTTCGGTAGCTTAAAGTTGAGAAAACACGACGACCAGACCCCTCCCGGAGTCTTCAGATTCAATGCGCCTGATCCCAGTTCGGCCCCACGCCCACTTCGGCCAGCAGGGGCACCTTGAGCTGGGCCACGCCGGCCATGAGGCGGGGGATTTCGGCCTTGGCCCAGGCCAGCTCGGCCTGGGGCACTTCCAGCACCAGTTCGTCATGCACCTGCATCACCATGCGGCTGGCGCGCTGCTCTTTTTGCAGCACGTCCTGCACGGCCACCATGGCTTTCTTGATGAGGTCGGCGGCGGTGCCTTGCATGGGGGCGTTGATGGCGGCGCGCTCGGCGGCGGCGCGGCGGGGGCCGTTGGGGCTGTTGATTTCGGGCAGCACCAGGCGGCGGCCAAACACGGTTTGTACGAAGCCCTGGGCCTTGGCCTGGGCACGGGTGTCGTCCATGTAGCGTTTGACGCCGGGGTAGCGCTCAAAGTAGCGGTCGATGTAGTTGCGCGCGGCGGTGTTGTCGATGCCTAAATTGCGCGCCAGGCCAAAGCTGCTCATGCCGTAGATCAGGCCAAAGTTGATGACCTTGGCGTAGCGGCGCTGCTCGGGCGTGACCTGATCGGGGGCCAGGCTAAACACTTCGGCGGCGGTGGCGCGGTGTACGTCCAGCCCTTCGGTGAAGGCGCGCAGCAGGGCTTCGTCGCCCGAGAGGTGGGCCATGATGCGCAGTTCGATCTGGCTGTAGTCGGCGCTCATGAGCAGGCAGCCGGGCGGGGCGATGAAGGCTTCGCGGATGCGGCGGCCTTCGGGCGTGCGGATGGGGATGTTCTGCAGGTTGGGGTCGTTGCTGGCCAGCCGCCCGGTGACGGCCACGGCCTGGGCGTAGTGGGTGTGTACGCGGCCGGTGGCAGGGTTGACCATTTGCGGCAGCTTGTCGGTGTAGGTGCTTTTGAGCTTGGCCAGGCCGCGGTGCTCCAGGATGCGCGCGGGCAGCGGGTAATCCTCAGCCAGTTTTTCCAGCACTTCTTCGTCGGTGCTGGGCTTGCCGG
>JAGOEM010000283.1 GCA_017997715.1 Ottowia sp.
CCGCGTCCGGCTGTTCTTGCAGGGCTCAATGTTCAGCAGCAGCCATCGCCTCGGCGCGGATCTCTTCCGTCAGCCGCGCCTTGATCGCCATGAACTCGGGCGTGGTCTTGAGCGTGTAATGGCGCGGGTGCTCAAAGGGCACGGCGATCTCGCTCTTGATGCGGCCGGGCCGCGCCGTGAACACCACCACGCGGCTGGCCATGAAGATGGCTTCGTCGATGTCGTGGGTGACAAACAGCACCGTCTTCTGTGCCTGCTCCCAGATGCCGAGCAGCAGCTCCTGCATCAGCACGCGCGTCTGGTTGTCGAGCGCGCCGAAGGGCTCGTCGAGCAGCAGCATCTTGGGGTCGTTGGCCAGCGCGCGCGCGATCGCCGTGCGCTGCTGCATGCCGCCCGACAACTGCTTGGGGTAATGCTGCTCGAAGCCGCGCAGGCCGACCTTGGCGATGAAGAAATCGCTGCGCTCTTTTTGCACCGCCTCGCTCACACCGCGCTCGCGCAGGCCGAAGCGGATGTTTTGCTCCACCGTGAGCCAGGGGAACAGCGTGTAGCTCTGGAACACCACGCCGCGATCCGCGCCCGGGCCGGTGATGCGCGCGCCGTCGAGCAGCACCTGGCCGCTGGTCGGAAAGTCCAGCCCGGCCACGATGCGCAGCAGCGTCGATTTGCCGCAGCCCGAGGGGCCGAGGATGGTGACGAAATCGTTCTCACGCACCGCAAAATCAATCGGCAGCAGCGCCTGCGTGGGCGGCTTGCCGCGCGCGCCGGGGAAGGTGCGGGTGACGCCCTCGATCAGCAGTTGCTGCGCATTCTTCAAGCCAAAATCGGCTCCAGCGCTTTCCTGGTCTGCGCGAGCAGCTTCGATATTCATAGTGAGGCCCAGGCGAACAGGCGGCGGTTCAGCGCCTTGAAGGCAAAGTCGGAGATCAAGCCGATCAGCCCGATGACGATGATGCCGAAGATGATTTGCCCGGTGTTGAGCAGCGCCTGGCTGTCCACGATCATGTGGCCGATGCCGCTGGAGGCGCCAATCAACTCGGCCACGATGATGTACGTCCATGCCCAACCCAGCACCAGCCGCAAAATTTCAGCGATCTGCGGCGCCGCGCCGGGGATCAGCACGCGCTTGACCACGCCGTTGCCGCTGGCGCCCAGCGTGTAGGCGGCCTCGACCAAATCCTTGCGCGCGCCCGCCACGGTGACGGCGACCATCAGCACGATCTGGAAGAACGAGCCGATGAAGATGACCAGAATCTTTTGCAGCTCGCCAATGCCGGCCCACAGGATCAAGAGCGGAATGAAGGCCGACGCCGGCAGGTAGCGGCAGAAGCTGACGAAGGGCTCCAGAAACGCCTCGACCGGCTTCCACGCCCCCATCGCGATGCCCAGCGGCACGCCGATGACCGCGGCCAGCAAGAAGCCGCCGACCACGCGCCACACCGTCATGCCGATGTCCTTGGCAAAGCCGTATTCGGTGAACAGCGCGATGCCTTCCTTGACCATGGTGATCGGGCTGGCCAGGAAGGTGGGCGACACAAAACCGCCCAGTGTGAAGAACGCCCAGACGGCGACGAACAGGACGAAAAAGCCGATGCCGAGCGTGACGCGGGCGGCGGGGCTGACGGGTTCTAGTGGACGCACGGACGGATCAATCTATCAAAACCATAGCTGCTCGCGCTTGTCTGGCAAGCGCTGGGGGCCGATTTGCATACAAATTAAAAAAACCTTTGAACGCAAAGGGCGCAAAGGCTTCGCAAAGGTCGCAGAAAACTTGTTTGTTTTTCTCTGCGTGTTTTGCGCCGCTTTGGCGATTTTTGCGTTCAAGGAATTTCAATTCAGTCAGGCGGCTGCGCGAATCACTTGATGAACTGGGTGTCGATCATCGTCGCGTAGTCTTCGGGCAGTTTGCGGATCACGCCGGCCTCCAGCAGGATGGCGGCGGCCTGCTTCATGAAGTCCTGGATCTCGCCGGCAAAGAATTTCTGGTTGGCCGCGCGGTCCTGCCAGCGCAGGAAGGACGACGACTTGGCAAACGCCTCGCCCGTCTGCTTGACGGCGCCGCCCATGATCTCGTTCGACTTGGCGGGGTCGTTCTTGATCATGTCCAGCGCGTCGAAGTACGATTTTGTGAGCGCCGCGGCCGCCTTGGGGTTGGCCTTGAGCCATTTCGGATCGCAGCCCACGGTGTCCATCACCATCGGGTAGTCGAGCGTGGTGGCCAGGATCTTGCCCGACTGCGGTGCGGCGCGCACGGTGGACAGGTAGGGCTCGTAGGTCATGGCGGCATCGTTCTGGCCGGCGACGAAGGCCTGCGCGGCGGGCTGAGGTTCCAGCGAAACCGTTTTCACGTCCTTCATGCTCATGCCGTTCTTGTTCAGCATCCAGGCCAGGCCGAAATACGGCGCGGTGCCGGGCGCGCTGACGGCAATCGTCTTGCCCTTCAGGTCGGCAAAGGTCTTGACGTCGTTGCGCACGGCGATGCCGTCGGCGCCGTAGGACTTGTCCATCTGGAAGATTTGCGTGATCGGCACGCCGTTGGCGTTCCACGCCACGTGGGTTTCGACCGTCGTCGCTGCGCACTGAATGGCGCCGGAGGCCAGCGCCAGGTGGCGGTCTTTCTGCGGGATCATCTTGATCTCCACGTCCAGACCGTTCTTGGTGAACAGGCCCGCCTTGTCGGCCAGCGTGAGCGGCGCAAAGCCGGTCCAGCCGGACATGCCGAGCGTGATCTTGGTGTTTTGCGCCTGCGCGGCGCCGGCGGCGCACGCGGCCACGGCCAGCGCCGAAACGATCTTGATCAGGGTGTGGGACAAGGGGGCCTCCTGAAGGCAGCTGATGGATTGAGGATGAAAGCCGTTGATCCGGCTCGGGTCGGCACGCACAAAGCGCGCCAGACGGGCCGAAGGGGCGATCCTACCCGCCGGCCACCCTGTCTAGACAGGGATTTTCCCCAAGCGGGCGCGGCAGGCGGCGCGCCGCTCAGCCCAGCGCGCGCCGCAACGGGGCGTGCAGTGCGGGGCTTTTGGCGCCCAGGGGCGATTGGATGAAGCCTTCCACCTCGGCCGCCAGGGCCTCGATGGTGCGCGCGTTTTCCATGCGCTCGACCCAGGGCCGCGCGGCGAAGTCCTGCGTGCTCAGGTCGAGCAGCACGTCGATGACGGCAAAGCGCGCCTCCGACAAGCCGCGACGGCGGGGCGCTGCGGGCGCCTGCACCGGGGCTGCTGGCGCGGGCGGCGGCGCTGGCGCACGAACCGTGGCGGCCGCCGCGCCGGGGCGATGAATCAGCCCCAGCTCCGCCAGCACCTCAAACGACGCCGGCTCGACGCCACGCAAGCCCATCGACAGCAGCTCGCGCACCGAACGCGTGCCGTTGACCATGACCAGCAGCTGGCGCAGCTGGATCGGCAGCTCGTGCGGCATCGGCCCGCCGACCTTGGCGGGGATGTCGTCCGGGGTGAAGG
>JAGOEM010000284.1 GCA_017997715.1 Ottowia sp.
TGGAAGCCGTGGGCCGCGCCGCCGGCGCCGTGGTGGTCGAGGTGCGGCGCCAGTTCCGCGACATTCCCGGCATCATGGAAGGCACGGCCAAGCCCGAATACGGCCGCGCGGTGGACATGCTGACCAGCGCCGCCATCAAGGAAATGGTCGTGCCCAGCCTGCTGCCGGTGGTGGTGCCGATTGCGGTCGGCCTGCTGCTGGGCCCCAAGGCGCTGGGCGGCCTGCTGATGGGAACCATCGTCACCGGCCTGTTTGTCGCCATTTCAATGTGCACCGGCGGCGGCGCCTGGGACAACGCCAAGAAATACATTGAGGACGGCCACCACGGCGGCAAGGGCAGCGAGGCGCACAAGGCCGCTGTGACTGGCGACACCGTGGGCGACCCCTACAAGGACACCGCCGGCCCGGCCATCAACCCGCTGATCAAGATCATCAACATCGTGGCGTTGCTGATCGTGCCGCTGGTGGTGCGGTTTCACAGCTGAGCGCGGGGGCGTGCCATGGCGGGCCAGTGTGGTGTCAACGGTTCAATGTCGGAATTGTGCAAAGTCATCGGCGCGCAGCGCAAGGCGAAGGCCGCAGCCCATGCCGGGGCATGGGCAAGGGGTGCGTGGCGAGGACGAGTGCAAACCGGCATTTGGGCGTTGACACGACAATAGGATGCACGGTTCACAAAACCCGCCCCGCCTTCACCCTTTTCTGCACCCATGATGTCGTTTTTATTCTCCCGGCCCGGCGCCTTGTGGTCGATCCTGGCCGGGTGCGTGCTGGGGGGGTCGCCCACCAGCACCCTGGCCGACGCCCTGGACTTCAACGCCGCACTGGCACAAATGAACGGGCGCTCCGACCAGCGTGCCGCTTCCCGCCACGCCGTGCGCAGCGCAGAGTTGCGCCGCGAGGCCATGCAAGGGCTGGGCGGCCCCAGCGTGCACCTGTCGGGCACTGGTTACGCCTACAGCGCCAACCTGAACCTCGACCTGGATGCGCTGCAGCGGGCCGAGGCCGGCCTGTCTGCGCAGTTGCCGCCTTGGCTGGGCGGTGGCACGTCGCCGCTGCCGCAGCTGCCCGACCGCTACACGCTCCAGCGCAACAACACCAACGCCACTGCCTCGGTGGCGGCTGTGTGGCCGATTTATGTGGGCGGCGCGTCGGACGCCGTACGCGGCCTGCTGGGCGCACAAGCACGCGAAGCGCAAGCCGATGACCTGCAGACCGAAAACGACCTGAGCACGCAACTGGTGCAGCGCTACTTTGGCGCCCAGCTAGCCGAACGCGCAGCAGCCCTGCATGCGCAGGCCCTGCGTACCATCACCGAGCACGACAGCGCAGCGCAAAAAATGCTCGACGCCGGCGTGATCGCCCGCGTCGAGCGCCTGCAGGCACGTGCGGCACTTGAAGACGCACGCCGCCAGGC
Organism: Ottowia sp.; assembly: GCA_017997715.1. GTDB lineage: Bacteria > Pseudomonadota > Gammaproteobacteria > Burkholderiales > Burkholderiaceae_C > Ottowia. The sequence goes on from JAGOEM010000284.1 coordinate 1,415, forward strand.
CCAGGCCGCACGCGACGATGCCGACCTGGCAGCCAATGCCCTGGCGCGCACCGTGCGCGCCGATGCCCCGGTGCAGCCGAGCAGCCCGCTGTTTGTGCACCACCAGCCGGTGCAGCCGCTGGCGTATTTTTTAAACGCCGCGCTGTTGCACCACCCCGGACTGGACAAGGTGGCGGCCAAAAAAACCCAGGCCGAACAACTGCATGCCGCCCAGGAGGCATTGCGCCGCCCGCAGGTGCTGGCCTTTGGCCAGCGCCGCGTGCACTCGGGCCCGGCCGACTGGGTGGCCGGTGTGACGGTGCGCTGGACGCTGTGGGACGCCATTGACCGCAACGCACTGGCGGCCTCGTCGCTGGAAAAGGTGGCCCAGGCCGAACGCAGCGGTGCCCAGGCGCGCAGCGACATTGCCCTGCTGGTGGAGAAAAACTGGCTCGCCACCGAGCAGGCGCGGCGCCAGTACTTCGCCCAGCAGGCCAGCGCAGAGCTGGCCGACGAGGTGCTTCGCCTGCGCCAGGCCGGCCTGCGCGAGGGCACCAGCACCACGCTGGACCTGATCGATGCCCAGGTCAACCAGACCAAGGTGCAGACCGAACGTGCACAGACGGCCAACGCCTACGTGCAGGCCCTGGCCGCGCTGCTGGCCAGCTGCGGTCTGTCTGAACAATTTGGCCAGTACATGGCACAAGCCGACGTGAAAGTGCAATGAGCATGGACAAAAAGACAACCTGGGCCGCCGGCGCTGTGGCCCTGGCCGTGGTCGCGCTGCTGGGCTGGGGGCTGTACCGCGCCGCCCAGCCCGTGCCCGAACAACTGCAGGGGCAGATGGAAGCCACCGAAACCGACATCGCCCCCAAAATCACCGCCCGCATCGCCCAGGTGCTGGTGCAGGAAGGCGACACCGTGGCCGTGGGCGCCCTGCTGGTGCGCACCGACAGCCCCGAAGTGGCCGCCAAACTGGCGCAGGCCCAGGCCGCGCAGCAAGCAGCCCAGTCGGTGGCCGACAAGGCGCGCAACGGCGCCCGCCCCCAAGAGATAGAAATGGCGCGCCTGCAATGGCAGCGTGCCCAGACAGCAGCCGAACTGGCGCGCACCTCGTTCCAGCGCGTCGACAACCTGTTTCGCGAGGGCCTGGTGGCCGCGCAAAAGCGCGACGAGGCCGCCGCCAACCACAAGGCTTCGCGCGACCAGGCTCTGGCCGCCCGTGCGCAGTACGACCTGGCCCGTGCTGGCGCCCGCACTGAAGACCAGGCGGCCGCTGCCGCGCAGGTGCGCCAGGTGGGCGGCGTGGTGGCCGAGGCCGAAGCCGCACGCGCCGAGACCGAACTCAAAAGCCCCGTCGCGGGCGAAGTGGCCAAGGTGCTGGCCAAAGTGGGCGAACTCTCGCCGCAGGGCGTGGCCGTGGTCACCGTGGTCGATCTGGCCGACCAGTGGGTGGTTTTGAACGTGCGCGAAGACCGCCTGCAGCGCTTTGCCATGGGCAGCGAATTTGACGCCACCCTGCCGGCGCTGGGCGGGCAAAGCGCACGCTTCAAAGTCAGTTACATCGCTGCCCTGCCCGACTTCGCCACCTGGCGGGCCACACGCGCCGGCCAGGGCTTTGACGTGCGCACCTTTGAAGTGCGTGCGCGCCCGCTGCAGGCCATTGCAGGGGCACGGCCCGGCATGTCGGTGCTGGTGCCATGATGTTTGGTCAAAAGTGCCTCTAGCGCTTATGCAGTAAGCGCTGGCAGCTATGAATTCAATAGTCCACAGCGCGGTACGTGAAGCGCGCCTGCTGCGCCAGCGCCCTTGGGATCTGGCCATGGTCAGCTGGGTGCCACTGCTGGGCGTGGCACTGCTGTGGTGGATTTTTTCTGCCGGGCTGGCGCAGCAGCTGCCCATCGGCGTGCTGGACGAAGACCATTCGGCGCTGTCGCGCCAGATCACGCGCATGCTGGGTGCATCCCCCGGTCTGCGCGTCGCCGCCCAGTACACCAGCGCCGCGGAAGCCGAGCAGGCCTTGCGCGCAGCCCAGGTCTATGGCGTGGTGGCCCTTCCGC
>JAGOEM010000285.1 GCA_017997715.1 Ottowia sp.
CGGGGGAAAACGTGGTCGCTCAGGTGTGCCGCCGTCTCCACCATCCGCCGCGTGGTGCACGAGGGGCAGACTCCCCGGCCTTTGCAGGAGAAGGCTACAAAGTAGTCGTGCCCACAGTCGCCGCAGAGGCGAGCGACTCGTGGCTGCACAGGTAGGCCGTGCCCACCTGCACGCCGGCGGCGCCCAGCGCCATCACGGCCCGCACGCCGGCCGCATCGGCCACGCCGCCGGCGGCAATGACCGGTACGCGCAGCCGGGCCACCAGCTGCGGCACCAGGGCCAGCGTACCCAGCTGCTCGCTCAGGTCCATCGACAGGAAATGCCCGCGGTGGCCACCCGCCTCCAGCCCCTGGGCGATCACGGCGTCGGCGCCGTGCTCCTCAAGCCATAGCGCCTCGGGCAGCGTGGTGGCCGACGAGAGCACCAAAGCGCCCCAGCGCTTGACTTGCGCCAGCAGCTCCGGCGCCGGCAGGCCAAAGTGAAAGCTGACCACCGGCGGGCGGAACTCGGCCAGCAGCTCGGCCGCCGCCGCGCTGAACGGCACGCGCCCCGGGCCGGCCGGCACGGCGCTCGCGTCGAGCCCGAATTCGCGGTAGTACGGTGCGAGCGCGGCGCGCCAGGTGGTATCGGCCGCCGCATCGGGCGCCGGCGGCACGTGGCAGAAGAAGTTGACGTTGTAGGGCAGGCCGCTGGCGGCCAGGCGCGCCAGTTCGGCGCGCAGCGCCTCGGGCGCCAGCAGCGCCCCGGGCAGCGAGCCCAGCGCGCCGGCGGCGCCCACGGCCAGCGCCAGCGCGCTGCCTTGCGAGCCGGCCATGGGCGCTTGAATCAGGGGCCAGCGCGTGCCCAGTCGTTCGGCCAGGGTGTTCATGCCGGCATTGTGGCGGCGCGGCGCCGGCGGGCGCCGAAAACCCGCGCTGGCGGCGGGGGCCATGGGGCGCGCAAGGGCGGGCGGCGCCACTGGCACCGCGAGCGCCCGCACGCGACAATGCGGCCATGACCCTGACCGAGCTGAAATACATCGTCGCCGTGGCCCGCGAGAAGCACTTCGGCCGCGCGGCCGAGGCGTGCTTCGTGTCGCAGCCTACGCTGTCGGTGGCGGTGAAGAAGCTCGAGGACGAGCTGGACATGAAGCTGTTCGAGCGCAGCGCGGGCGAGATCACCGTCACCCCGCTGGGCGAGGAGATCGTGCGCCAGGCGCAGAGCGTGCTGGAGCAGGCGGCCGAGATCAAGGAAATCGCCAAGCGCGACAAAGACCCGCTGGGCGGCCCGCTCAAGCTGGGCGTGATCTACACCATCGGCCCCTACCTGCTGCCCGATCTGGTGCGCCAGGTGATCGAGCACACGCCGCAGATGCCGCTGATGCTGCAGGAGAACTTCACCGTGCGCCTGCTCGAGATGCTGCGCACCGGCGAGATGGACGCCGCCATCCTGGCCGAGCCTTTTCCCGACACCGGCCTGGCGATAGCGCCGCTGTATGACGAGCCCTTTCTGGCGGCCGTGCCGGTGGACCACCCGCTGGCGCACCAGGCCAGCGTGTCGGTCGAGCAGCTCAAGTCGGAGAACATGCTGCTGCTGGGCACCGGCCACTGCTTTCGCGACCACGTGCTGCAGGTTTGCCCCGAATTCGCCGGCTTTGCCAGCGCCACCGAGGGCATCCGCAAGAGCTTCGAGGGCTCGTCGCTCGAAACCATCCAGCACATGGTGGCCGCCGGCATGGGCGTGACCCTGGTGCCGCGCCTGGCCGTGCCCGCGGCGGCCCTGCCAGCCGGCGCAGACGATGGCGCCACCGACGCCGCCCACCGCCCGCTGGTGCGCTACCTGCCGGTGCATGGCGACCACCGCGGCGCGCCACCCACGCGCCGCGTGGTGCTGGTGTGGCGCCGCAGCTTCACCCGCTACGAGGCCATCGCTGCCTTGCGCAACGCGATCTACGCCTGCGAGCTGCCGGGCGTGCAGCGGCTGATGCCGGCGTGAGCCGAAGGCGGGGGCGGCTACGGGCGGGCGCGCCTTCCAATCCGGCGCCACTACCTATTCAAATGTGAACTTTATCACGATACATCCAGATTTCGTAATTTTCTGAGAAAACGAGATTTTGTAATTGAGTTATAGTTTTCGGAATCTAGGAGGTGGGTATGAAGGGTGTGATTTCTCGGGCGGTGGTGGCCGCGGCGTTGATGACAACATTCAGCGCACAGGCGCTGGTTTCGAATACGACCAAGTTGGCAAATGCGAACAGCGGGGTTGTTGCTGCGCAAGTGAACTGGTTCGACTTCACGGGCTTCAATCGCACGGAAGCCATTAGCGCAGCAGGACAGGCGTTTACGCAGACCCTGCCGGATGGCAGCGTGCTGAAATTCACCGCGAAGGTGTCGGGTCCGTCAACCGATGTGGCGGCAGTGGTGCAACGGTACTGGAGCGCATCCTTCTACGGCACCACGACCGCGTTGTTGCCTGACCATGCAAATGGTTTTTATACCGGTGTGACCGGTAATCCCCAGGTGCGGACGGCGGGGGGCAACGCCACATTGACCTTGTCCGATATCAGCTACACCGCCCCCGGCGGGGCAACTCTTCCGTTCCAGATCGTTGCGGTGGATGCGGAAACGACTGGAAAGGAAGAATCGATTGCTTTTACGTCGTCAGGGTCTGCATGGCAGACGATCGACAGCTATCTGCCCGCTAATTCGTCGACCATCCTCGCTCTGAATGGCAGCACGGCGACAGTTAGCCGCAACCCTGAATCCCGGGATACCGTGGCTGGAATCTACCTGCTGGCTTCGAACAATCCGACTTCGGTGGCGGCAGAGATGACGCTTCGCGCAAGCGGCCCAGGCGCTGAAGGTGTGGCGTTCGGTGTGGTGCCGCTGCCGCCCCAGGCCGTTCCTGTCGGGGGGGCGGGTTTCATTCTTATGGCTTCCGGCCTGGTTGGCCTGCTGGCGTTCGGTGCCCGGAAGCAGCGCAAACGTTGATGGCCGGACAGGCTTTTGATCGTGCGAATGGCCGCCTTCGGGCGGCTTTTTTGTTGATAATCGCAACGCCTTGATCGGATCGTTCGACGGGCTTCCCAATCGTTATGGACGGCATAGGGCCCATCTTGTGTCGCGAACTCGGAAGGGGGCAGCCACGAAACCGATGCCACAGCCCTCAACGTCCTCTCCCTCTTTTTCGCCAACGCCGCGCAGCAAGCTGGCGCTGTACCTCGATTTGATCCGCTGGAGCCGGCCTGCCGGCTGGCTGGTGCTGCTGTGGCCCACGCTGGGGGCGCTGTGGCTGGCGGCGGGTGGCTTTCCGGGCTGGCACCTGCTGGCGGTGTTCGTGCTGGGACGGATAGGCGTTTTAACCGCATGAGGCCAAGTATCGCACCGCGGAAGCGCCATCAAGCCGGCTGAGACACTCGATTTTCCCGCCCAGGTGTCAGGTTCACCACCAGGGTTTGGCGTTCAGGA
>JAGOEM010000112.1 GCA_017997715.1 Ottowia sp.
CCCTTGGCGCCCGCACTTGCCCATGCCAGATACCCCATCGCCCAGCCCCGCGCCCGCCGCGCCGCCGCCCGCCTACCAGCCCTATGTGCCGCCCGTGTCCACCGCGCCGATGGCGGTGATGGTGCCGCTGGGCCTGCGCGACCCGCTGCGCTGGTTGCGCCTGGGCTGGCAGGATTTCATGGCGGCGCCGGGCATCGGCATCTTCTATGGGCTGTGCTTCTGGGCCATGGCGGCGGTGTTGACGCTGGTGTTTCGCAACAAGCCGGAATACGTGATGTCGATCGCCTCCGGCTGCCTGCTGATCGGCCCGTTTCTCGCGATGGGGCTGTACGAGGTCAGCCGCCGGCGCGAGGCCGGGCTGACGCCCGAGCTGTCGGCTTCGCTCACCTGCTGGGACAAGCACCTGCGCAGCATGGGCATGCTGGTGCTGGTGTTGATCGTGCTGGAATTGCTGTGGGGCCGCGCTTCGCTGGTGGTGTTTGCGGTGTTCTTCAATACCGGCATGCCGTCGACCGCGGGCGTGTTGCAGGCGATCTTCAACCCCGACAACCTGGAATTCGTGCTGGTCTACCTGGCCGTGGGCGGGGTGTTTGCGCTGCTGGTGTATTCCACGGCCGTGGTGTCCATCCCGATGATCCTGGACCGCGATACCGACGCCATCAGCGCCGCCATCACCAGCATCCGCGTGGTGTTTGCCAACCCCATCACGCTGTTTTGGTGGGGTTTTCTGATCACGCTGCTGATCGTGCTGGCGCTGGCCACCTGGGGCGCGGGCTTTGTACTGATCGGCCCGCTGCTGGGCCACGCCAGCTGGCACGCCTACCGGGGCGCCGTGCGCTGGCAGGAACCGCCTGCAGCCGCGGCGGTGCCAGAGGGCGGTGTTACAGTGAGCCGCAACTGAAGGAGATCCCCGATTGGCCACCCCCAACTACGGTTACGAAAAGCGCCAGCGCGAGCTGGAAAAGCGGCGCAAGAAAGAAGACAAGGCCCGCGCCAAGGCCGACCGCAAGTCAGGTGTAGGCGGCGACGGCGAGGATCAAACGCCTGAAGAATCGGGCGACGCTGCCCCGGGCGGTGAAGCATCTGGCGCCGAAGGGGGCGCTGAGGGTGGCGGCGATGGCGGCGGTGGCGATTGATCGCACACGCGTGATGGCTTCAGCAGCCCCTGCATCAGCCTGAGGCGCGGCGCACCCTCACACAAATCGCGAATCCCATGCGGCGCCGAACGACTGTTCTCGGCGCCTGCGCCTGTCCCTGAGCACCCGCGCGCTGAAAGCCCGGCCCGGCCTACGCTTACGACCTGGATGCCTGCAAACCGCGCCGCAGCACGCGTTGCTTAGTGCGGCAGCGCCGTCGTGCCCGACAGAATGGCTTGGGCTGCCTGCGCCAGGGCGGCGGGCGACCGGCTGGGCAGTGCCACGGCGGCCGCCTGGTCGAAATGGGCGAAATTGCGCCGGGTAGAGCTGGCGTAGCCCGGGTCGTAGTGGCGCACCAGCAGGTCGCGCACCACCGCTTCGGTCTGGCCTGCACGCACTTGTGCGTGCCATTCGTCCACCACCGCGCGGCCGCGCAGTGCCACCAGGGTTTCCAGCCGGCGGCAGAAGAATTCGGGGTCGTGCACGAAGAAGGGGTAGTCCTCCAGCAGCAGGGCCACGCGCTCGTCGCCCGACAGGTCAACGCGCAGGCAGGCGCTGGTGCGCATGGCGTCGATCAGCGCGTCGGGCAGGGTGACGTTGCCCACCTTCTTACTCTCGGCCTCTACATACACCGGGTGCGCGGGGTCCAGGGCGCGCAGCGTTTCCCACAGCAGCATCTCAAAGCGCTTTTGCGATGGCTGCGGCTGGCCGGGAATCAGCCCCAGCACCGACGCGCGGTGGCTGGCCAGCGCTTCCAGATCAAGCACCTGCGCGCCGGCGGCCTGCAGGGCGTGCAGCAGCCGCGTCTTGCCTGAACCCGTAGGCCCACACACCACGCGGTAGTGCAGCCGCTGCACGCGCGCGGGCAGGTCGGCCAGCATGGCGCGGCGAAAGGCCTTGTAGCCGCCTTCGATCACCTGCACCTTGAAGCCGATCTGGCCCAGGATCAAGGCCAGCGCGCCGCTGCGCTTGCCGCCGCGCCAGCAGTACAGCAGCGGCTGCCAGTGCTTGGGCTTGTCGATCACCCCGCGCTCAATGTGGCTGGCGATGTTGCGCGCCACCAGCATGGCGCCCAGCTTCTGCGCTTCAAACGGGCTGACCTGCTTGTACATCGTGCCCACGCGCACGCGTTCGTCGTCGTGAAGGCTGGGCCAGTTCAGGGCGCCGGGCAGGTGGTCGTGCGCCCATTCGCTTTCGCTGCGCGCGTCAATCACGGCGGAAAAGCTGGCCAGGTGCGCCAGGGCGTCTTCGGCCGCGACGCGGTGCACGCTCACGGCAACAGCTTTCGCAGCGCCGGCCAGATGTTGGCCAGGATGGTGGGGTGCGCCTCGGCCGTGGGGTGAATGCGGTCGGCCTGGAACAGCTTCAGCGCGTCCGCCCGGTCGGCCACGCCCTTGAGCATGAAGGGCACCAGGGCCGCGTTGTCCGCCCTGGCCACCTTGGCAAACAGATCGGAAAACTGCTTGCCGTAGGCCGCGCCGTAGTTGGGCGGCATCTGCATGCCGACCAGCAAGACCTTGGCGCCGGCCTTCTGCGCGGCCTGGGTCATGGCGCTCAGGTTGGCTTCGGTCATGGCCAGCGACAGGCCGCGCAGCGCGTCGTTGCTGCCTAACTCGATCACCACCACGGCGGGCTGGTGCGCCTTCAGCAGCGCGGGCAGGCGCGCACGGCCACCGGCGGTGGTGTCGCCCGATATGCTGGCGTTGACCGCCTGCGCAGCCAGCTTGTCGGCCTGCAGCTTTTGCGCCAGCAGCGCCACCCAGCCGGTGCCGCGCGCCAGGCCGTATTCGGCGCTGAGCGAATCGCCCACCACCAGCACCTTGGGCGGGTCGGCCGCGTGCGCCAGTGGGGCGATCAGCCCGGCGGTGGCGGCAAGCAGGGCGAAGCGGATAAAGTGTCGTCGGAACAAAAAGCAACCTCTCAATGACAGAACCCATGCCCGGCGGCACGCCGAACACCCCTCGCCCCCAGATCATCACGGTGGAGCATGTTTTCAAGTCGGTCACCGACTCCACCGGCACGCTGGATATTCTGCGCGATATCGACTTCGCCCTGGCTCCGCGTGAAACCGTGGCCATCGTCGGCGCTTCGGGTTCGGGCAAAAGCACGCTGCTGTCCATCATTGCCGGGCTGGACACGCCCACGCGCGGCACGGTGCGGCTGGACGGCGACGACCTGTTTGCCGTGGGCGAGGACGAGCGCGCCGCGCTGCGTGCCCGCAAGATCGGCTTTGTGTTTCAAAGCTTCCAGCTGCTGGGCAACCTGACGGCGCTGGAAAACGTGATGCTGCCGCTGGAGCTGGCCGGCCGGCGCGACGCGCGCGCGGCAGCGGCCGAGATGCTGGCGCGCGTGGGCCTGGCCGAACGGCTGGACCGCTACCCCAAGGTGCTGTCGGGCGGCGAACAGCAGCGCGTGGCGCTGGCACGCGCCTTTGTCGTGCGCCCCGCCGTGCTGCTGGCCGACGAGCCCACCGGCAGCCTGGATTTCGCCACCGGCGAGAAGATCATGGAGCTGATGTTCGACCTGAACCGCGAGCAGGGCACCACGCTGGTGATGGTCACGCACGACCGCGCGATTGCCGCACTGTGCGAACGCCAGTTGACGGTGGAAGCGGGCTGCATTGCGGCGGATGAGCACGCGCAACGCCACGCTGATTTGCAAGCCATTTAGGCCTGTAGCGCCCGCCTGTAGGGCGCAAAAAGCTATCAAATAGGTAGTAAAAGTGCCCTGGCATGCGCCGCGCCAGCCATGGTGCGGGTGCGTCAAATGAAGTGGCGTTGGCTTTGAATGAGCGCGTTCAAAGTGAGGCGACGCCAGCCCGGCGTGCCGATCCGGTTCGTCACCCAAAAGTGGCGCGGCTTGAGGGCCACCACGGCATCAGCGGCGATGCGCGCCTCAAGACCTCAAGCGGCCAGCGCCTACAGCTGGTACGCCACCGAGGTGACCATGCCTTCCAGAATGTCGCGCCCCCATGACGGGGGCCTGGCCGAGGCCTGCGTGCCGGTGGCGGCGTGGCTGTCGATCCAGTTTGCCAGCCAGTCGATTTCGTGCGGGCCGTAGAACGCGGCCATCGCCTCGAAGTTGACGAACAGGCTGCGGCTGTCCAGGTTGGCCGATCCGCACAGCGCCAGCGCGTCGTCCACCACCACCGCTTTGGCGTGCATCATGCGTGGCAGCAGGCGCACCTCGGCGCCGGCTTCCACCATTTCGCGCACGGCGCGGCCCCGCGCCAGGTCGGGCAGGCGGTGGTTGGACGTGGCGGGCAGCACCAGCACCACGCGCACGCCGCGCCGCGCGGCCAGGGTCAGCGCTTCCAGCAGGCCGTCGTCGGGCACGAAGTAGGGCGTGGCCAGCAACAGGCGGTCGCGGGCGTGGAAGGCGGCCGACACCAGCAGCGCGTGCAGCACGTCGTCGTGAAAATCGGGGCCGCTGGGCACCCATTGCGCCAGCGGGGCGGCGCGGTGCGCGGGGTCATCCTGGCGGGGCGCGGCGTCGGTGCCGGGCAGGCTGCGGCCTTCGGCGCGCGCCCGCTGTTCGTAGCGCTGCACGCGTTCGGCATAACCCAGGCGCGGCGTGCGCTTCAGCCCGTGCGCCAGCCGCCAGTCGCCTTCAAACAGCGCATGCGCCTGCACGGCCAGCGTGCCAGTGGCGGTAAAGCTCAGGTCCAGCCAGGGCGGCTGGTCGTGGCCGCCGATGAAGTATTCGTTGGCCAGGTTGCGCCCGCCGCCCCACACGTGTTGGCCATCGGCCACCACCAGCTTGCGGTGGTCGCGCATGTTGGTGCGGCTGCGGCGCGGGTTGTGGCGTAGCGGCATGAACAAGCGCGTTTGCACGCCAGCGGCTTTCAGCTGCGCGTCGTGGCTGTGCGCGCTTTTCAGGCTGCCGATGGCGTCCACCAGCAGGCGCACGCGCACCCCGGCGCGGGCACGTTCGGCCAGGATGTGGGCGACCGATGCGCCCACTTCGTCATCGCCCAGCACGTAGGTGCACACGTCCAGCGTGTGCTGCGCCGAACGCATCAGCGCCTGCAGCGCGCGCAGGGCTTCGTCGCCTTCGGCCTGGAAATGCACCTGCGCCTGCGGGTGCGCTTCGGCCACGCCCAGCGCGGCCAGCAGGCGCGTGGCCCAGGGCGGCGCCAGCACGGCCCAGGCGCCCTGCGGCACGGGTTGGGGGTCGGTGGTGGGGCGCACCACCTTGCGTGTGCCAAAAACCAGGAAGATCGGCAGCCCCAGGTAGGGAAAGGCGGCAATCCCCATCACCCAGGCCAGCGCGGCGTAGGGCGGGCGCCGCTGGCGCCGCACCCGCGTGATGACCACATAGGTCAACAGGCCCGCCGCGACAAAGGCCAGGTGTTCAAGCGGCGACAGCGTGGGCAGGCGAATCATGTGGAAGTAAGGGCGCTTGCAGCACGCCGGTGGGCGTTGGCAGGGCAACAGTCTAGGTGCTGGGCGGCGCATTGGGGCCAGCCGGCGCAGCTGGCGCCGCCGCAAGCTGTGCCGATGACTATCGAATAAATAGCTGCTGGCGCCCGTGTGTAGGGCGCTACAGGCCTATTTGATTTAAATTTTTGATGCCGGCCCGGTGGCGGCGGCGCCCACCCGGATAATGCCGCGCATGTCTTCCCCCAAAGTTCTGTTTGGTTTTCATGCCGTTGGCGTGCGGCTCAAGACCGCGCCCGCGTCGGTGATCGAGATCTACGCCGACCCCAGCCGGCGCGATGCGCGCATGAAGCAGTTTTTGAGCCGTGCGGCCGAATTGGGCGTGCGCGTGATCGAAGCCGACGGCGCGCGCTTGATCAAGCTGACCGGCAGTGGCGGCCACCAGGGCGTGGCCGCGCGCGTGCAGGCGCTGGAAGGCGTGCGCACGCTGGACGAGCTGCTGGACGATCTGCAAGAGCAGGGCATCACGCCGCTTTTGCTGGTGCTGGACGGCGTGACCGACCCGCACAACCTGGGCGCCTGCCTGCGCGTGGCCGATGGCGCGGGCGCGCACGCGGTGATCGCGCCCAAGGACCATGCGGCCGGCATCAATGCCACCGTATCCAAGGTGGCCAGCGGCGCGGCCGAAACCATGCCGTATTTCATGGTGACCAACCTGGCGCGCACCCTGGGCGAGCTGAAAGAGCGCGGCATCTGGGTCACCGGCACCAGCGAAGACGCCGAGCAGACGATCTACCAGGCCGACCTGACCGTGGCCACCGCGCTGGTGCTGGGCGCCGAAGGCCCGGGCATGCGCCAGCTGACGCGCAAGACCTGCGACACGCTGGTGCAAATCCCCATGAAGGGCGCGGTGGAAAGCCTGAACGTATCGGTGGCTAGCGGCGTGTGTCTGTACGAGGCCATGCGCCAGCGCGGCGGCTGAAGCCCGGCCCCGTCAGCGATCAGGCGCGGCTGGGCCGCGTGGTGCCCATCAAAGCGTGGCGGCCAGCGCTTCCAGCTGGTCGGCGCAAATGCCCCAGCCGATGTGAAAGCCCATGGCTTCGTGCTGCTGCCGCGCCTCTTCGGTCCAGTGGCGCGCCACGGCGGTGTAGCGCGTGCGCTGGCCGTCGGCGCCCAGCGGCTCGAAGGTGACGATGGCGGTCATGAAAGGCTTGTCGGTCGGCATCCAGCCGGCGGTGTAGGCGTTGGTGAAGACCAGCTTGCGGTCTTGCACTACTTCCAGATAAACGCCTTCGTTGGGCGCCTCGGTGCCCGCGGGGTCGCGCATCACCACCAGGCTCTTGCCGCCGGGGCGCAGATCGACTTCGGCGCGGGCGACGGCCCACGGCTTGGGCGCGAACCACTGTGGGATCAACGCCGGGTCGGTCCAGCAGCGGAACAGCGTGGCGGCGGGCGCATCGATGTCGCGCGCCAGCGTCAGATCAAAAGGGTGCGCGGTGGCGCTGGAATCGTCGGGCATGGCGGGCTTTCACAAAGGGGCTGGGGCGGACGAGGGTGATGCCAGAAACTCAGGCGGAATCAGCTCGTAGAACGGATAGAAGGGCAGGTAGGGCTGGGCTTCGCGCAGCACGCGTTCGACCGATGCGCGGGTCATCAGCCGGTCAAAGTAGGCCTGCAGGCGCGCATGCTGCGGTGCTATGGGCTGCAGCGTGCTGGCGTAGAACAGGGCCGGCGCGGCGGCGCAATCGGCCATTGAAAAGCGCGTGCCGGCAATCCAGGGGCCGCCGCAGCGCTGCAGCTGTGCGTCGATCAGCGCCCAAGCGCGCTCGATGGCATCCAGCGCGGGTTGCGCTTCACCATGGCGCACAAAGGGGCGGTCGTTCAGCCGGTCGTTGACGATGGATTGCATCGGCGTCTGCACGTGCAGATCGAACACACGGTCCCACAGCCGCACCGTAAGGGCGTCCGCCTGGTCGGGCGGCAGCAGGGGTTCAGGCCCCGGGTAGTGCAGTTGCAGGTATTCGATGATGACCGACGCCTCGGCCACGCTTTGCCGGCGCGCCGCATCGTGCAGCACCGGAAACTTCACCAGCGGCCAGACCGCCGCCAGCGCCGCGCGGTCATCGGGCTGGCTGAGGTCGATCAGCCGCGGGTCGAAAGGCGTGCCCATCTCATACAGCGCGACCAGCGCCTTGTGGCAGTACGAGGACAGCGGGTGGTAGTAAAGCGTCAGTGCCATAAGACGGATGGTGGGTGGCAACGGTGGGGCCGGCGCCTGCAGGGGCGCCGGCGCCGGCGCCGCGTCACTTCATTGAATGCAGGCCGACCATATTGCCTTCGGTGTCGACGATCAAGGCGCAGTGGCCGTATTCGCCGATCGAAAACTTGGGCCGATGCACCTGGCCACCGGCTTTTTCCACGCGGCCTTGTTCCACGGCGCAATCGTCACAGCCGAAGTAAACCAGCGTGCCGCCACCACCGGGCGACACGCCTTCCATCTTGACCAGCATGCCGCCCGCGCCGCCACTGGCCATTTCCATCGGAAACGCCAGCATCTGCTGCGACGCGGCGGCGCCGGGGGGCGCGGGCAAGGGGGCCAGCTCAAGGGCGAGAACCGCTTCATAGAACGCTTGCGCGCGTGGCAGGTTGTTCACGTAGATTTCAAACCAGACGACGGGGTTGTTTTTCATGGCGTATTCCTAAGGATGTTTGAAGTTCAACCAGGGCGCGTGCTTCGGGCGCCTCAGGCCTTGGCGGGCTCGGCGGTCACGTTCACCATCCAGGGCGTGCCGAACCGATCCGTGACCATGCCAAAGCCTTGCGACCAGAAGGTGGCGCCATACGGCATGCTGACCTGCCCGCCGTCGGCCAGGCCATCGAACAGGCGCTGGCCATCGGCCACGGTATCGGCCCCGATGGAAACCCACAGGCCCTGCGGTTTGAGGTAGCCGCCCGCGCAGGCGTCAGCGCTCTGGCCGGGCACGGCAGGCAGGGTGTCTGACGCCATGAGGGACTGCGCGCCCACCTGCAGGTGCGCATGCATGACGCGGTTCTTGGCAGCGTCGGGCAACGGGGGCATGTTGGCATCGGGCGGCATTTCGCCAAAGGTGCCCTGGTACACGATCTGGCCGCCGAACAGTTTGGCGTAAAAGGCCATGGCTTGCGCGCAATCGCCGTCGAAGTTGAGGTAAGGGGTGAACTGCATGGGTTGCTCCAGTAGGGGGGTGGCGATGCAAGCATCGCAGGCGTTGATGACAGCGGATGGATCTGCGGATGCGTTGCCGGCGTGATCGGCGGTTCAGCGCCAAAGCGGGGGCTTGAACCTATTCAAGGGTCAGCCGACCGCATGCCGCAGGCAACGCGCGGCAGCGCTCATGGCGCAGTGCCGTCGAATGCGGCCTGCAACTGGGCGATGTCCAGCTTTTTCATGCCCATCAGCGCCTGCATGGCGCGCCGGGCGCCGGCCGTGATGGCAGAGGTGTGGAACTGTTCCCAGAGGCGCGGCGTGACCTGCCACGACACGCCGTAGCGGTCGGCCAGCCAGCCGCATTGCTGCGCCGCAGGGTCGCCGCCTTCGCCCAGGCGTTGCCAGTAATGGTCGATCTCGTCCTGCGTGTCGCAGTTGATCATCAGCGAAACGGCCGGGTTGAACTTGAACAGCGGGCCGCCGTTCAGGCCCAGCATGGCCTGGCCATCCAGCGTGAAGGAAACGGTCATCACAGAGCCGGGCTGCCGGCCATGTTCTTTCTGGCCGACATCGCTGTAGTGCGTGATCAGGCCAACGCTGGAATTGGGAAAGATGTCGGCGTAGAAACGTGCGGCTTCTTCAGCCTGGTGGTCGAACCACAGGCAGGGTTGAATGCGTTGCGGGGTAGGCAAGGTGGCCTCCGAATCGGATGGGAAAGAACGGGAAGTCGGGCGCGCTGCGGGGCAGACCGCGCCAGAGGGTTAAGCGCCAGGCGGCTAGGAATCAGCGCAGACGCCTAGGCATCCACCAGCACGGTGAAGCCGCCAAAGATCATGCGCTGCCCGTCAAAGGGCATCTGTTTCGGAATGTCAGGGTCGGCCATCGCGGCGGCCATGCCTTGATCGCGCACGGCCTTGGACGGCCACACGATCCACGAGAACACGACTGTTTCATCTGGTTGGCATTTCACGGCCATCGGCAGCGATGTCACTTTGCCCTGCGGCACGTCATCGCCCCAGGTTTCGACCAGCGACAACGCGCCGTATTTGCGGAATACGCGCGCGGCGTCTACCGCGTGCTGGCGATAGCTTTCGCGTTGTGCGATGGGAACGGCGAGGACATAGCCGTCGATATAGCTGTTCGGGTCCATGGTGTCTCCTTAGGTTTAATGTGTACGGCGTACACTTCATTGTCTGCCTAAAATGGACAGCGTCCACATTTATCCCTGAGCCACGCATGGTCAAAGCCCTTCCTGCTGCTGCCGACGATGAACCGGTTGTCCGCCGTGACACCTATCGGCATGGCGACCTGCGGCGCGCGCTGTTGGACGCGGGCGTGGCGCTGGCGCGCGAGGGCGGCCCGGCGGCGGTGGTGCTGCGCGAGGCGACGCGCCGCGCCGGCGTGGTGCCCAACGCCGCGTACCGCCATTTCGCCAACCGGGACGACCTGTTCGATGCCGTGCGCGGCGCGGCACTGGGCGCGCTGGCGCGTGCGATGGAGCGCGAAGTACGCCGCACCACGCGCGGCATCGCGTCCCCGCCCGATCGCGCGCGCGCCGCATTCAAGGCGGTGGGCACCGGCTACGTGCGCTTTGCACAGACCGAGCCGGGATTGTTCCGCGCGGCGTTTGCAGCGCAGCCCTTCGACGTGCAGAACACCCAGCGTGCCGATTACCGCGGCGATACGGGGCGCGACCCGTTTGAAACGCTGTGCGACGCGCTGGATGGCCTGGTTGCCAGCGGCGTGCTGAGCGCCGAACGCCGCCGCGGCGCCGAATTTCTGGCCTGGTCGTCGGTGCACGGCATGGCCATGCTGGCACTGGATGGGCCGCTGCGCGGCCTGGGCCACGCACAGATCGAAGCCATGACCCAGCGGCTGGTGGCGATGGTTGAAAAGGGCTTGTGAGCGGGTGGTTCGTGCAGGGGTATGCAGCGTTGGCAGCGTGTGAAATGCTTCCGGGCTGCTGAAGTTTTCTAAGCCAAATCGGCCTCTGGCGTGCTATCCGTCTGCGCGGGCAGCTACTGAAATCATAGTAATTTCCGGCGAAGGTGTTGCGCCAGTGTGCGCCCCAGTGGCCCATTCAGCCACTCGGCAGATCCAACACCAGGCAGATGGTGGCGCCGTGCGTACAGCGTGCTGTCTGGCCCCATCACGCGCGCTTCGGCCATGGCCAGTTGGCGGCGCAAATGGTTCACCCGGCCCTCGGCGCGTACGCGGACATGTGGGCACCTTGGGCGAGACGGCGCGCAGCGGATTCACACTCAGCTCAGCCGGGGGCGCAGCCGCACCCGCGCGGCATGGAGGAATTCAGCAGCGTGGCGAACCAGCTGCGATGCGCCGATCACTAGAGCATTCGCCACTGTGGCCCGACGTGCTCGGCTTGGCCGCTGCGAAGCACACGCGCAGGGGTTCGGCGCAACGAGCGG
>JAGOEM010000113.1 GCA_017997715.1 Ottowia sp.
AGAGGGCAGGGGTGAGGGCTCCCAAGGCCGAGCGCAGCGATGGCCCGTAGGGACTTCCACCCCCTTCTGGATGCGCCTGGGTTGGGGTATGGGCGGGGTGGCGGCTGCACCGAAGGATGCAGCCGCTTCGTTAACTGACTGGCCGCAGCTGTCTGAACGAAGCGCCAAAGGCGCGAAGTGAGTTCTGCGGCCCACCCCGCCCATTCCCCGACCCAGGTTGCCCCGTAGCGAAAGCTGCGGGGTCGCAGCCAGCGGGGCGCATTCTTTTGCCTTCTTTTCTGGTGCGAGCAAGAAAAGAGGGTCGCCCGCCGGGGCGAGTCCCGGCCTCCCAACCTCAACCCAGCACGACAAACGTCAAGCAACAACCATCAAAATTCATAGCTGCCCACGCAGCAAAGACAAGCGCTACAACCACAAAACACCATTCAAAGCGCGCTGAACATCCCCAAAACCGCCCCCAACACCCAACACCCAACACCCAACACCCAACACCCAACACCCAACACCCAACACCCATTCACCCCGTATTCCGCAACGCCGCCGCAATCCCGTTGATCGAGATGTGGATGCCCAGCTTCACACGCTCATCGCCGCTGCCTTCGCGCCAGCGGCGCACCATTTCCACCTGCAGGTGGTGCAGCGGATCGATGTAGGGAAAGCGGTGGCGGATGGAGCGGGCCAGCGCCGTGTTGCCGGCCAGCCGGTCGGATTCGCCGGTGATCAGCGTCAGTGCTTCGGCCGTGCGGCGCCATTCGGCCTGGATGGCCGAGAAGATGCGTTTGCGCAGGCGGGTGTCGGGCACCAGTTCGCTGTAGCGCGCGGCCAGGGCCAGGTCGCTCTTGGCCAGCACCATGTCCATGTTGGACAGCAGGGTGCGAAAGAACGGCCATTGCGCGTACATGCGGCGCAGCAGCGCGGTTTGCTTGGCCGTGTCGGCGCCCTGGCCGTGCAGAAACTGGTCGACCGCGCTGCCAAAACCGTACCAGCCGGGCAGGGTCAGCCGGCACTGGCCCCAGCTGAAGCCCCAGGGGATGGCGCGCAGGTCTTCGATCTTCTGCGTGGGCTTGCGCGACGCGGGGCGCGATCCGATGTTCAGCTCGGCAATCTCGCGGATGGGCGTGGCGCTGAAGAAGTAGTCGGTGAAGCCGGGGGTTTCGTACACCAGCGCGCGGTAGGCGGCCATGCTGGCGCGCGACAGCGTTTCGGCCGCCTGCAAAAAGGCCGGGCTGGCGCCCTTGCTGGCCGGCAGCAGGGTGGCTTCCAGCGTGGCGGCGACCAGGGTTTCCAGGTTGCGGCGGCCGATCTCGGGGTTGGCGTATTTCGACGCGATGATTTCGCCCTGCTCGGTCAGGCGGATCTGCCCGCGCACGGTGCCGGGCGGCTGCGCCAGGATGGCCTGGTAGCTGGGGCCGCCGCCGCGCCCGACGGTGCCGCCGCGCCCGTGGAACATGCGCAGGCGAATGCCGTGGCTGGCGCCCAGCTGGTCAAACACTTCGACCAGCGCCAGTTCGGCCCGGTACAGCTCCCAGTTGCTGGTGAAGATGCCGCCGTCCTTGTTGCTGTCGCTGTAGCCCAGCATGATGTCCTGCTCGGCGCCCGATCTTTGCCACAGCGCGGCGATACCCGGCAGCTGGTAGTACGCCTGCATGATGGGCGCGGCCTGGCGCAGGTCTTCAATGGTTTCAAACAGCGGCACCACCACCAGATCGGCCACGGCGGCCACGGCGTTGTCGCCGTTCAGCGTGCCGCGCATCAGGCCCACTTCCTTCATCAGCAGCAGCACTTCCAGCAGGTCGCTGACGGTTTCGGTGTGGCTGATGATGGCGTGGCGCAGGGCTTCGGGGCCGTAGTCGGCGCGGGCGCGCAGGGCGGTTTCAAAAATGGCCAGCTCGGACAAGGTGTGCGCCGAATAGCGGGCGCCCATCACGCGCAGCGGGCGCGCGTCGTTCAGCAGGCGCAGCAGCAGTTGCTGGCGGGCGGCCTCATCCAGCGCGCCGTAGTCGGCCTGCAGCTGGGCGGTGGCCAGCAGCTCTTGCAGCACGGCTTCGTGCTGGTCAGAGCTTTGGCGCAAATCCACCGTGGCCAGGTGAAAGCCGAACACCTCGACCGCGCGGATCAGCGGCGACAGCCGTTGCACCGCCAGCGCCGCACCGTGGTGGTGGCGCAGCGAATCGTCGATGGTGCGCAGGTCAGCCAGA
Organism: Ottowia sp.; assembly: GCA_017997715.1. Taxonomy (GTDB): domain Bacteria; phylum Pseudomonadota; class Gammaproteobacteria; order Burkholderiales; family Burkholderiaceae_C; genus Ottowia. Next base: position 2,199 of record JAGOEM010000113.1, read on the forward strand.
AAGGCCTCGGGCGTGGGGTAGGCGTTTTGCGGCATGACCGCGTGGCGCGCGGCTTCGCCCCCGGCCAGCTGGCGCAGGGTGGCGGCCAGGCGGGCATAGACGCCGGTCAGCGCGCGGCGGTAGGGCTCGTCCTGGCGGTGCGGGTTCTGGTCGGGCGAGGCGTCGGCCAGTGCCCGCATGGCCGGGCTGACGGCGGCCAGGTGCGCGGCCATCGACAGTTCGCCGCCCAGCAGGTGCACCTCGGTCAGGTAGTGGCGCAGCACCACTTCGGACTGGCGGCGCAGCGCGGTGGCCAGGGTGTCGGCGTTGACGAAGGGGTTGCCGTCGCGGTCGCCGCCAATCCACTGGCCCATGCGCAGAAAAGGGTGCAGGTGCGGGCCGCCCAGCTGTTCTTCCAGCGCTTCGTAGATGCGCGGAATCTGGCGCAGGAAGGTGGTTTCGTAATAGCGCAGGGCGTTTTCGATCTCGTCGGCCACGGTCAGCTTGGTCAGGCGCAGCAAGCGCGTTTGCCACAGCTGCACCACGCGCGCTTTCAGCCGCGCTTCGTTGGCGGCCAGCTCGCGCGGGCTGAGGGCGTCGTTGCCGCGCGCGTACAGCTGCGCCTGGGTGCGGATGGCGTCGCGTTCGGCCAGCAATTCGGCAATGCCGTGCTCAGCCGCCAGAATGCTTTGGCGCTGTACTTCGGTGGGGTGCGCGGTCAGCACCGGGGCCACGTAGGACTTGGCCAGCGTCTGCACCACGGCATCGGGGCCGATGCCCTTGGCCTGCAGGCGCGCCAGGGCCACGTCCAGGCTGCCTTGCTGGCTGCGGCCGGCGCGTTCGTGCACGGTGCGGCGGCGGATGTGGTGCTGGTCTTCGGCCAGGTTGGCCAGGTGCGAGAAGTAGGTGAACGCGCGCGCCACGCTGACGGTCTGGTCGCCGCTCAGCCCTTTCAGCAGCTTTTTCAGCGCCTTGTCGGCCGCGTGGTTGTCGTCGCGCCGAAAGGCGACGGACAGCTGGCGGATGCGCTCGACCAGCTCGTAGGCGGGCTCGCCTTCCTGTTCGCGGATCACATCGCCCAGCAAGCGGCCCAGCAGGCGGATGTCGTCGATCAGCGGCTGGTCTTTGTCGGTGGCCGAAGCGGCCTTGGCGGCGGGTTGGGGCCGGGGCGGGGTAGAGGAGCGGGCGGCAGCGTTCATGGCGCGATGCTATCGGCTCTTGCACCGCCTTTGGCAGGCAACCCCACAAATAAAGGCCAATGAAGGCGGTGCCTGCAATATTTGTGGACAAATTGGCCTGTGGCGCCCGTCAATAGGGCGCAGGCAGCTATATATTAAATAGCGATGGGCGCGTCATTCAGTGCGCCATTCAGCGCGCCATTCAGCGCGCCGCAGGTCGCGCGCTGCGCCCTCAGGCCGACGCGGCTTCGGTCTGGCGCGCGCGGTGGCCGGTGCTTTGGCGCGCGCCGTTGGCGGCCAGCTTGAAGGGGTCGTGCCCCACGCGGCGCAGCGTGTCGATGAAGTGCTCGGCCGCGCTGGTGCGCAATTCGCGGTAGGTGTCCAGCACGGCTTCGACCACGTCCGGCACTTCGGCAGCGCTGAACGAGGGGCCGACCACCTTGCCCGGCACGGCGGTGCCCGACAGGGTGGAACCATCAGAGCCGCCCAGGGTGACCTGGTACCACTCCTTGCCGTCCTTGTCGACGCCCAGAATGCCGATGTGGCCGCTGTGGTGGTGGCCGCAGCTGTTGATGCAGCCGCTGATGTGCAGGTCGATCGGGCCCAGGTCGGTCACGTCGTCGATGTCCTGGTACAGCGCGGTCAGCGCAGCGGCAATCGGGATGGCGCGGGCGTTGGCCAGGTCGCAGAAGTCGCCGCCGGGGCAGGCGATCATGTCGGTCAGCAGGCCGATGTTGGGCTGCACCAGGCCCAGCGCCTTGGCCTGTTCGTACAGCGCGGGCAAATCGGTTTCGTGCACCCAGGGCAGGGCCAGGTTCTGTTCGTGCGTCAGGCGCGCTTCACCGGCGCTGAAGGTGTCGGCCAGCTGGGCCAGCGCGTCCAGCGTGTCGGCGTCGGCGTCGCCCGGGGCAAAGCCGGTGCGTTTGAAAGACAGCGTGACCACGCGCAGCTGCGGCAACTGGTGGGCGCGCACGTTCTGCGCCAGCCAGCGCTGGTAGGGCTTGGACTGGGTGTCGGTCTGGCTGGGCAGGCCGGTGGGCTTGAGTGGCGGCACCACGAAGTTGGCCTGCACGCGGTCCAGTTCGGCCTGGGTGATGGTGTGGGGCGAACCGTCTTCGGTCACGATGGCGCGGTATTCCGCCTCCACCGCGTCGATGAATTTCTGCCCTTCGGCCTTCACCAGGATCTTGATGCGGGCCTTGTACTTGTTGTCGCGCCGGCCAAACAGGTTGTAGGCGCGGATCACCGCTTCGGTGTAGTTGAGCAGCTCGGGCCAGGGCAGGAATTCGCGGGCCACGGTGCCGATGATCGGCGTGCGGCCCATGCCGCCGCCCACCTTGACGGTGAAGCCGACTTCGCCCGCCGCGTTGCGCACCGCCTGCAGGCCGATGTCGTACCAACCGGTGGCGGCGCGGTCTTCTTCGGCGCCGTTGAAGGCGATCTTGAACTTGCGCGGCAAGAAGGCGAACTCAGGGTGCAAGGTGCTCCACTGACGCATGATTTCGGCAAACGGGCGCGTGTCGACGATGCCATCGGGCGCAATGCCTTCCAGCGTCTCGCAGGTGATGTTGCGGATGGTGTTGCCGCTGGTCTGGATGCCGTGCATGCCCACGCTGGCCAGCAGGTCCATCACGTCGGCCGATCTGGCCATCGGAATCCAGTTGTATTGCACGTTGGTGCGCGTGGTGAAGTGGCCGTAGCCGTACTTCAGCGGCGGGGCCTCCAGCGTCAGGCCGGGTTGCGATGCCTGCAACGCATCTTGCGTGGCCTGGGCGTTTTGCAGCAGGGCGGGCTCGGGCACGTCGAATTCGCGGGCGATGCGCGCCAACACGCGCAGCTGCGTGCTGCTGATTTCGCCATACGGCACCGCCGCGCGCAGCATGGGCGCGTAGCGCTGCACGTACCAGCCGTTTTGCAGGCGCAGGGGCAGGAACTGCTCCTCGGTCAGCTCGCCGCGCTGCCAGCGTTCCAGCTGATCGCGGAACTGCTGGGCGCGCAGCTTGACGAACTGTTGATCGAATTCTGTGTATTGATACATCGCGGAAAAGTGGGAATCGGTGAGGCGCGGCAGCGCATGGCCGCTTCAGGTACGCCGACTTTAGGGGCGTATCAGGCCAAAGCAAACCAATAGTTTGTTGGGGGTATATGCCAATGGCGCATAAGCAGATGCGGGGTGTGCGCTGCAGCACGGTAAGGCCGGCGGCGTGGCGCCTGCATTGTGCGGTGGCCGGAACTTTTCTGCTGCGCCGGGGCTCTTTTTTCAGTTGCTTACGCAAGTCACATAAGAAAAAGCCCTATGAATTCCCCACAGTTCGATTTCTTCCAGGCAAGCGCCAGCCGCCGCCGCTGGTTGCAAGGCATGGGCGCCGCCGCCGCGCTGGGCACCCTGCAAAGCCTGGCCAGCCAGGTGCAGGCGCAGACCGCGCGCACCGCAGCGCCAGCGCGCCGCATGCCGGTCATCTTCATCGGCCACGGCAGCCCGATGAACGCCATCAGCGACACCCTCCTTCACCCGCCGGCTGGCGCAGTGGGGGCAGGAATTGCCACGCCCGGCCGCCATCCTGAGTGTGTCGGCGCACTGGCTGACACGCGGCACCACGGCGGTTGACGTGCAGGCACGGCCCAAAACCATTCACGATTTCAGCGGATTCCCCCGTGCGCTGTCTGACATTCAGTACCCGGCGGCGGGCGACCCGGCCCGCGCACGACAGGCCGCCGCCCTGGTGCGCCAGGCCAAGGTGGTGGCCACGCAGGACTGGGGCCTGGACCACGGCACCTGGACCATGCTGCACCACCTGTACCCCAAGGCCGACGTGCCGGTGTTCCAGCTGTCGATCGACTACGACAAGCCCGCCGCCTTTCACCACGCGGTGGGGCGCGATCTGGCCGCGCTGCGCGACAGCGGCGTGCTGATCCTGGGTACCGGCAACGTGGCGCACAACCTGCGCGTGACCGACCGCGGCCGCCCCGACGGCCTGATGGCCAGCCGGCCCTGGGCGCAATCGTTCGACAACGCCGTCAAGCAGGCGCTGGCCGAACGCGACGACGCCGCGCTGACCGCCTACCAGCGCCTGCCCGGTGCCGATGTGGCCGTCGCCACGCCCGACCATTACTACCCGTTTCTGTACGCCCTGGGCGCCGCCACCGCGCAAGAGCGCCCCAAAACCATTTACGAGGGCTTTCAGTCCGGCACCATCAGCATGCGCTGCGTGCAGTTTGGTTGACCCGACCCAGGGTGCTGTGGGACTGGACTGACGCCCGTGCCCGGCCCGCCCCCACGGCAGGCCGCGCCCACATTGCTTAGGCTGATGTCACCCGGCGCCGCGTTCGGCGCCATCAACCAGGAGCATCCCATGAGCGTGGCCAAGGTCATTGAAATCAGTGCGTCCAGCAACAAGAGCTTCGAGGACGCGATCCTCTCCGGCGTCGCCCGCGCGGCCGACACCATCGATCAGGTGCGCGGCGCCTGGATCAAGGAGCAAAAGGTCGTTATCGAAGGCGGCAAGATCAAGGAATACCGGGTCAACATGAACGTGACCTTCGTGGTCGGTCAGGTCGACAACTGAGCGACCCATCAACCAAACGAAAGCCGGCTTGGAGCCGGCTTTCCTACGTTGTCTGCATCAATGTGACTTTTTTCTGCGCCAGCAGCTGAAAGGCAGCTTGTCTCTGCAAACGCTGATGGCTCCAGCTGATCGAGTTCAGTGATACTGTTGGTTACTCATCAAGGCTGGGAGATTGACGTGGAATTTGTAGATGGCTTGCAAGCGCTGGCGCTGAAGGTGCGTCAGCAGGGTGACTCTATTGCGACAGAGGAAGCGACAAAGAACGCGCTTGTGATGCCGTTCATCAATAACGTGTTGGGCTACGATATTTTCGATCCGAGGGAAGTCGTGCCAGAGTTCGTTTGTGATGTGGGAACCAAGAAGGGTGAAAAAATTGACTATGCGATTCTGAAGGATGGTCAAATTCAAATACTTGTTGAATGCAAGAAAATTGGTGAGCCACTAAACGTTAACCACGCCAGTCAATTGTTTAGATATTTTCATGTGACGACGGCGCGCATCTCAATTTTGACAAATGGTCAGGTGTATAAATTTTTCACTGATCTTGACGCGCCGAATAAGATGGATGAGAAACCATTTTTGGAGTTGGATCTTCTGGATATTGATGAGCATGCAATACCAGAACTCAATAAGTTGACGAAATCAACATTTGACGTTGAGTCAATCATCAGTGCTGCCGGCGAGCTTAAATATATTGGTCAGCTTAAACGGGAGATTGCCGCGCAGCTTGCTGCTCCAAATGAAGAATTCCTGCGTTTCTTCATTTCTCGCGTGTACGACGGCACCATAACCGCGCGTGTCCGAGAGCAATTTCAGCCGCTACTTGAGAAGGCCGTCCGCCAGTTCACCGGAGATCTGGTTAACGACCGATTGAAGTCTGCAATTACTGGTGTTAGTGCAAATATTCCACTGATCATACCTTCCCCACAGGTGGAAGTCAGCCAGGTCGGGGCGCCTATCGCGTCGGACGTGGAAGATAAGGTCATGACGACCGCGGAAGAGCTTGAAGGCTTTTTTATCGTCAAAGCACTAGTCCGAACGGTTGTAGAGGCGGCCCGTATAGGATATCGGGATACGCAGAGTTATTTCGGTATTTTGCTGGACGATAATAATCGGAAGCCAGTTTGTCGTTTGCATTTCAATCGAACTCAGAAGTATGTGGGAATACTTGACGATCAGAAAGCTGAGACAAGGCATCCCATCCAATGTTTGGATGATATTTATGCTTTATCCGAGCAATTAATAGAGGCGACTAAGCGGGTTTCTTGACTCACTTGCCGTGGTCTGCGTGCGGACGATTCGGAATCTGGCCTTCGCCCTAAACGTCACCAGCGCACAGACTCGGAGATAGTCGTCGCGGGGATTTAGGCGCGATTCCGCCACGGAGTGAAGACTGCGCGCACGGCCGGCCGGAAAAAGGGTCGTCGAGCCACCGTGACATTCATTCTGCTGCTTCTGATTTAAGGTGTAGCTCAGCCGAAGCGCCCGCCAGACGGGCGCAGGCAGCTATATTTATTGCAGCAAATCGAACAGCGAACGCGCCACCACCTTGGTGGCGCGGCGCAGGTCTTCCAGCTGCAGGCGCTCGTCGGCGCGCTTGGCGTGGCTTTCCAGCACGGTGCGCGGGCCGGCGCCGTAGATCACGCCCGGGATGCCGTGTTCGCCATACAGCCGCACGTCGGTGTACAGGGGCGTGCCCACGGCGGGGGGCTTGTCGCCCAGCACGGCTTCGCCGTGTTTTTGGATGGCGTCCACCAGCGGCGCGTTGCCGGGCAGCGGGGTCATGGCGTGGGCCAGCAGCAGGCGTTTGATGTCGACGCGGATGCCTTCGTCGCTGCGCCCGGCGTTGAAGCCGTCCACCGCATCGGCGATCACCTGGCGGATCAGCGCTTCGACGTCGGCCGGGTTCTCTTCGGGGATCATGCGGCGGTCCAGCTTGAACACCACTTTGCCGGGCACCACGTTGGTGTTGGTGCCGCCTTCGATGTGGCCGATGTTCAGGTACGGGTGCGTGATGCCGGGCACGCGCGAGGTGATGCCCTGGTAGCGCCGGTTTTCGGCGTACAGCGGGTTCATGATGGCGACCGCGCCTTGCAGCGCATCGACGCCGGTGTGCGGCACGGCGGCGTGCGCCATCTTGCCGTGCACGGTCACTTCCATCTGCAGGCAGCCGTTGTGCGCGGTCACCACTTCGTAGCTGAAGCCGGCGGCGATCATCAGATCGGGCTTGGTCAGGCCGTTTTTCAGCAGCCAGCCGGGGCCCAGTTCGCCGCCAAATTCTTCGTCGTAGGTGAAGTGCAGTTCCACCGCGCCGCGCGTGGGTTTGGCCACGGCTTCAAGGGCGCGCACGGCAAAGCTGAAGCTGGCGAAGTCGCTCTTGCTGACGGCGGTGGCGCGGCCGTACATCTGGCCGTTGACCACTTCGGCGCCATACGGGTCGTGCGTCCAGCCTTCGCCGGGCGGCACCACGTCGCCGTGGGCGTTGAGGGCGATGGTTTTGCCGCCGCCGCCCGTGCCGCCGTATTGGCGCCGCACGATCAGGTTGGTGATGCTTTCCATGCCGTAGGCGCGCACCTCGCTTTCAGGCACGGGGTGCTTTTCGGCTTCAAAGCCCCAGGCGGCGATCAGCTCGGCCGTGCGTTCGGCGTGCGGCGCGTTGTTGCCGGGCGGCGTGTCGGTGGGCACGCGCACCAGCTGCTGCAAGAAGGCCACCTCTTCGTCAAAGTGGGCGTCGATCCAGGCATCCAGCTGGGCGTAGGTGGTGGCGTGTGCAGTCATGGTGCTTTCAAGCTAAATAGGCCGTTAGCGCCCTTTGGCTGGGCGCAGGCAGCTATGAATTAAATAGTGAACGGAATGCCATTCAGGCGGGCAACTCGTTCGCCAGCTGGCCGATCAGGTGCTGCATGGCGCGCACGGCCAGCTCCATGTCGTCGCTGGTGGTCGATTCCAAGGGGTTGTGGCTGATGCCGCTGTTTTCGCCGCGCACAAACAACATGGCCTGCGGCATCACTTCGTGCAGCTTCATGGCGTCGTGCCCGGCGCCGCTGGGCATGCGGAACACGGGCAGGCCGGTGGTGGCCACGGCGGCTTCCCAGCGCTGTTGCCAGGCGGGCGCGCTGGGCGCGGCGCTGGCGCGCATGGTTTCTTCCAGCTTGAAGGCCAGGCCCCGGCGTTCGGCAATCTGCTTCAGCTGGGCCAGCACATCGGCGGTCAGCCGGTCGCGCTGCGGGTCGTTGGGGGCGCGCAAATCCAGCGTGAACACGCAGCGCCCGGGCACCACGTTGGTCGATCCGTTGGGCACCTGCAGGATGCCCATGGTGGCGACCGAATCGCCGTCTGCGGCGGCGCGCTGTTCCAGGTACAGCGCCAGTTCGGCGGCGGCGCAGACGGCGTCGCGGCGGCGGTTCATCGGCGTGGTGCCGGCGTGGCTGGCCTGGCCGATGAATTCGCACGCATAGCGCACGCTGCCGTTGATCGAGGTGACCACGCCCAGCAGCAGGTTCAGCTCGTTCAGCACCGGGCCTTGTTCGATGTGCACTTCGATAAAGCCCAGGTACGCCGACGGATCGCGCTTCAGCGCCGCGATGTCGCCCTCGCGCAGGCCGGCGTGCTGCATGGCCTGGCGCATGGTGATGCCGTCGGCGTCCTGCTGGTCCAGCCAGGCGGTGTTGAAGTCGCCAATCAGCGCGCCGCTGCCCAAAAAGGTTGCCTTGTAGCGCTGGCCTTCTTCCTCGGCAAAGCCGATCACTTCCAAGTCGAAGGGCAGGCGCTTTTGGGCCTGCGTCAGCGCACGCACGCAGGCAATGGGCACGTAGATGCCCAGGCGCCCGTCGTACTTGCCGCCGTTGCGCACGGTGTCGTAGTGGCTGCCGGTCATCAGCGTCTTGGGCTTGGCCACCGCCGCATCGGCCTGGTAGCGGCCCACCACGTTGCCCACGGCGTCGATGTGCACCTGGTCAAAACCGGCGGCGTGCATGTCGGCGCTGATCTGCGCGGCGCAGGCGCGGTGCGCGTCGGTCAGGTAGGTGACGGTGAGCTGGCCGGCCTCTTTGAAGCCCGGGTCGCTGTGCTGGGCCAGGCGTTCGTGCCAGTCCCACACCTGGTTGCCCACTACCGGTTCGGCACCAAATTTGTGGGCCAGGCGGATTTCGGCAATGCGGTGGATGTTGCGCAGCGCCTCGGCACGCTCAAAGTCGGGGTGGTTG
>JAGOEM010000114.1 GCA_017997715.1 Ottowia sp.
GGTCGCACCCTGTACCGGCCGATGGCTTCGCGCCGACCGGCTTGAATTGCGCCCATCCTGCCGGCGCCGCATCACCGCCCTTTGCCACTGTCTATGTCTGAACCGCAACGCCCTGTTCTTGCCGTCATCGGCGCTGGCCCCGCGGGCCTGATGGCCGCCGAGGTGTTGAGCCGCGCGGGCGTGCCGGTCGATGTGTACGACGCCATGCCGTCGGTGGGGCGCAAGTTTTTGCTGGCCGGGCGCGGTGGCCTGAACCTGACGCATTCCGAACCGCTGGCCGCTTTCACCGCACGCTACGGCGAGCGCGCCGAGGCCGTGGCGGCGTGGCTGAACGACTTCGGCCCGCAGGCCACGCGCGACTGGGCGGCCGGTTTGGGCGTTGACACCTTTGTTGGCACATCAGGCCGGGTATTTCCCACCGAGATGAAGGCCGCGCCGCTGCTGCGCGCGTGGCTGCACCGCCTGCGCCAGCCCAGCACGCCCGGCGCGGTGCCGGTGCGCTTTCACATGCGGCACCGCTGGTGCGGCTGGGCGACGGGCGGCGATCCGTCTGCTATGAATAAGGAAGCTGGCACCGCAGGCGACGAAAGCGCTGCAGGCCATTTTCTATTTGAAACGCCGCAGGGCCCGCAGGTGCTGGCGCCGCGCACGGCGGTGCTGGCGCTGGGCGGCGGCAGTTGGCCACGGCTGGGTTCGGACGGCGCATGGTGGCCTTGGCTGGCGCAGGCCGGGGCCGACCTGGCGCCGCTGCAGCCGGCGAACTGCGGCTTTGACGTGGCCGGCCGCGCCGCGCAGGGCGCTGATGTGGCGGCCGCGCCATCTGGCTGGACGCCGTTCTTTGCCGACCGCTTTGCCGGTCAGCCGCTGAAAAACGTGGCGCTGTCTTTCACCGACAGCGTGGGCCGCCACTTCACGCGGCGCGGCGAATTCGTCATCACCGCTACCGGGGTGGAAGGCAGCCTGATCTACGCCGCCAGCCAGGGTTTGCGCGACGAAATCGCCCGCGCCGGGCGGGCCACGTTCCAGCTCAACCTGTTGCCCGGGCGCACGCCGGCCGAAGTGCTGGCCGCCGTGGCGCACCCGCGCGGCAGCCGCAGCCTGTCTTCGCACCTCAAAAGCCGGCTGAGCCTGCAGCCGGTGCACACCGCGCTGCTGCACGAGCTGCTGACCCCCGCGCAGCTGAAAGACCCCGCCGCGCTGGCCGCCGCCCTGCAGGCGCTGCCCATCACGCTGCAAGCCCCGCGCCCGATGGCCGAAGCCATCAGCACCGCAGGCGGGGTGCGTTTGGAAGGGCTGACGGAAAACCTGGCGCTGCGGGCACAGCCCGGCATCTTCTGCGCCGGTGAAATGCTGGACTGGGAAGCGCCCACCGGCGGCTACCTGCTGACCGCCAGCCTGGCCAGCGGCGTGCGTGCGGCGCGCGGCGTGCTGGCGCGCCTGGCACTGCTGGCAGCGGGCGCGCCCGCCGCCTGATCGGCTCAGGCCGGGCTCAGCACCCAGACGCCGTGCGGGTTGTAGTAGCCCGCATCGGGCTCGTGCTGCGTGTCGTCTGTGTGCTGCAGGCGCCAGCGCGGTGCGTCGGCGTCCAGGCTGAAGGTGTGGCCGCTTTCAAAATGCGGAGCTTCGCTGATGCGCCACATGTTGAAGCGGTTCATCAGATCGGCCGCGTCCCCCGCATCCAGCGCCCGTGGCACCGCGCATTCGGCCAGGCCAAAGTGGTGCATGCCGCAGGAGTAGAAATGCGTGTCGCCGCCCACCAGCACCACGGTGGCGCCGTACAGGGGCCAGTCTTCACCGTTGATCTGCGCCAGCCAGCGGTCCCATTCGTGCGCCACGCCGCTGGAATCGACCTTGACCGCCGTGCCACCCAGATCGCGCAGCAACTGGCTGTATTTGGTGATGGATGGCCGCAAGCCGCGCACATCGCCTTCGATGTACAGAAACGCCAGCGACTGGTGCTGCGCCACGGCGGCCAGCGTGTCTTCGCCCACGCGTCCCTGGCCGGCCAGCGCAAAGGCGTGGCGCAGATCGGGGTCGTGCGGGGCGACGTGGGCCATCACGTGGTCTTTGGCGTGGGTGTCGGCCAGCATGCCGCCGGCAAACATGAACCGGCCTTCGGGCGAATGCGTGATCACGCGCCGCAGAAAGTCGCTTCGGTCGGCCCAGGGGCCAGGAATGCAGAGGATGAGTTCGCTCATGGCCGGGGCAGCCGGTGCTCAGGCAGAGGCGGCCTGGCACCTGGTCAAGATGGAGATATTTGAATGAAAAGTGCCTGTAGCGCCCGCCTGTAGGGCGCAGGCAGCTATGAAAAACAAAGCGTTCAAGCGTTAAGGCGTTCAGGCGCGCATGTGTTCAAGCGCCCGTGGCTTACTTCTGCACGTCACCCAAGCACAGGTACTTCAGCTCCAGGTATTCGTCCATCCCGTGGCTGGAGCCCTCGCGGCCCAGGCCCGATTGCTTGATGCCGCCAAAGGGCACGTGCTCGGTGGAAATGATGCCGGTGTTGATGCCCACCATGCCGTATTCCAGCGCTTCGCCCACGCGGAAGATGCGGCCCACGTCGCGCGCGTAGAAGTAGCTGGCCAGGCCGAATTCGGTGGCGTTGGCGGCGGCGATGCCATCGGCCTCGGTCTTGAAGCGGAACACCGGCGCCAGCGGGCCAAAGGTTTCCTCGCGCGCCAGAGCCATGTCGGGCTTGGCGTCGGCCAGCACGGTGGGCTCGAAGAACTGGCCTTTCAGCCGTTTGCCGCCGGTGATGATCTTGGCGCCCTTTTTCACGGCATCCTTGATGTGGCGTTCCACCTTGGCGACGGCCGACGGCTCGATCAGCGGGCCTTGGGTCACGCCAGCATCAAAGCCGTTGCCCACTTTCAGCGTCTTGACCTTGGCGGCCAGTTTCTTGACGAAGGCGTCGTACACCTTGTCCTGCACGTAAAAGCGGTTGGTGCACACGCAGGTCTGGCCGGCGTTGCGGTATTTGCTGGCCACGGCGCCTTCCACCGCGCTGTCGAGGTCGGCATCGTCAAACACCAGAAAGGGCGCGTTGCCGCCCAGCTCCAGCGACAGTTTCTTGATGGTGGGCGCGCACTGCGCCATCAGGATGCGGCCGACTTCGGTGGAGCCGGTGAACGACAGGTGGCGCACCACGTCGCTGTCGCACAGCACCTTGCCCACGGCGGCCGAATCGCTGCTGGTGATGACGTTGATCACGCCCGCCGGAATGCCGGCGCGCAGCGCCAGTTCGGCTGCGGCCAGCGCGGTCAGCGGCGTCAGCTCGGCCGGCTTGATCACCACCGTGCAGCCGGCGGCCAGCGCGGGCGCCACTTTGCGCGTGATCATCGCCAGCGGGAAGTTCCAGGGCGTGATGGCGGCGCACACGCCGATCGGCTGGCGCAGCACCAGCAGGCGCTTGTTGTTGTCGAAGGCGGGCAGGGTTTCGCCGTTGGCGCGCTTGGCTTCCTCGGCAAACCATTCGACAAAGCTGGCGCCGTAGGCGACTTCGCCCTTGGCTTCGGCCAGCGGCTTGCCTTGTTCGGCCGTCATCAGGCGCGCCAGGTCGTCCTGCGCTTCCATCAGCAGATGGAACCACTTCAGCATCAGCGCGTGGCGCTGCTTGCTGGTCAGATCGCGCCAGGCGGGCAGGGCGGCGTTGGCGGCGTCGATGGCGGCCTTGGTCTCGCGCGGGCCCAGGTCGGCCACGTCGGCCAGCTTGCGGCCGGTGGCCGGGTCGGTCACGTCAAAGCGCGCCTTGCCCTTGACCCACTTGCCGTTGACCAGGCCGTCGGTCTTGAACAAGGTGGGGTCGACCAGGTCGTCCAGGGGGCTGTCGAAGGTAGCGGCGGCGGGCATGCTTTGTCTCCACAAAAGGGTCGCTGGCATTGTAGGCACGGGGAATCGGGCGGGCAGTCGCCTGCGCGCGGCAATGCCCACGGCAGCATGCGCGGCGCGCGCGCAGGGGTAAACAATCATGATGAAAAATGCCTGTATCGCCCGACAGACTGGCGCAGGCAGCTATATTAAATATAGCAATCTAACTGGCGCCCGGCGGCGCTACAGCAGCGGAGAACCCAGGCGCGCCACCGCTTCAAAGACGTACTGCAGCGCAGGCGGGCGGCGGTGCGTGGGCACCAGCTTGCATTCGGACAGATCGGCCTCGAACATGTCTGCCAGCTGGGTGTTGAACGTGCGGTCGTACACCGCTGCTGCCACTTCAAAGTTCAGGCGGAAGCTGCGGTTGTCGAAATTGGCGCTGCCCACCATGCCGTAGTGCTCGTCCACCAGCAGCGTCTTGGCGTGGAACATGCGGCCGCTGTATTCAAACACCAGCGCGCCCGCGTCCTGCAGCTCTTTGTAGTACGAACGCGCGGCCGCGGTGACGATGCGCGAGTCGCTGCGCTGCGGCACGATCAGCTTGACCTGCACCCCGCGCAGCGCGGCGTTGACCAGGGCCAGCAGGGCGGGTTCGGTCGGCACGAAGTAGGGCGTGGCCAGCCAGATGCGTTGGCGCGCCATGTTCAGCGCGTCGATCATGGCGCGGTGAATGGCCTCTCCATCGGTGTCGGGGCCCGAGGCGACGATCTGCACCGGCAGCCCCCCGGGCGCCACGTCGGGCAGCAGGCTTTGTTCGCCGCGCGGTGGCTTGCCGTTGGCGTACTGCCAGTCCTGCAAAAAAAGGTATTGCAGCCAGCGCACCGCGCCGCCGCGCAGCAGCAGGTGGGTGTCGCGGTAGGCGTCGTGCGGGCGGACGTTTTCGTTCTCGTCGTCGGTCACGTTGATGCCGCCCATCAGCCCCACGTGCCCGTCCACCACCACGATCTTGCGGTGCGTGCGCAGGTTGACCAGCGGGCGCAGGCGGTCCAGCCGGGTGGGGTGGAACACCGCGTATTCGCCCCCCGCGTCGAGCAGCGTCGTCAGCAACTGCCGGTGTTTGCGCGACAGCAGCGCGGGCGAGCCGATGGCGTCCACCAGCAGCCGCACTTCGACCCCGGCGCGCGCCTTGGCAGTCAGCGCGTTCAGCAGCCGCGTGCCGGTCTGGTCGGGCTCGAAGATGTAGTACTCCAGGTGCACGTGGTGCTGGGCGGCATTGATCTCGCGCAGCAGCGCATCCAGCGTGGTGCCGCCGCTGGGCAGGATCTCGATCGACTGCACGCTGGCCGGCGGAATGCCGCAGCTGGCTTCGATCAGCCGCGCGTGCTGCAGCGCCCAGGCCGGCGCGTCAGGGCGGTCGGTGCGCAGGCGGTCCAGATCGCGCTGCGACATCAGCGCCGCGCGGCTGTGCCAGCGGCGCAGGCGCTGGCGCTTGACGCGCTGCGGGCCAAAGTAGGCGTACACCGCCAGGCCGATCACCGGCATCAGGTTCAGCACCATGATCCACGCCAGCGTGGACACGGGCGAGCGGCGCTGCAAGATGACCCAGGTGGTCACGACGATGCTGGACAGCGTCCACACCCAGCCCAGCCAAAATGTCCAGTTGTGGCCGCCGATGGCGAAGGTGGGCAGAGTCATGGGGGGGCGGGGCGCTGGGCGGGCTTTCAGCCGGCGCGGGTGGCCCAGTCGTCGGGCACAAAGCCGACGGTGATGGCGCCGCCCGGCCATTCGACCACCGGCCGCTTGATGGCGCTGGCTTCGCGCTGCAGCAGCGCGGCGGCGCTGGCGGCATCGCGCACGGCGGCCTGTTCGTCGGCCGGCAGCTTGCGCCAGGTGGTGCCTTGGCGGTTCAGCACCTTGTCCCAGCCGGCGGCGGCGATCCAGCTGGCCAGGCGGTCGGCGGGCACGCCCTGCTTCTTGAAGTCGTGAAAACGGTAGGCCACGCCGTGTTCGGCCAGCCAGCTGCGCGCTTTCTTGACGGTGTCGCAGTTGGGAATGCCGTAGACCACGGCTTCGGCTGCGGGCGTGGGTGGGAGGCCGGGGGTGCTCATCGGCGCGCATGATGCCACGCCCGCCTGTCGGGCGCAGGCCGCGCCGCGTGGGTGACAATCGCGGCCTGATGAAAACGCTGGACGACTGGCTCGCCTACTGCGAGCACCTGCACCCCAAGACGATCGAGCTGGGCCTGGAGCGCGCGCGCGCCGTGGCCCAGCGGATGAACCTGCGCTTCAACGTGCCGGTGTTCACCGTGGCGGGCACCAACGGCAAGGGCTCCACCTGCGCCATGCTGGAGGCCATCCTGACCGATGCGGGCTTTCGCACCGGGGTCTTCACCTCGCCGCACCTGGTGCGCTTTGAAGAGCGCTGCCGGATCCGTGGCGTGTCGGTCGATGCTTCTGAATTGATAGCTGCCTTCGCCCGTGTGGAAAGCGCCAGAGGCGATATTTCCTTGTCATACTTTGAATTCACCACGCTGGCCATTCTGGACACGCTGGCGCGCGCCGAGCTGGACGCGGTGGTGCTGGAAGTGGGCCTGGGCGGCCGGCTGGATGCGGTGAACATCATCGACACCGACTGCGCCATCATCACCAGCATCGACATCGACCACGCCGAATTCCTGGGCGACACGCGCGAGAAGATTGGTTACGAAAAGGCCGGCATCATGCGCGCGGGCAAACCGGCCATCGTCAGCGACCCGGTGCCGCCGCAAAGCGTGATCGACCACGCCGCGGCCATTGGCGCAGACCTGTGGGTGATGGGGCGCGACTTCAACTACGAAGGCGACAAGCAGCAATGGTCGTGGGCGGGCCGTGGGCGGCGCTATGCGGGGCTGGCCTACCCGGCGCTGCGCGGTGCCAACCAGCTGCTGAACGCATCGGGCGTGCTGGCGGCGCTGACCGCACTGCGCGCGCGCCTGGCGGTGACGGCGCAGGCGGTGCGCACCGGCCTGGCCCTGGTCGAGCTGCCCGGGCGCTTTCAGGTGGTGCCAGGGCAGCCCGCGCTGGTGCTGGACGTGGCGCACAACCCGCATTCGGTGGCGGCACTGGCGCTCAACCTGGATGCGATGGGGTTTTTCCCCACCACGCACGCCGTGTTTGGCGCCATGGCCGACAAGGACCTGGCGCCCATGCTGGCGCGCATGGACGCGATTGTCGACCGCTGGTATTTCACCGATCTGCCGACGCCCAGGGCCGCCAGCGGCGCGCAGCTGCAGGCCGACTGGCAGGCCGCGGCGCACCGCAAAGAGGCGGTTTCCGCCGTCTACGCCAACCCCATGGCAGCGCTGCAGGCGGCCACCGACGCCGCCACCCCGGCTGATAGAATTGTGGTCTTCGGATCGTTCTTTACCGTCGGCGGCGTCCTAGAGCACGGCGTGCCACGGCTGCAGGCCGGCCAGTCCGCCCCGGATGCCGGAAGCTGACCCAGGAATTCATGGCATTTTTCAAGTTCCGCCAGCGCGGCCAGACGCAGCCTGAGCCTGCACCCACGCCCGGCCGCCGGTCCCGCAAGGACGACGCGGCCGCCGCTGGCAACCAGGAAAGCATTGAAACCGTGCGTCGCCGGGCGCGCCACCGCCTGCTGGGCGCCGTGGTGCTGGTGGGCGTTGCGGTGGTGGGGTTTCCGCTGCTGTTCGACACCCAGCCCCGCCCGATTGCGGTCAACGCACCCATCATCATTCCCGACAAGGACGCCGTAGGCCCGCTGCGCACGCCGAATGCGTCGGGCAGCCAGTCTGTACCGGCCTCGGCCAGCCTGGATGAGCGCGAGGAAGTGGTGGTGGCCGGCGCTGCTGCCGCCGCCGCCGCGCACACCGGCTCCAGCCCGGCACGTGCGGCGCCCGCGCCCGCCCGCCCCGCGTCGGCAGCACCGCGCGCCGCCCCTGCCGCCGAACGCGCCGCGCCCGACAACAGCGCGCAGCGCGCCCGCCAGGAAGCCGCTGCCCGCAGCGAGGCCGACGCACGCGCCAAACGCGAAGCCGAGGCCAAAGCCAAGCGCGAGGCCGATGCCCGCGCCAAGCGTGAAGAAGAAGCGGCCCGCGCCAAGCGCGAATCCGCCGCCGCAGATTCGTCCAACGCCGACGCCGAGCGCCGCGCCAAGGCCGAGCAGGAGGCCCAGGCCAAACGCGAGGCTGACGCCAAGCGGCAGGCCGACGCCCAGGCCAAGCGCGATGCCGACGCCAAGCGGCAGGCCGACGCCAAGGCCAAACGCGACGCCGAGGCCAAAGCCAAACGTGAAGAAGCCGCCCGCGCCCGCGCCCTGCTGGAAGGCCGTGGCGCCAGCGATACCCGCGCTGAGCGCAGCAAACCCGAGGAATCGGCGGCCAAGCAGCGCTTCATCGTGCAGGTGGGGGCCTTTGCCGATGACGCGGCCACCCGCCAGGCGCGCCAGAAGGCCGAGGCAGCGGGCGTCAAAACCTATACCCAGGTGGTTGAAACCAGCGCCGGCAAGCGCACGCGGGTGCGCGTGGGCCCCTTCACCTCGCGGGAAGAGGCTGAAAAAGCCGCTGCCGCGCTGAAGAAAGCCGGTCTGGGCGGCGCCATCCTCGGCCTGTGACGTGCTGTCTGCGCTGGACTGGATTTGCGCCGCGCTGCTGCTGGCTTCCTTGATGTTGGGCGCCTGGCGCGGCCTGGTGTTTGAACTGATGTCCATCGCCGGCTGGCTGATCGCTTTTCTGGCGGCGCGCTGGGCGGCGGCGGTAGTGGGCGACTGGCTGCCCATGGGCGAATCGCCCGAGCCGCTGCGCTACGCGGCGGGCTTTGTGTTGGTGTTCATTGCCGTGGCTTTTTTGTGCGGCATGCTGGCCACGCTGGCGCGGCACGCGGCCAAGGCGCTGGGCGTGCGCCCGGTAGACCGCGTGTTTGGCGCGCTGTTTGGCGCGCTGCGCGGTGTGCTGGTGCTGGTGGTGCTGGCCGCGTTGGTGCTGATGACGCCCATGCGCGATGAAGACTGGTGGCGCACCTCCCACAGCGCGGCCTGGCTTGAAATGGCACTGTCATGGCTCCACCCTTTGTTGCCAGAGTCGTTCGGGAAATACCTTTCCGCGTGACAATCCTGGCTTCGCTTCCTCTTCTTTCCCCTCCCACAGGATATTTACCATGTGTGGCATCGTTGGCGTTGTCAGCAACGCGCCGGTCAACCAGCTGATTTACGACGCGCTGCTGCTGCTGCAGCACCGGGGGCAGGACGCCGCCGGACTCGTGACCCAGCAGGACCGCAAGTTTTTCATGCACAAGGCCAAGGGCATGGTGCGCGACGTGTTCCGCACCCGCAACATGCGGGCGCTGCCCGGCAACAGCGGCCTGGGCCAGGTGCGCTACCCCACCGCCGGCAACGCCGACAGCGAGGACGAAGCCCAGCCCTTCTACGTCAACGCGCCGTTTGGCCTGGTGCTGGTGCACAACGGCAACCTGACCAACGCCCACGCGCTGAAGGCCGAGTTGTTTTCCACCGATCACCGGCACATCAACACCGACAGCGATTCCGAGGTGCTGCTCAACGTGCTGGCCCACGAGCTGGAGAAATCCACCCGCGGCGGCGCGCTGGGCCCTGACCAGGTGTTTGCCGC
This sequence comes from Ottowia sp., assembly GCA_017997715.1. Lineage (GTDB taxonomy): Bacteria > Pseudomonadota > Gammaproteobacteria > Burkholderiales > Burkholderiaceae_C > Ottowia. The sequence continues at coordinate 9,434 of JAGOEM010000114.1, forward strand.
CGTGGCCGGCGTGCACAAGCGCGTGCGCGGCTCTTATGCGGTGGTGGCGCACATCGCCGGGCGCGGCATGCTGGCGTTTCGCGATCCGTTTGGCATCCGTCCCCTGTGCCTGGGCCGCAGTGCCGACGGCACCGTGATGGTGGCCAGTGAGTCGGTCACGCTGGAAGGCACGGGCCACCAGTTCGAGCGCGATATCGCCCCGGGCGAGGCCGTGTTCGTCACGCTGGACGGCGCGGTGTACACGCAGCAATGCGCCGAACATTCCCAGCTGTCGCCCTGCGCCTTTGAATTCGTCTATCTGGCGCGGCCCGACTCGGTGCTGGACGGCATTTCGGTGTACCGGGCGCGCCTGAACATGGGCCAGACGCTGGCCAAGCGCGTGGTCTCCACCGTGCCGCCCGACCAGATCGATGTGGTGATCCCGATCCCCGAATCCAGCCGCCCCAGCGCGACCGAACTGGCGCGCCTGCTGGGCAAGCCGTACCGCGAAGGCTTCGTCAAGAACCGCTACGTGGGCCGCACCTTCATCATGCCGGGCCAGGCCGTGCGCAGGAAATCGGTGCGCCAGAAGCTGAACGCGATCGCCAGCGAATTTGCTGGCCGCAACGTGCTGCTGGTCGACGATTCCATCGTGCGCGGCACCACCAGCAAGGAAATCGTGCAGATGGCGCGCGAAGCCGGTGCGCGCAAGGTCTACATGGCCAGCGCCGCGCCGCCGGTGCGCTACCCCAACGTCTACGGCATCGACATGCCCACCAGCGAAGAGCTGGTGGCCCACGGCCGCACCGCGGAAGAAGTGCGCCAGATCATCGGCGCCGACGCGCTGATCTACCAGGACGTGGATGCCATGAAGCGCGCCATCAGCTCGCTCAACCCGGCGGTGGTCAGCTTTGACGCATCGTGCTTCGATGGCGTGTACGTCACCGGCGACATCACCGCCGACGACATCGCCCGCCTGAACGATGAGCGCGTGAAAACCGGTGGCGACGAGGAAGACACTTCCCGCCTGACACTGCCCAACGCCACCGTCGCCTAAACGATCTCCGAACACGGCGCGCCGCGCCTTTGCCCGCTTGCAGTCAGTATGAGTACCCCACACGATTTGCCCCCCCGCGCATTGCCCGAAGGCCTGCACCCCGACACCCTGGCCGTGCGCGTGGCCATCGAACGCAGCCAGTACGGTGAAAACTCGGAAGCGCTGTACCTCACCAGCGGTTTCGTGCAGCCTGATTCGGCCACCTCGGCAGAGCGCTTCACCACGGGCGAGGGCTACACCTACACCCGCACGTCCAACCCCACGGTCACCATGTTCGAAAAGCGCCTGGCCGCGCTGGAAGGCACCGAGGCCGCCATTGGCGCGTCCAGCGGCATGGGCGCCATCCTGATGATGATCATGGGCCTGCTGAAGGCGGGTGACCATGTGGTGCTGTCGCGCAGCATGTTCGGCTCCACGCTGAACCTGTTTGGCAAGGAATTCGCCAAGTTCGGCCTGCAAACCACCTTTGTGTCGCAGACCAACGTGGACGAATGGCGCGCCGCCGTGCAGCCCAACACCCGGCTGCTGTTTGCCGAAACGCCCACCAACCCCTTGACCGAGCTGTGCGACATCGCCGCACTGGCCGACATTGCCCACCAGGCCGGTGCCCTGCTGGC
>JAGOEM010000115.1 GCA_017997715.1 Ottowia sp.
GCGCCCGATCCAGGGCCCCAGCTGGGGCTATCGCTACCGCGCGCGCCTGTCGGTGCGCTACGTGGTCAAGCGCGGCGAGGTGCTGATCGGCTTTCACGAACGCAAGAGCCGCTATGTGGCCGACATTCGCGAATGCGCGGTGCTGCTGCCGCAGGTCAGCGCCATGCTGATGCCGCTGCGCGCGCTGATCGAAAGCCTGGACGCGCGCGAAAGCTGCGCACAGATTGAACTAGCCGCTGGCGACGACGTGATCGCCCTGGTGCTGCGCCACCTGGAGCCGCTGTCAGACGGCGATCTGCAAAAGCTGCGCGCCTTTGCGCCGTTGCACGGCGTGCAGTGGTGGCTGCAGCCCAAAGGCCCCGACACCGTGCACCTGCTGGACGAGGGCGGCGCGCAGCTGAGCTATGCGCTGCCTGAATTCGGCATCACCATGCCCTTCAGGCCGACCGATTTCACCCAGGTCAATCCGCACATCAACCGCGTGCTGGTCACGCGCGCGCTGCGCCTGCTGGGCGCGCAAAGGCATGAGCGCGTGATCGACTGGTTCTGCGGCCTGGGCAACTTCACGCTGCCGATTGCCACGCAGGCCGGCCAGGTGCTGGGGGTGGAGGGAAGCGATGCGCTGGTCCAGCGCGCACGCCAGAATTTTGAAAGAAATCAGGCTGCAGCGCCCAAGGGCAGGGCGCTGGCAGCTACAGATTTTGTAGCCAGAAACCTGTTCGACATGACCGCCGAACAACTGGTGGCCGATGGCGCCGCCGACCGCTGGCTGATCGACCCGCCGCGCGAAGGTGCCTTTGCGCTGTGCAAGGCGCTGGCGGCCATCCACCAGGCGCGCATCGGCGCCGAGGAGGCCGAGCCACTGCCCGCCAACGCCGAAGGCTGGCAACCGCCACGCCGCATCGTCTACGTCAGCTGCAACCCCGCCACGCTGGCGCGCGACGCCGATCTGCTGGTGCACGGGGCCGGCTACCGCTGCGCCAGCGCGGGCGTGGTGAACATGTTTCCGCACACCGCGCACGTGGAAAGCATGGCGGTGTTCGAGCGGGGGTGATTGGTAGCCCCGCGAAGGCCCTTGCGGGCCTTTGCGGGTGCTTTTCACGCTGCCACCTGAAGCGCGGGCCGCAGCCAAGCCCTCAAATCGCCCGGCCCAGCCTGTTGAAGGCCGGCGCAGCGTCGTGGCTTAAAACAGCTTGCCCACGTTCAACAGCGTCAGCACGCCCAGCACGCCAAAGATGGCGGCGGCGATGCTGTGCACCAGCTTCATCGACACTTTCCTGGCGATCTTTTCACCCAGGAACACCGCGGGCACGTTGGCCAGCATCATGCCCAGCGTGGTGCCGATGACGACCTGCACGATTTCCAGGGGGTAGCGCGCGGCCAGGGCCACGGTGGCGATCTGCGTCTTGTCGCCCATCTCGGCCAGAAAGAAAGCCACGACGGTGGTGCCGAACACGCCCAGTCGCGACAGGGCGCGGGGCGCTTCGTCATCGATCTTGTCGGGAATCAGCATCCACCCGGCCATCACGACAAAAGACACGCCCACCACCCAGCGCAGTATGTCGGGCCCCAGCGCCTGCGCCACCCAGCCGCCCACCGCGCCGGCGGCGGCATGGTTCAGGATGGTGGCCACAAAAATGCCGGCCACGATGGCCCAGGGCCGCCGAAAGGTGGCAGCCAGAACAATGGCCAGAAGTTGGGTCTTGTCGCCCATTTCCCCCAGCGCAACCACGCCGGTGGATACCAAAAACGCTTCCATGTGGGATAAATCCAGGGGCCAGACAACGCAAAGACCACAGCGCCGCCCCGGCCCTTTCCGGAGGCACTGTGGTCAAAGGTCTTGCCAGGCTAATCGCTGCGCGTGCCATGGCCAAATCAGGCCAAGTGTGTTGACACGAGCCCCTGCATTGCGCAGGTCAGCTACTCCCCAATGACGACGGGCGCAATTCTATAGCTGCCCACCGCGTGGAAACGCAATAACCGTGGACACCGCTTTTTTCAAGAATCATTCGCGTCCGATAGCCGCAAGAAGGTGCGGCATGGCGCAGTGCAATCAGCGCCATGAATGTCCTGATTGGCCGCCGCGCGAACGCAGCCCTGCGCAGCTGCGTGTCGAACCCAAGGTGTTGAAGCTACGATAATAATAGCTGTATTCGCAGTCCAGACAAGCGCTAGAAGGCATATTTACCATCAACTACCGCTGCTGGCCCCAGCGCCGCACCGTCACGCGCTCCAGCGTGGCAAACACCAGCGTTTCCACCGCCAGGCCGATCAGCACCACCAGCGCCAGGCCAGCAAACACGTTGTCGGTGTGCAGCTCGTTGCGGTTCTGGAAGATGTACCAGCCCAGCCCGCCGTTGCCGGACGATGCGCCAAACACCAGTTCGGCCGCGATCAGCGTGCGCCAGGCAAAGGCCCAGGCGATCTTCAGGCCAGACAGGATCGACGGCAGGGCGGCCGGCACCAGGATCTGCAGCACGTAGCGCGCACCGCGCAAGCCGTAGTTGCGCCCGGCCATGCGCAGGGTTTCGGGCACGGCCTGAAAGCCGGCGTAGGTGTTCAGCGCCAGGGGCCACAGCACCGAATGGATCAACACAAAGATCAGGCTGCCGCGCCCCAGGCCAAACCACAGCAGGGCCAGCGGCAGCAGCGCAATGGCGGGCAGGGGGTTGAACATGGAAGTCAGCGTGGTCAGCAGGTCGCGCCCCAGTTGGGTGGACACGGCCAGCGTGGTTAGCCCCAAGGCCAGCAGCACGCCCGCCACGTAGCCTTGCAGCAGGATGCCCAGGGAAATGCGGGCCTTGCTCAACAACTCGCCATTGGCCAGCCCCGCCACCAGCGCCTGGGCCGACGCGGTGAAGGTGGGCAGCAGCAGGTCGTTGTCTTGCCACAGCGCGGCCAGCTGCCAGGCCAGCGCCAGCACCACCAGAATCAAGCCCTTGCGCACCCAGCCGAACGACCAGATGCGCGCGCCCCATGGCAGGGCGCTGACATGGCCTGAGGCAGCGGCGGGTTCGAGCGCGTAGTCGCGCTCTGGCCGGACGGGCGGCAATGCTTCAGCAGGTGGCAGTTGCGCGCCGTGCCCGGCATTGGGGCCAAACGGGATGACGGTGCCGCCGCTCATGCCGTGGCTTCCAGTGGGTCGTGGGCGTGCTCGTGCTCGAACAACAGGCGATGAATGCGCTGCGCCGCCGCCTGAAATGCAGGGCTGCCGGCGCTGTTCAGGTCGAAGGCGTGGCTGTTCAGCTCAGCGCGCAGCCGGCCGGGGTGCGGCGACAGCACGGCGATGCGGTTGCCGACCACCAGCGCTTCCTCAATCGAATGGGTGACGAACAGCACGGTAAAGCGCACGTCGTCCCACAGTTGCAGCAGCAGCTCTTGCATGCGGCGGCGCGTCAGCGCGTCCAGCGCGGCAAAGGGCTCATCCATCAACAGCACGCGCGGCTGCATGGCCAGCGCGCGCGCAATGGCCACACGCTGCTTCATGCCGCCTGACAGCTCATGCGGGTAGGCGTCGGCAAATTTGCCAAGGCCCACTTTGTCGATGTAATGGCGTGCGCGCTCTTCGGCTTCAGCACCGCGCAGCTTGCGCGAGGCCTGCAGCGGAAAGGCCACGTTCTGCAGCACGGTTTTCCAGGGCGGAAGCTGGTCGAATTCCTGAAACACCACCACCCGGTCCGGGCCGGGGCCGCGCACGTCCTGGCCGTCCAGCCGAATGCGGCCTTCGGTGGGTTTTATAAAGCCTGCGGCGGCTTTCAACAGGGTCGATTTGCCGCAGCCCGACGGGCCCAGCAATACAAACCGGTCGGCCGCATGCACCTGAAAGCTCACGCGCTGCGTGGCCTGCACCACCTGCTGGGGCGTGCGGTATTCCAGGCTGACCTGATCCACTTCCAGCAAGGGTGACGCACCAGCGTTGGCGATGCGGTGTTCGGGCAGGGGCGGCAATGGCTGCTGATGCGCAGGTTCGGCACGCCGGGCTGTGTCGGCAATGGCCGGGGCTGCAGCGTTGGGGCTGCGTTGCGCCTCGGCCCCGCGGTGGTGGGCAAACGCGGCCATGCGCGCCCAACTGCTGCCGTCGGTCCAGGCGATCGGGTCGTCGGTCAAGCCGCCGTCACGGTGACGCCATTCGCCCCAGCGCGCGGCCCAGAATGCCGGGCCGTTCATCAGTCGCCACGCGCGCTGTGCGCGTCGTCAAAGAAATAGTCGCGCGCCGACGCAGGCTGGTTCTTGATGGCGCCCACGCGATGCATGAATGAGGCCAGCGTGTACGTGTTCTGCGGTGCCGTCTTGAACTGCACTTGCGGGTTCTTGATGACCTTGAGCAACAGGTCGCGATCAATCTTGGCGCCCGATACCTTGATGTAGATATCGGCCGCCTTCTCGGGGTTGGCGGCGATGAACTGCGCCGCTTCATCCAGCGCGTCGACAAACGCCTTGTAGGTCTTGGGGTTTTCGGTGCGGAATTTTTCGGTGCCATACAGCACCGTGGCGGTGCTGGGCCCGCCCAGTACGTCGTATGAATTCAGCACGATGCGGGCATTGGGGTTGCCGGCCAATTCCTGTTCTTGAAACGGCGGGTTGCCGAAGTGGGCCGTGATCTCGGTGCCGCCTTTGATGATGGCCGCCGCCGCGTCCGGATGGGGCAGCGCGACCGAGAACTTGTCGAGCCGCGCAAATTCCTTGTCGCCCCACAGCTTGGCCGACGCCAGTTGCAGAATGCGCGACTGAACCGACACGCCCACGGCGGGCAGTGCGATGCGGTCTTTCGCGGTGAAGTCGGCAATCGTTTTCACGGCCGGGTTGTTGCTGACCAGGTAGTACGGAAAGTTGCCCAGCGATGCCACGCCGCGCACGTTCTGCTTGCCCTTGGTGCGGTCCCAGATCGTGAGCAGCGGGCCCACGCCCGCGCCGGCAATATCGATGTTGCCGGCCAGCAGGGCATCGTTCACTGCGGCGCCGCCGGACAGGCGAACGAACTCCACCTTCGCGTCCACGCCCGCGGCTTTGGCGTGCTTTTCGATCAGCTTTTGCTCTTCGGCCACGTTCAGCATCAGGTAGACGATGCCGAACTGCTGGGCGATGCGGATGCGCCCTTCGGCATGCGCGCTGATGGCCGTGCCGGTCAGGGCCAAACCGGCGGCTATCAAGGTCATGCGACGGGTCAAGCGGTGGATGTTTTTCATGCGCGGTCCTTCTCGGTGAAATCGGCTGGTTTTTCAGTAAGGGCGGTCGCCCTCGATGGTGGTGCGGTACAGCTTGCGGCGCAGGTGGTCGGGCGTGCCACCGGCCAGGTGCACCACGGACCGGTTGTCCCAAAACACCAGATCGTGCGGCTGCCAGCGGTGGCGAAACTGCAGCGCGGGCGCCGTACTGGCGGCGAACAGCGTCTGCAGCAGCGCATCGCTTTCATCCCGCGCCAGTCCCACGATGCGGGTGGTGAAATGTTCGCTGACGAACAAGGCCTTGCGCCCCGTTTCGGGGTGTGTGCGAACCACCGGGTGAATGACCGGCCGCACCTCGTCGATCTGCGCCTGCGTGAGCGCGGGGCGCCATGGGTTGCGCGCACGCAGCTCGTCGTAGCGCGCCAGGTAACTGTGCTCGGCCTGCATCCGGTCGATGCGTGTCTTCATCGCTGCAGGCAGTGCTTCGTAGGCGGCATGCTGGTCGGCGAAAAGCGTGTCGCCGCCTTCGCTGGGCAGCTCTTGCGCGTGCAACAGCGAACCCAGGCTGGGGCGCTCTTTGTACGAAAGGTCGGAATGCCAGAAGTGACCCGCGTCGCCCAGGCCAATGGGTTCGCTGTTTTCACGAATGTTCGACACGATCAGCACCGGCGGATGGCCCGGCAGCTGGAACCTGCGCTGCACATGGATCTGCAGCGGCCCAAAGCGCTCGCTGAACCGCACCTGGTCTTCAGGCGCGATGCGCTGGTCGCGAAACACCAGCACATGGTGCGTCAGATGGGCGTGACGGATGCGAGCGAAGTCGCCCGCGTTCAGTGGCGCGGCCAGGTCAAGGCCCAGCACCTCCGCGCCAAACGGTGCGGGCAGCCGGCGCACTTCGAACGACTGGCTTGGCGCCGAAGACGACGCCGGCCAGTCTTGCGTGAAGTGGGGCTCAAGCAGTGCGGACATGAAGCGGGCAACCCAGAGAGGGGTGGTGAAAGTGATTCACGAACTCTAGGTGCCGCGCCGCGCACGGCAAACGACTTTTTTCGAAGGAGCTTATGCAAAGTGCGCTGCAGACCGAGCGGCATAGGGCACAGAACAGTGCCATTGCCACGTAGCCAAGAAGCGGGTGCACCGGCTTGCGCGCCAGACGACCTGCACGCGGGCGAAGTCGCAATGGGATGCGTGCGATCAGCGCGATCGATCGTGGGTGTATCGAGGCCGTGCCGCCAGATCAACACCTACCGGGCAGTCGTCCGCAGCAAGCCTGATTGAACGAAGTCGGGCAGGGCGGGCGGCAGTGGCCTGCCGGATCAAGTTTTCGTCACGCCCAGAAACGAAAAGGCCCCGCACTTTCGTGCGGGGCCTTGCGTTTTTTGGCTCCCCGACCTGGGCTCGAACCAGGGACCTGCGGATTAACAGTCCGTCGCTCTACCAACTGAGCTATCAGGGAACAAGCCTCGCATTATATGCCGGAAATAAGCACTTACGCCAGCACCCTTGAAATATGTCAAAAAGATTCGGTGCGTGCTGCATTGGGCCGTGCGCGCTATCATGCCCGCACACTCCGGGGTGCCCGCCGCAGGCGAGCTGAGATGGTCGAGATACCGACCGAACCCGTCAACTTGATCCGGCTAGTACCGGCGTAAGGAAGAGCAGCACACCGCGCGTGATGCACTGGCGAAAAGAAGCCAGTCATGACCACCGCAGCGGGGAGCCCCGGAGCCATGTTTTTAGATGGACCAACTCCAGGAGACCCCCGATGAACGCCCCCGACAAGATTGCCGAACTGCTTGCGCTGACCCGCGAGCCCCTGCCCGCATCCACCAAGGGCGCCATCGTTGGCAGCCGCGCCGACCTGCGCGTGCCGGTGCGCGACGTGCGCCTGACCAATGGGCGCGAAGTGTCCTTCTATGACACCTCGGGCCCGTACACCGATCCGGCGTCGCTGATCGACATTCGCCGTGGCCTGCCCAGCCTGCGCGCTGGCTGGATCGACGAGCGCGGCGATACCGAGGCGTACGAAGGCCGCCTGGCCCACATCCTGGACGATGGCGGCAAGCACGAAGCGCGCGATGCCGAACGCATTGACCAGCTGCGGCGCGAAGCCGCCGCCCTGCAGCGCCAGCCGCGCCGCGCCAAATCGGGCGCCAACGTCACGCAAATGCACTACGCACGGCGCGGCATCATCACGCCCGAGATGGAATACATCGCCCTGCGCGAAAACGGCCGGCTGGAATGGACCGAAGAGTTCTTCAGCAACCGCGAACGCGAGGCGCGCCGCCGCGGCAACCCGATGGGCGCCACCGTGCCGCAGCGCATCACGCCCGAATTTGTGCGCGACGAAGTGGCACGCGGGCGCGCCATCATTCCGGCCAACATCAACCACCCCGAGATCGAGCCGATGATCATCGGGCGCAACTTCCGCGTGAAGATCAACGCCAACATCGGCAACAGCGCCGTCACCAGCAGCATCGAGGAAGAGGTGGAAAAGCTGGTGTGGTCGATCCGCTGGGGCGCCGACACGGTGATGGACCTCAGTACCGGCAAGAACATCCACACCACGCGCGACTGGATCGTGCGCAATTCGCCCGTGCCCATCGGCACCGTGCCCATCTACCAGGCGCTGGAAAAAGTGGGCGGCATTGCCGAAGACCTGACCTGGCCGATCTTCCGCGACACGCTGATCGAGCAGGCCGAGCAGGGCGTGGACTACTTCACCATCCATGCCGGCGTGCGCCTGCCCTTCATTCACCTGACGGCCGACCGCGTGACCGGCATCGTCAGCCGGGGCGGCTCCATCATGGCCAAGTGGTGCATCGCGCACCATCAAGAGAGCTTTCTGTACACGCACTTCGAAGACATCTGCGAGATCATGAAGGCCTACGACGTGTCCTTCAGCCTGGGCGACGGCCTGCGCCCCGGCTGCGCCGCCGATGCCAACGATGAAGCCCAGTTTGCCGAACTGCGCACGCTGGGCGAGCTGACCACCACGGCATGGAAGCACGACGTGCAAACCATGATCGAAGGCCCCGGCCACGTGCCCATGCACATGATCCAGGCCAACATGGACGAGCAGATCAAGCATTGCCACGAAGCCCCGTTCTACACGCTGGGCCCGCTGACGATCGACATCGCCCCCGGCTACGACCACATCGCCAGCGCCATCGGCGCCGCCATGATCGGCTGGATGGGCACCGCCATGCTGTGCTACGTGACGCCCAAGGAACACCTGGGCCTGCCCGACCGCGACGACGTCAAGCAGGGCATCATTGCCTACAAGATTGCCGCGCACGCCGCCGACGTGGCCAAGGGTCACCCCGCCGCCCGCGCGCGCGACGACGCGATCAGCCACGCGCGCTTTGAATTCCGCTGGGAAGACCAGTTCAACCTGGGCCTGGACCCCGACACCGCGCGCGAATTCCACGACGAAACCCTGCCCAAAGACAGCAGCAAGACCGCGCATTTCTGCAGCATGTGCGGCCCCAAGTTCTGTTCGATGAAAATCACGCAGGAGGTGCGCGACTTTGCCGCCGCCAAGGGCTTGAGCGAAGCCGACGCGCTGCAAGAAGGCATGGCGCAGAAGTCGGAAGAGTTCAAGGCGGTGGGGGGCGAGTTCTACGTGCCGATCCACAAGGTTTGAAGTGTTTCATGGCTGCAGCGCTTGATAGGCGGGCGCAGGCAGCTATGGTTTTAGTAGTTTTATATGTCTGATCAGATTCGCATTGGCATCGCCGGTGCCGGCCTGCTGGGCCGCTTGCTGGCCTGGCGCTTGTCGCGCGCTGGGCACCGCGTCAGCGTGTTCGACCCCGCGCGCGATGCGCTGCCGGTGCCGCGCAGCCTGGCGACCGAGCCCTACCTGCCCACCGCGGCGGGCTTTACCGCTGCCGGCATGTTGAGCCCGCTGGCCGAGCTGGACAACGCCGAGCCCGCCGTGGCCGCGCTGGGCTGGCGTTCGCTGGCGCTGTGGCGCGACATCGCGGCGGCGCTGCCCGCGCGCCCGGCGTTTGCCGACCGGGGCAGCCTGCTGGTGGCGCACCGGGCCGATCTGGGCACGGCGCGCCGCATGCTGGACCGCCTGGCCGCCGCCATCGCCACGCCCGAATGGCAGGGCGCCAGTCCGCCCGAATCCTTGCAAAGCCAAGGCGCCCAGCCGCTGGACGCCGCTGCGCTGCGCACGCTGGAGCCGTCCATCCAGGGCCCGGCGCACGCCTGGCTGTTGCCGGGCGAAGGGCAGATCGACACCGTCGCCACCCTGGCCGCGCTGCACGCCGATGCGCAGGGCGTGGACTGGCACTGGGGCCAGCGCGTGCTGGCGGTCGAGGCGGGCGAGGGCGGTGGCACGCTGCGCACCGCCGATGGCCGCGTGCTGGCGTTCGACAAGGTGATCGATGTGCGCGGCGTGGGCGCGCGGCCCGATTTGCCCGTGCGTGGCGTCCGGGGCGAAGTGGTTTGGCTGCAGGCGCCCTGCCACGGCCTGACGCGCCCGGTGCGCCTGCTGCACCCGCGCCACCGCGTCTACATCGTGCCGCGCTCAGCCAACGATGTGCTGGTGGGCGCCAGTGAAGTGGAAAGCGAAGACCGCTCGCCCGTCAGCCTGCGCAGCGCCACCGAACTGATGGCCGCCGCCCACAGCGTGGTGCCCGGTCTGGCCGAAGCGCGCATCCTGAGGCTGGACGTCAACCTGCGCCCCGCCTTGCCCGACAACAACCCCTGCATTCAGCACGCGCCCAAGCTGCTGCGCATCAACGGCCTGTTCCGCCACGGCTGGTTGCTGGCGCCCGCGCTGGTCGACCAGGCACTGCGCGACAATGCTTGGGTAAGCGAAGGTTTGACTACCGATTTGATAGCTGCCAGCGCTTGATAGGCGGGCGCTAAAGCCTTGTTTGATGCATGAAACCCAGTTCTTCCCACTGTTCTGAAACCGGTGCCGACAGCGCCGGCCACGCCCCTGCGGACATCACGGTCCAGCTTGATGGACAGCCGCGCGGTGTTGCTGGCGGCAGCAGCTTGGCCGACTTGGTCGCCGAATTGGGCCATGCGCCCGAGGCCGTCAGCACCGCCGTGAACGGCGACTTTGTGGCGCGCGGCCAGCGCGCTGCGCGCGTTTTGGCGCAGGACGATGTGGTGCTGCTGTTTCAGCCCATCGTCGGCGGCTAGCATTTAAGGCGCCTGGCTGACCCATCCACTTCAGAAAGACAGCACATGAAGGTTTTGCTTACCGGCGCCACCGGCATGGTCGGCGAAGGCGTGCTGTTGGAATGCCTTGGCAACGCGGCCGTGACCGAGGTGTGCTTGATCAGCCGCAAGCCCAGCGGGCGGCACCACGCCAAGCTGCGCGAGATCATCGTCCCGGATTTCACCCGCATGGCCGACTTCAGCGCGCAGTTGCAGCCGTTTGACGCCTGTTTTTTCTGCGCGGGGGTCAGTTCGGTCGGTATGGACGAGCGCAGCTACACCGCGATCACGCACGACACCACGCTGATCGTGGCCCAGGTGCTGCGCCAGTTGAATCCCGGCATGGTGTTTATCTACGTATCGGGCAAAAGCACCGACAGCACCGGCCAGGGCAAGGTGATGTGGGCGCGGGTCAAAGGCCGCACCGAGAACGAACTGGTGGCGCTGGGCTTTCGGGCCGCGTACAACTTTCGCCCCGGGCTGATGCTGCCCACGCCGGGGCAAACCCAGCTCAAGACGGTCTACAAGGTGATGATTCCGCTGCTCAAGCCGTTCATGGGCAGGCAGGCGCTGACGCTGGGGCAGGTCGGCAAGGCCATGATCCATGCCGTGCAGCGCGGCTACCCCACGCACACGATCGAAATTGACGACATTCGGCAACTGGCGCTGCCAGATGCCTGAGATGAGGAAGATGAGGAGCGCGCTCTG
>JAGOEM010000286.1 GCA_017997715.1 Ottowia sp.
GAAACTCACGTCCACCAGTGCCTCGTGGCCACCGGGATATTGCTTGCTGACGTTTTCGAACCGAAGGACGCTCATGCGGGAATTATGCCTTGTTCCCTTCTCCGGTCGGGAGAAGGAAAACAGGATCAGCCAGATACCAGCGACTTCAGCTTGCGTCCCAGGCGGGTCAGGAACGAAGAGTTGTCGGCAACCACCACTGGCGCACTTGCAGGCGCTGCCGCTTGTGTCGCGGCGACGCCTTCGGCGTTCTCCAACGGCTTGCCATGGCGACGGCGACGACGCTTGCGCGGCGGACGTGTGTCTGCAGCAACCTCGGGGGCCGTGTCACCGGCCTGGTTGGCCGCCACGGTGGCGACCGCAGCCACGGGCGCCGCGTTTTCCTTGCGTGGTGGACGCGGTGGGCGCGGCTTGCCATCGCCGGAATGACTGCGCCCACCACCCGCGGGGCCACGACCCGGCCCAGCACTGCGACCACCGCCACGGCGCTGCTCATCAGCGATGCGCTGTTCGCGGGCTTCCTTGAAAATGGCGCTGACGCTTTCGTCTTCGTCCTCGTCGATTTCGGTTCCCGGCGCAGGTACTGCGCGTGGTGCGCGCGGCAACGCGGTCAGCAGTTCAGCGGTAACCGGCTCGGACGGAATCTTCTGTTCGATATAGACCTCGATGTCCGGCAACGACATCGCATAGCGCTCGCAGGCGAAGCTGATGGCATCGCCTTCGGCGCCCAGGCGCGCGGTGCGGCCAATGCGGTGCACGTAGTCTTCGGCATCGAACGGCAGGTCGTAATTGAAAACGTGCGACACGCCATCGATGTGCAGGCCGCGCGCAGCCACGTCGGTGGCGACCAGCAGTTCCAGCTGGCCCGCCTGGAAACGCTTGAGCAGGGTCTCGCGCTTTTTCTGCGGCACGTCGCCGGACAGCACGCCAACCCGGTAGCCGGCGCGTTCCAGCGCGCGCGCCACGCGTTCGACGAAGGCCTTGGTGTTGACGAATACCATGGTGCGCGCGCCTTCGCTGCGCGACAGCAGGCCAATCAACAACGGGATCTTTTCTTCATCGGCCGGGTAGTAGAGCTTCTGACGCACCTTGGCCGCGGTGATGAACTCGGTCTCGACGACGAGTTTCTGCGGCTCGTTCATGTGTTCGTAGGCCAGCTCCAGCACGCGGTGTGACAGCGTGGCCGAGAACAGCAGGGTCTGGCGCGTGGTGCGCTCCGGCATGCGCCGCAACAGGAAGCGGATGTCCTTGATGAAGCCCAGGTCGAACATGCGGTCGGCCTCGTCCAGCACGCAGATTTCGCAGGCGTGCAGTGACACGACTTTGTGCTGTTTCACGTAGTCGATCAGGCGGCCCGGGGTGGCGATGATCACGTCCACACCCTTGGTCAGCAGTTCGCGCTGCTTGTCGTAATCCACGCCGCCATAGACCAGGGCGAAGCGCAGGCCAAGGTCGGCACCGAACTTCACCGCGTCCTTGTGGATCTGGATGGCCAGTTCACGGGTCGGCGCCAGGATCAGGGCGCGCGGATCTTCGGGCTTGCGGTCGGCCAGCGCCGGGCGCGTCAGCAGGCGGTTCATCACCGCCACCAGGAAGGCCAGCGTCTTGCCAGTGCCTGTCTGGGCCTGGCCTGCGACGTCGCCGCCCGGCAGGGCCACCGGCAGGGTCATGGCCTGGATGGGCGTGGTGCGCGTGAATCCAGCGGCTTCCAGCCCGGCCAACAGCTGCGGATGCAGGTCAAACGAGGAAAAAGTGATGTCGGTTAGCGGCTTGTCGCTCATGCTTTCTTCTTTTAGGTATGGCGCGCGTTGCGCGTGGTCGATGCGCTTGCATCGTCATCACCGGCGTCGCACACTGCGCCCCTGCCGATCTGCGCGACTTCCCGGGTCAAAAACTGGGTAAACCCTTGATTGGGGTCGCGTAATCCCAAAGTTTACAGCAATGAGACGGCCGGCATATTCGGCCCCAACCCGGCACCGCCAACCGCGGACCCGCAGGAGACCCCCCAAAAGTGAGCGACAAGGTGACCCACGTCGGCGATGCCGATTTCGATACGGCCGTACTGCAGTCCAATGAACCCGTGCTGGTGGATTTCTGGGCCGAATGGTGTGGTCCGTGCAAGATGATCGCCCCGGTGCTGGACGAGCTGGCCCAGACCTACGAGGGCAAGCTGAAGGTGGTCAAGCTGAACGTGGACGAGAACCGCGCCACCGCCATCAAGTACCACGTGCGCAATATCCCGCTGCTGCTGCTGTTCAAGGATGGCCAGGTGCAGGCCACCCAGGTCGGCGCCGTGGGCAAGGGCCAACTGACCCAGATGATTGAAAAGGGCATCGGCTCGGCCGCTTCGGCCGCCTGACCCCGATCCTGTAGAGCCGGGCTTGCCCGGCTGCTTTCACTGGTAATCAAGAGCAGCCGGGCAAGCCCGGCTCTACAAAAGCTGCAAGCTGAACGGGTTTTCTTGGCGCGGCCCTTGCCGCCGCCGCTTCCCGGTGCTAGTTTCCGCAATATCCGGCGCGGGGTTTGCGCCGCACCCATCTGATCACACCCATCAGAAACCCCACTCTTCTTTCACCCGCACCGCCCGCGTCCGCTGGCGCTCGCCACCTAGCGAGGAATCGCCCCTTTGTCTGACAACACCCCTGAAACCGGCGATGCCGGTGCTCCTGCCGAAAAGCGTGCGCGCAAGCCACGTGTCGCCAAGACCGCCGCCGCTTCCGATGCTCCCGCAGTTGCAGCCCCGGCGGCACCCGCCCCGGTAGCTGCCGCGCCCAGCGCACCAGCACCGGCCGCAACGCCTGCCGCCCCCGCCGCGCCGCGCAATGAGCCCGCACAGCCCCCCGCCACGCCTGCCGTGTCGCAGCCGCAGAACGAGGGCTCGCAGGAATCCGGCGGCCAGCCCGCGCACAGCCAGCAAGGCAACCCGCAGGGTGGCCAGCAGCAGGAGGGTGGCGAGCCACGCGAAGGCAACAACCACCAGAACCGCTTCCAGAACAACCAGAACAACAACGGCGGTGGCAGCAACAACCGCCGCGACCGCTTCCGCAATCGCCGCGACCGCGACCAGCAGCGCCAGCGCAACGACGGCCTGCCCAGCGACAACGGCAACGAGCCCTTCGTGCCGCGCGGCCCCGCCCCCGGCGTGCCGGAAGGCTTCCCGCAGTATTCGCTGAGCGACCTCAAGCGCATGCAGGCGCAGAAGCTGCTCGACATCGCCGAACAGCTGAGCATCCACGAAGGCGTGGCCCGCGCGCGCAAGCAGGACGTGATCTTCGCCTTGCTGAAAGTGCTGACCCGCCATGGCGAAGGCGTCGCCGCCGACGGCGTGCTGGAAATCCTGCCGGACGGCTTCGGCTTCCTGCGCGCGGCTGAAGCCAGCTACCTGGCCGGCCCGGACGACACCTACATTTCGCCCAGCCAGATCCGCC
>JAGOEM010000287.1 GCA_017997715.1 Ottowia sp.
CTGCGGGCGCGCACGCTGGACATTGGCATCGTCGCCAGCCCGCAACCGCCGGTGGCCGAACTGTGCCTGACCCCGTGGCGCACCGACGAGATGGTCGCGCTGCTGCCGGCGGCATGGCAGGCGCCGGAACGTGTCACGCCCGACTGGCTGGCCGGCCGCCGCTGGGCCACGTTTGCCCCGGCCACGCAGATGCACGGCCTGATCGCCGCGTGGTTTGGCCAGGCGGGCCACCACCCGCGCCCGTTTTTGACGCTGAGCTACCCCGGCGCGCTGAAAAGCCTGGCCGCCGCCAGCCAAAGCGCGGCCATCCTGCCGCTGGAAGAGGTGGCCGATCAGCAGCAGCTGGCCGCAGTGCAGGTGCGCCCCCTGTCGCCCGTGCTGATGCGCCCCATGGCCGTGGCGCACCGGCACGCGCCAGCCCCCGCCGTGGCCAGCGTGCTGGCGGTGTTGGCGCAGTTTGCGCGGGCGGCCTAAGAAGGTGGCGGTGGACGCGCGCGGGCGTTGGGCGTTGCGCCAGGGTTTTTGAATGAAATTGGCCTTTAGCGCCCAATGGACGGGCGCGGGCGGCTATCAATTTGATTGCAATTGGGGTTGCGCCATGCCCCCAGCCGGTTGCACAAAAGCCTGGCCCGAGCTGCGCATTCGCGCCTTGAGTGGGCTCGGTTTGGCGTGCTCACTTTGACGCCAGATTCGCCAATTGGTCGCAAGCGCGCATCGAAGCGGCCCGCAAGGCTTGGGCGGCCGCGGCCGCGCTGGTGCTGGCGCTGGCGCTGCTGGGGCAGGGCGCGGCGGCAGCCCGGCCGGTGCTCAGTGGCTCGTCGCCCTGCGGGGCGCGCAGGGTGGCGCGCCAGTGGCCAGCTTCGGTCAGTTCCGTTCGCGCAAGGCGGCCAGCAGCTTGCCGTGCACGCCGCCGAATCCGCCGTTGCTCATGCACAGCAAGTGGTCGCCGGGTTGCACGGCGGCCATCACCTGGTGCACCAGCGTGTCGATGTTGGGCGCTACCTGGGCGCGCGCGCCCATCGGCGCCAGTGCGGCGGTGGCGTCCCAGTCCAGCCCGCCGCTGTGGCAAAAAGCCAGGTCGGCATGTTCCAGCGACCAGGGCAGCTGGTCTTTCATGCTGCCCAGCTTCATGGTGTTGCTGCGCGGCTCGAAGATCGCCAGGATGCGCTCGGCCTGCTTGCCCGCCGTATCCAGCTGGCGGCGCAGGCCGTCCACCGTGGTGCGGATGGCGGTGGGGTGGTGCGCGAAATCGTCCACCACGGTGACGGTGCCGCCGCGCAGCGCCACCGCGCCGCGCACTTCCATGCGGCGGCGCACGTTCTGAAAGCGGCCCAGCGCTTCGCACGCCCGCGCGGGCGCTACGCCTACGTGTTCGGCGGCGGCAATGGCGGCCAGCGCGTTCAGCTGGTTGTGCACGCCCGACAGCGCCCAGGTCACGCGGCCCACGGGCTGGCCGCGCCGCTGCACTTCAAAGTCCGACGCATCGCCGTGCGCGGTGAAGTCGCTCACCGCGCTGCCAAAGCCCACGCGCTCGCTCCAGCAGCCCTGGGCCAGCACGCGCGTCAGGCTTTCTTCCAGATCGTTGACGACCACGCGGCCGCTTTCCGGCACGGTGCGCAGCAGGTGATGAAACTGCCGTTCAATCTGCGCCAGATCGTCAAAGATGTCGGCGTGGTCGAACTCCAGGTTGTTCAGCACCGCCGTGCGCGGGCGGTAGTGCACGAACTTGCTGCGCTTGTCGAAGAAGGCGGTGTCGTATTCGTCCGCTTCTAAAACGAATGCCCCCACGCTCCCCACTTCGTGTGGTTCGCTGCCCCCCGAGGGGGCCCTCGCGCCTGATCCCGGCACAGCCGGGACGGGCGATCCTGCGGATCGCGCGCTCATGGCGGGTGTGCCGAGACGTGCTGATACGCCAAAGTTCAGCGGCACGCCACCCACCAGAAAGCCGGGCGACAGGCCCGCGTCTTCCAGCACCCAAGCCAGCATCGAGGTGGTGGTGGTTTTGCCGTGCGTGCCCGCGACGGCCAGCACGTGGCGGCCTTGCAGCACGTGCTCGGCCAGCCATTGCGGGCCGCTGGTGTAGGGCGCACCGGCGTTCAGGATGGCTTCCATCAATGGGTATTTCGGCGACCCATCAGGCAAACGCGCACGGCTGACCACGTTGCCAACGACGAACATGTCCGGCTTCAGCGCCAGCTGGTCCACGCCATAGCCTTCGATCAGCTCGATGCCCAGCGCGCGCAGCTGGTCGCTCATCGGCGGGTACACGCCCGCGTCGCAGCCGGTGACGGTGTGCCCCGCCTCGCGCGCCAGCGCGGCCACGCCGCCCATGAAGGTGCCGCAAATGCCCAGAATGTGAATATGCATGGGCGCTGATTGTAGGCGCGGCGCACGCCACAAATTTGAAGGCTTTTTGGCCGCCAGCGCCCGCTGGACAAGCGTGGGCAGCTTTCATTCCGATAGCGAATTGGAGGATGTGCTGGCCTGCCCTGCGCGGCGCTTCGGCCATGAAAAAAGGCCCCGCCAGCGGGGCCCACTTACTGCGCGGTGGTGCGCTTACCGCCGCCAGCGTTGCACCACAGCCGTGCCCCCAGCCAGCAACAGCGCCAACAGCGCCAGCGGCCAGTCGGACAAGCCCGGCACCGCTGCCAGTGCAGCGATGGTGGTGACCGCCGCGGCGGTGTTGTTGAGCGTATCCGGGTCGGCATACCCTGCCGGTGCCGTCAGCGCGGCGCTGAGGCTGGCGTCGCCCACGGCCGCGCCTGGCGCCACTGTGCCGGTGATGGTGTAGGTGGCCGTGGCACCAACGGGCAGGTTCACGGTGTCGGCCAATGCGGGGCCCCCGCTGGCCGCGCAGGTGCCGCCGGTGGCACCGACACAGGTCCAGGTCAAGCCCTGCAACTGGGCCGGGAAGGTGGCGGACACGCCCACGCCTGTGGCCGGCGATGGGCCGGGGTTGCTGGCGATCAGGGTGTAGCTCACCGCTGCGCCGGGGGAAACCGGGCCTGCGGTGCCCGTCAGCGTGACCGACAGGTCGCCGCTCTGGGTGATGGTGTCGGTATCGGTGGCGCTGTTGTTGGCTGGATTGGGATCAGTCATCCCTGCCGGCGCTGCCACCGTGGCCGTGTTGCTCAGCGTGCCGGTGGCCGAGGCCGACACCATGGCTGACACGGTGTAGGTCACGCTGCCGCCCACAGGCAAATTCACCGTGTCGTTGATGTTGCCGCTGCCGGATGCCGTGCAGGTACCGCCGCCCGCACCGACGCAAGTCCAGGTGCCGGTCAGCACGGCGGGAAAGGTGTCAGCCACGGTGGCGCCAACAGCCGCAGAGGGCCCAGCGTTGCTGGCGACGATGGTGTAGGTGACGCCGCCGCCAGCGGTGGCGGTGGTCACGCCGTCGGTCTTGGTGATGGCGAGGTCGGC
>JAGOEM010000116.1 GCA_017997715.1 Ottowia sp.
GCCAAAGAGCTGCACAAAATCGTCACCTGGATCGGCATCTGCGACGGCAACATGCAGGAAGGCAGCTTTCGCTGCGACGCCAACGTCAGCGTGCGCAAACCGGGCCAACCGCTGGGCACGCGCCGCGAGATCAAGAACCTGAACAGCTTCCGCTTCATGCAGCAGGCGATCGATTTCGAGATCCGCTGGCAGATCGAGCAGATCGAGGACGGCCACGCCATCCAGCAGGCCACCGTGCTGTTTGACCCCGACACGGGCGAAACGCGCGCCATGCGCACCAAGGAAGATTCGGCCGACTACCGCTACTTCCCCGATCCTGATTTGCCGCCGCTATGCGTTTCAGAGCAATGGGTGCAGGAAGTGCGCGCGCAGATGACCGAATTGCCGCGCCACATGGCCGAACGCTTCGTGGCCGACTACGCGCTGCCTGAGTACGACGCCACCACGCTGACGCAATCGCCCGCCATGGGCGCCTACTTTGAAGCCGCAGCCAAGGCCAGCGGCCAGCCCAAGCTGGCCAGCAACTGGGTGATGGGCGAAGTCTCGCGCCGCCTGAACGCCGACGAGATCGATATCGACGCTGCCAAGGTGCCCGCTGCCCAACTGGCGCAGCTGATCGGCCGCATTCAGGACGGCACCATCAGCAACGCTGCGGCGCGCCAGGTGTTCGATGCGCTTTGGAACGGAGAGGGCGCCGAGGTTGACGCGCTGATCGAAGCCAAGGGCCTCAAGCAGATGAACGACAGCGGCGCGCTGGAAAAAATCGTCGACGAGGTGATCGCCGCCAACCCGGACAACGTCGCCCAATTCAAGGCCGGCAAGGACAAAGCCTTCAACGCCCTGGTCGGCCAGGTGATGAAGGCCAGCAAAGGCAAGGCCAACCCGGCGCAGGTCAATGAGTTGCTGAAGGCGCGCCTGGGCTGAGGGCGCGCGGCGCGGTGATCCGCGCATCGCGCCGGTTTTCAAGCCAAATGGGGTTGTAGCGCGCGCCAGGACTGCGATGGCAGCTATGTTTTGCGTAGCGATATGGGCAATCGGCCGTGCCGCGTGGCGAGTTGCCCAGCAGGCTGCCAACGCCCACGAAGGGGTGGCGATCATGCAGAAGGATGGCGCGGGCGCACGATGAGTGCGCGGGGTCAGGCAGGCCCCCGGCGCTTGTCCGCAGCGCCTTGCCGCGTGGCGCAAGCGCGCGGCTGCATCAACGCGGGCGGTGGCGTTGCCTCCGCAGCGGCGCGCCATGACGTTCTGCCAGGTTGGCCGTGTCGCCCTGCATGTCGCACACACGCCCGCGCAACCAACCGCAGAGCCAGCGGATAACCAGTTCGTTCAACCACCCGTCCATCCAGCCATGGCGGCTGATCTCAAGCTCAGGCAGGGTTTGGCTGGCCGTGGGGGCACGCGGTGCGAAATCTCTTTGGGGGCGGCGCGGAGGATGAATTGCCGGGCCGGGGCCGTGATCAGGCGCGAACGATTTGCGTCAGCTTTCAGCAGCGGTGCGCTGTGTTGCGCCACCGCTGGGGCGCGTGCTGCCCGCCACTGAGACCTGGCGGTGACAGTTGCCTTGGTTCAAAAACCATAGCTGCCAGCGCCCATGGTTGGTGCGCTAGAAGCCGATTTGGTTTGAAATCTAGCGCGTCGCCTGCGCGCCAGGTTTGACGGCCGCCGGGGCCGATGCGGGGCCCGCCGCGCCTGGCTGACCTCGCCACAGCACTTTCAGGCGCACCAATTGTTCGTCGAACTGCGCGTTGATGCGATCGCGCTCGGCCTGCTGGCCGCCGATCACGCGCTGCTGGACGCCCATGGCTTCTGCATTGGCTTCCACGTTACGGCGCACCTTGGCCGGGGCCTTGGAAGGGTCCTTTTTGTAGAACTCCATCTCTTCGTCCAGGCCCTTGCGTTCCTGCTTCAAATCGTCGATGCGCGACTGGGCGACATCGACCACCACCTGTGTCTGTTCCAGCGCTTTTTTGCGGCCGGCGTCGTGCGCGGCTTGGTTGGGGTAGCGGTTGAGCAGTGCTTCGTCACGGCGGATGGCGTCGCGCCCGCGCTGGCGGTCCAGCTCGATCTCGCGTTTGCGCGCCTCTTCGGCCTCGCGCTCTTTGGGGGTCAGCGTGGGGCCCACCACACGCTTGGTGATGCCGCTGCTGCTCAGCTCGCGCTGTTCGCGGTCGCTACAGGCCATCATGGGTCGGTCTGAGGTCAGACGGCGCCCCTGCGCATCCACGCAGGTGTAGATGCTGGAACCTGCGGCGGGCTGCTGCGCCACGGCGGGCACGGCCGTCAGTGCCAACAATGCGCCAAGCGCACCGGCCTGCCAGGCGGCAGGCGCGCTGGACAAGCGGGACGCAACGCGGCGAAGGGGGCGCAGGCGAAAAATGTTCATGTCCTCGTATCAACGCCATAACGGGCCCGGTAGGCAGACACCGCCTCGGCGTATGGCAAAAATTTGTCACTTGACCGCAGTAGCTGCAATAACTGGGCCAGATCGGCGATGGCGCATACCTGCAGGCCCAGTGTGTCGCGGACATACTGCACGGCGCTCCAGGAAACATCCTGCCCATCCTCGGTCGCTTTTTCCTGCCGGTCCAGCGCGATCGCCACGGCGTGCGGCGTGGCGCCGGCAGCGCGGATCAGCGCGATGGATTCGCGCACCGCAGTGCCGGCCGAGATCACGTCGTCCACGATCAGCACGCGCCCTTGCAGCGGCGCGCCCACCAGGGTGCCGCCCTCGCCGTGGTTTTTGGCTTCCTTGCGGTTGTAGGCAAAAGGCTTGTTCAGCCCCAACCGTGCCAGCTCGACCGCCACCGCGGCGCCCAGCGGAATGCCCTTGTACGCGGGGCCAAAGATCACGTCGAATTCGATGCCCGAAGCCAGCAGGGCGCGCGCATAGAATTGCGCCTGTCGCTGCAGCTTGGCACCATCGTCAAACAGGCCGGCGTTGAAGAAATAGGGGCTCTGGCGCCCCGCCTTGGTCGTGAATTCGCCAAACCGCAATACCCCCGCGTCGATGGCGAATTGCACGAAATCCTGCGCCAGCTGATCTTGCTCGCTGGCCGTCTGCGCGGTGTTCACGGCGCTGTTCATTGGAGATTCCCCTTGTTCAAGCTCACCAGCCTCAACCTGAATGGCATCCGTTCCGCCACCACCAAAGGTGTGGAAGCGTGGCTGGAGCAGCACGCGCCGGATTGTATTTGTGTGCAGGAGATCAAGGCGCAAATGCCTGATCTGCAAGGCAAGTTTGAGATTCTGGCGGGCATGAAGGGACACTTTCACCTGGCCGAGAAAAAAGGCTATTCGGGCGTGGGTGTTTACACCCGGCACGAGCCAACGGCGGTGATCGTTGGCTATGGCTCTGAAGAATTCGACGCCGAAGGCCGCTACCTGGAAGTGCGCTTTGACACCCCGCAGCGCAAATTCTCGGTCATCAGCTGCTACTTTCCGTCCGGCTCGTCCGGGCCTGAGCGGCAGGACGCCAAATACCGCTTCCTGGCCGAGTTCTACCCCGTGCTGCAGCGCCTGAAGGCCGAGCGCGAATTTGTGCTGTGCGGCGACGTGAACGTGGCACATCAGCAGATCGATCTGAAGAACTGGAAGAGCAACCAGAAAAACAGCGGCTTTCTGCCCGAAGAGCGCGCCTGGGTCACCCGCGTGATCGACGAGCTGCAACTGGTCGACGTGTACCGCCGCCTGCACCCCGAAACCACCGGCGAGGCCTACACCTGGTGGAGCAACCGCGGCCAGGCCTATGCCAAGAACGTGGGCTGGCGGCTGGACTACCACCTGGCCACCCCGGCCATCGCAGGGCTGGCGCGCGACACGGCGATCTACAAAGAGCAGAAGTTCAGCGACCACGCGCCGATCACGATCGACTACGATTTTTCGCTATAGGTTGCATAGCTGCCTGCGCCTGACTGGTATGGATTTCAGGTTGAAATGAATCTGAAACTTAGTATGAATGGGCGCAAACAGCTTCTGTATTGGTAGCAGGTGCGCTTTGCGTTGCCATTCGCTGCCCTTCGCTGCCGCACGGTGCAATAGCGGTTGGCGCGATCCACGCATGCGGGCTGCCTTGCCCAGATTGCGCCCGCGCCGGGGGCTTGTGCCCTACGATAGCGGCGCACCCATTTCGCGCGCATCACCTTGACATCCGCCCCCACGAACCACGCCTGCTTGCACTACCGCACCGTCCCCGTCACCGCGTTCGCACAGAACTGCTCGATCGTCTGGTGCGGTGCCACGCGCGAGGCGGCGGTGATCGACCCGGGCGGCGATCTGCCGCGCATCGAAGCGGTGGTGGCCGAGCTGGGCGTGGCGCTGCGCCAGATCTGGCTGACGCACGCGCACATCGACCACGCGGGCGGCACGGGTGAACTGAGCGAGCGGCTGGGCCTGCCCATCGTCGGGCCGCACCCGGGCGATCAGTTCTGGATTGACGGGCTGGCGCAGCAAAGCGCGATGTTCGGCTTTCCGCCCGCCAAGCCATTCACGCCGACGCGCTGGCTGCACGACGGCGACACGGTGCAGGTGGGCCAATGTGTGCTGAACGTGCGCCATTGCCCCGGGCATACGCCGGGGCACGTGGTGTTCCACTCGGCCGAGGCGCAGCGCGCCTTCGTCGGCGATGTGCTGTTTGCCGGCAGCATTGGCCGCACCGACTTTCCGGGTGGCAATCACGCGCAATTGATTGCCAGCATCCGCGGGCGGCTGTGGCCGATGGGCGACGACACCGTGTTCATCCCCGGCCACGGGCCGGAGAGCAGCTTGGGCGAAGAGCGGCGCTTCAACCCGCACGTGCGCGCCCAGGGCTGAGCTGCAGTCGCTGGCGCCTGGCTGAGCTTGGGCGCAGGCCCTCGCGCGGGCCTGGCGCGCGGCAATTCGGGTAATAAATCACAAAACCGTGGTGATTCGGTCACTGGATCGGCGACCGCGATGGTTGGACACTGCATGCATTCCGAACTCCATGAATCGGATCGATTGGAGAGCGAACATGAATACTGCTGTCGTCGCGGTCGGGGAGGAAGTCCCCGCCATCAACGCCAAGGTCGGCAACCTTCAGCCCAGCTTCTTGCTGCGGCTGCTGGACGAGATCGATTACGGCTTGCTGGTGGTCAACGCACGGGGGCTGGTGCAACACGCCAACCACCTCGCCCGCCACGAACTGGGCAGCGGCCGCCTGTTGTTCTGGGCGCCCGACGGCACCGTGGCCTGTACCAGTGGCGGGCTGACGGCCCAATTGATCGATGCCATTGCCAGCGGCCTGCGCGGCCGCCGTCGCCTGCTGTATTTGAAGAGCGGCGAGCACACCCTGCCGGTGGCCGTGGTGCCGCTGGCGCACGCGCTGGAAGACCCGTCAGGCAGCGTGCTGCTGCTGCTGGCCCGCCAGCGCGCGGGCGACAACCTGGCGTTGCAGATGTTCGCGCGCGAACACAGCCTGACGCCCACGGAAGAGTCGGTGCTGCGCGCCCTGTGCGACGGCCGCGAGGTGGATGAAATCGCCCGCCAGCACGGCGTTGCCGAATCCACCGTGCGCACCCAGGTGCGCGCCCTGCGCGACAAGACGGGCGCCAGCGGCATTCGCCACCTGGTACAGAGCGTGATGGCATTGCCCCCCGTGGTGCCGGCGCTGCGTGGCGATGGCGTCGCGCGGCGTCACCACGCGCACGAGTTTCAGTTTGTATGATGCGGGATGCCCCCGCCCGGTAGCGAACCCGAACCACCGTCGTTTCAAGACACGCTGCCCCCAGCCGAGGACGGCTCTTCGCATATTCGGGTGTTGGCAGAGCAGGGCACGCAGCGGCACTACCGACGCGGTGCCATCATCATTCAGGAAGGCGAGCGTGGCGACACGCTCTACATCGTGCGCAGCGGCCGTCTGCGCGCCTTCGTGTCCGACGCCGCAGGCAAGGAACTGACGCTGGGTGTTTACGGCCCGGGCGAATATGTAGGCGAGATGTCGCTGGACGGCGGCCCCCGTTCGGCCAGCGTGGAAGCAACCGAAGACACCGTGTGCGCCGTCGTGACCCGCAGTGCATTGCTGGCTTACATCGCACGCTATCCCGACTTTGCGCTGGAACTGATGGCGCGCCTGATTCGCCGCGCACGCCTGGCAACGGAGAATGCCCGCAGCATGGCGCTGGTCGACGTGTACGGGCGTCTCAGCCGCTTGTTGGAAACACAGGCCGGGCCAGCAGACGCGAGTGGCGAGCGGGCGCTGGCCGAACGCATCACCCACCAGCAGATCGCCCACCACCTGGCCTGTTCGCGCGAGATGGTCAGCCGCTTGCTGAAAGACCTGGAAACCGGCGGCTACCTGGCCGTGCGCGAACGCCGCATGGTGCTGCTCAAACGCCTGCCTGCGCGCTGGTAATTGAGTAAAAATGATAGCTGCTCGCGCCCGTCTGATGGGCGCTAGAAGCCAATTTTCATGAGGTCTGCTATTCGATGCGTGGTTCGCCATACTCGTCACGCGGGCGCTCTACCGCGTCCGCGCCGGGCTGCGGCGACAGTGGCGGCGCTTGGGTGGCCAGCGTGTTGGCCAGCCATTTGCGCGCCGCTTGCGGCGCGGCAAAGCTGGTGCCACGTCCGCGTGAACGGCTGGCACTGCGCGTGCCGATCATCAGCAACCCCGGCAGTGCGACCGACTGTTCGGTGACGGCCAGCCAGTCGGCCCCCGCGTGAGGTGGCAACCCCAGCGGACCGGCGCGTTTACCCCCGCGCGCAGCCCCTGCGCTGGTGTACCGTGCGCGGCGGTGCACGCCCCAGCCCTCATAGCCGCCCGCCATCCAGACCTGGTTCGAATCCCCGCAGCCAGATCCCAGCAGACTGCCTGTACCCGTGACGCGCACCGGATCGGTGGAGGGGATTCCTGGCGGAGGCGCCACAAAACGGCTGGCGTAGGCGCGCTGCGGCACACCGGGGCCCTGGCCGCCCCAACAGGTGTAGGCGTGGACTGGTTGCACGGGCTGGCTGCCATTGGGCGTCAACGTCAGGCGCCAAACGCCGGCTGGCGCAGCCGGTGCTTGCAGGTCGTTGTCGGGCCCTTGGGTCGGCCCCACAGTGATCAGCACCTGGCGCTGCGCTGGCTGGTCAGGGCGGCCGCGCATGCTCTGGCTGACGACCACACATTGCGCGGGCAGCAAGCCGCTTGGCGTTCCTAGCCAGTTGCGCTCAAGGGGAATGTTCAGCGCCGCGCCACCGCCCGGCGGCTGCAGCGTCAACTGGCAGGGTGGCGCGGCTTCGCTGAACCACAGCTCCATGGCCATTGGCGCGGCGCTGCCCATCGGCAACCACCAGGGCAGCACGGAAGGCGGTTGCGCAGGACTGGGTGGGCTTGCTGGCGGCGCGCTGTCATGGCCCCAAATCACCGCGTGGCGGTGCGCTTCGTGCGCGTTGCCCGAGGCACAGAACGCGTTCAGGCGCACGTTGCGATGCACGCGCAGCTCTTCGGTCAAGGCGTCCAGAGCGCGCTCAAACCATGAGGTGCCATCGTGCGGCCCCATGTCGGTGCCGTAGTCGATCACTACCGCTACTTCGGCGTCGTCGGGCGCGCAATCGGCGATGTAGCGCAGGCCGTCCAGCAGCGCGCGGTCGATGCAGCCCAAGCCTGGCGCCAGGGGAATCGCGCGCGGCAGCTGCACAAAGATCAGGTCGGCGTCTTGCGCATCGGGGCAGGGCTCGGATCGGCCGCTGGCGCTCAGGCTGGGTGAAGCCATGGCGCCACCCAACAGGCCCATTACCCAGCTGCCGTGTGTCATGCGCGGACGCACCGCGCCGTAACCCGCCAGTGCGTAGCACTGGTCTTCGTCCAGGCCGCCCGGCGCAGTCGCCCGTGCCATGTAGGCGTTCAGCACCTCTTGCCCAATCTGTCGCCCGTAGCCGTAGCCCGTCGGGGTGCTGCCCTGCGCGGGGGCGAAATCGGGGCGCACGTCTTGATCCCACAGCGCCCATACGCGAGTGCCGTCGCCCTGCCGTAAGTGTGCATGGGCAAAGGCGCATCCGTGATCGATGGTGGCCAAGATGCGCTTGTTGGCCGTGCGCAGCGGTGGCGCAGCGACCGACGCTGGCGTGCGCGGCCGTGTGGCCAGGGGGCGCCGGGGACGCAGGTTGGCGCACAACTGCACTTCGGTGACCCAGGGCGCGGCACCCAGCAGCAGCAGCATTACCGGGTTGACATCGGCCGTGACATAGGCGGTGCGCCCGCCTTGCGACAAAGGCCGCAAGTGGGCCTGGGTGATGCGGCAGCCGCTGTGCGCCGCCAGCCATTGCGTCAGCTGGGTCAGCACCTGGGCGATCGCCGCGCTGGCGGGCAACACCAGGGTGAAGCCGACCGAGATCAGCGGTGCATCGCCGCCGTCTGCGCGGTCGTCGTAGTGGGCAAACTGGCTTTGCAGCCCCGCCAGCAGGTAGGGATCAAACTTCGCCTGCACCAGCGGCGGCAGCGCGGCGGTGGTGGCTGCCCCAGTCATGGCGTGGGCAAGGGATCGTTGTGCAACCAACGCCATTCCGCGCGGGCACGCTTCCAGATCAGGCACATCTCGCGCCGCAGATCGGCCGCAGGCAGGGTGACCGCCACGGGTGTGCCGGTCACCGCTTCTGAGGCGCCGCCGGCCGGGTCGTACACGCGTACCGGCAAGGTGGGTGAGCTGGCCTCATTACTGAAAGCCATCACGTATTCGGCCAGCGCGTCGCCCAAGGCCTTGCCCGCCCATTGATCCACCCGGAAATGCACGCCCGACACGATGCGGTTTTCCGCAATCCGCTCGGCCAGCGTGTCCAGCTGGTGGCGCATGCTGTGCCAGGCCGGGTCGTCGACGCTCGCCGATTGCGTCAGCGCGGCCAGTAGCCGTGCGGTGACCTGCGCTTCGCAGCCGTGCCCCATCGGGTAGGTGCCGTGGCCGGGGGTGGCAATCATCGGCTGCACCTGCGGCGAGTATTCGTGGGGCCGCGCGCACGCGAACACGTGTTTCATCTGCATTTCCACAAAAATCGCCGCCTGGTTGGCGATGCCCAGCAGCTGCAGTGTGGCGGGTGTGCGGGCCGCCGTGATCGGCAGCACCGTGGCAAAGAAGGCGTTGACGCCCTGCGTCTGCATCAGGATTTCGGGCGCGCGGTCTTCGCGCAGCTCGGCATCGGCAATCACATCGGCCAATTGGGCGCGAAACACGCTCACGTCCGGGCGCACCACGTCCAGCGTCTGCTGGTCGGCAGTGCCCACCAGCAATTGGCAGCGGGTCCGGTCGGCCGCCTCTTGCACGCGCAACCCCGCCAGCAACCCCGGCAGCACCACGTAGGGCACCACCCAGCCGTCCCAGCGCGCCAGGCGTTGTGCGCTGCTGTCGTCCGCCGAAGTGCCTGGCGCAATGAAATCAGTCCATCGCGGGGTGCTGTAGGGCAGCGTGTCGGCGGGGTTGGCGAGGGCGGATCGGTTGCGGATCAGGGCTTCGTGGGACGCAAGATAGTCCCCAAGTTGGCCCGCACCACCGCCCGCACCACCGCCCGCGCCGCCTCCCGCGCCGCCTCCTGCGCCGCCTCCCGCACCGCCTCCCGCGCCGCCTCCTG
Source organism: Ottowia sp. (assembly GCA_017997715.1). Lineage (GTDB taxonomy): Bacteria > Pseudomonadota > Gammaproteobacteria > Burkholderiales > Burkholderiaceae_C > Ottowia. The sequence continues at coordinate 9,559 of JAGOEM010000116.1, forward strand.
CGCCGCCTCCCGCACCGCCTCCCGCGCCCCCGCCGCTCATCTTTGCGGGGTGCTCCTCATGTTGTCGCTTCATGCGTCCTCCTCGATGGGTCTATGGATCCGATCTGCTCTATCTGTCTGGCAAACCCAGCGCACGTAGCGCAAGGGCGACTCGCTGTCGTACCGGACTTAGCACGCTGCCTATCCCCCGATAGGACGCAAGTGTTAAGCCGGGAGTGGCTTCTAACAGTGTGGCAAGAGTTTTTTGGGCATCCGCTGTCGCTCCTATCTCAAACTGGCTGAGTAGTAGCGCGCGCAGCGCGGGAGGATGAAGCCGATCTTGACGAAGCGCCGTATCGGCAACCCGGATAGCGTTCTCATGCTGAAAATCTGCTGCATACGCCGTGGCGAGCACTGTTTCGACAAAATACGCATGCGGGTCTAGCGGTGACAGCGATCTGGCTTTCAGCGCGTATTGCACGGCAGCCCCACTTGCGCCGATATGCCCGCTCCACACGCTTCGATAGAGCCAGGCATGCACCTCGTTGGGTGCTCGTGACAACGCCTGATCGATGTCTTTCTCGGCCCCGTCCTGATCCCCCATCAACTGGCTCAGCGCATACCCGCGCACTGCCAGCGCCAGCGGGTTATCAGGCGCCAGCTCCAACGCCTCTCGGCAAGCGTCCATGGCGCGCCGAGCGTCTTCGGCGGGCGCCGAACTGATGCCGCGAATCACCCGCAGCACATGCCACTTGGCCAGCCAGGCGCGCACCTCGGAGGCGCGGGGCTGGCGCTCGCACAGCGCTTGCAGCAGGTCGCGGCCCTTCTCAAAGTCCGGCACGTGCGAGCGGTGCATCAGGTTGATGGCGCTCAGCTGCAGTGAATAGGCCGAAAGGGTGGCCACCGGCTGCACGCGCGCCTTCGCTGTTTCGGCACTCAGGATGGCGTTGGAGGCCGCCAGCGCAATCCGGTGCGCGCATTCCGATTCGGCTTGCAGCAAATCGCCCACTTCGGCGTTGAAGCGCTCCGTCCAGACCACGCGGCTGGTGCGCACCTCGCTCAACTCAGCGGTGATGACCAGCTTGCCGGTGCCCGCTGTGCCTACCACCAGGTAACTGCCCGACAGCACAAACTGCGCGCCCAGCCGGTTGCCCACCTCGGCCAGCGACGCATCGCGCTGGCGGAAGGCGGTGCACGACAGCCGGGAAATCACCCGCAGGTGCGGCGAGCGGCTGAGCAGGCCAATCACCGCTTCGGCCACCAGCTCGCCCACGGCGTAATGCTCGGGCTCGTTGCTGCGTGCGGCAAAGGGAATGACGGCGATGGCGGGCAACAGCGCGCCACTGTGCTCGTGCACCGGTGTCAGCTGCGGCTTGGGGCCGGTGGCGCCCACGCGCCACACGCGCACCGGGTCGGGCACGTGCTTCAGGTAGCACTCACCCATGTCGTGCACTTCGCCATCCAGCCCGTCGGTCAGCAGGT
>JAGOEM010000117.1 GCA_017997715.1 Ottowia sp.
ACATTGGCTGCAGGCTTGGCGGGTACACCCGTCTGCATGGCCACCCACACCACCCAGATGATCACCGCCCACCCGGTGAAGAACAGCAGGGTGAACCAGTCGATCAGCGCCGCCATGCTGCGCCGGAAGGTCGGCAGCGCAAACGCCGCCAGCGCCGCCAACGACGGCAGGGCCAGCAGCAGCGCACGGTCGCCGGCGGTGGTGACCACGGTCGACGCCAGGGGCACGCTGGCCATCAGCAGCGGCAGACCCAGGTGGCGGTGGATGCGCAGGTCCAGCAACTGGCGCCGCCAGCGCCACAACGTCCAGAGCACCAGCGGCCACGCGGGCCAGGTAAACCACAGGAACAGGTTGCCGACGCCGCGCCAGTCGTTCCAGCTGGTGCGCCATGGTGCGACGCGCCAGCGCCACAGGTCCAGCCCCCAGCACAAGGCCAGCGTGATGGCCAGCGCCAGCGCCAGCACCCAGATCAAGCGATGGCGCACGCGCGGCTCGGTCAGGGACATGCCCGGTGTCAGCAAGGCCAGCAGCACGATCGAGCCATAGAAGATGGCCGTGGCCGGTGCGCCCGACAGCGCCAGCCCCGGCAGGCCAATCAACAGCGCCAGCGCGGCGCGGTTGGGCCGGTAATACGCCGCCGCAAGGCCAAAGAACACCAGCGTGCCGCTGAACAGCTGCGTCAACGCTGGCGTGGTTTCGTGCGAAAACTGCGCCAGCCCCAAGGTCGCGATCAGCGCCAGCAGGCCGCCGTCGGCCAGCGCGCGGGCGTAATCAATGGGATTGGCTTCACCCCCGAAAGCAAAGGCCACGGGTTGCGCGTTGGGCTGGCGCGCCATGTAGAACACGGCGTACCAGGTGCCGGCCAGCGTTGCGGCCAGCATCGCGACAAAGGGCAGGCGCACCGCGACATCGGGCGGCAGGCCGCTGGGCGCCAGCCAGATGGCCCACGCGCCCAGCCAGTAGGGCAGCAGCGCACCGGCTTCGGCGGGCAAGCCCATCAGCGTGGGCTTTAGCCACAGTGCCATGTCGCTGGACCGGGCCAGCTCCAGCATGTAGCCGAAGGATGAGATGTCGGCGTTCTTCCAGGGGGCGCGCCCCAGGTAGCCAGGCACCACGTAGGCCACGCACAGCAACAGCAACGCCCAGCGTGGCAGCCGCCGAACGGCGTCCTGGGCAACGATGGCTGGGTTGGGTTGGTTCAAGCGAGGATCAGGGAATAGGTCAGGCGCCGCCGACCCTGGCAGCACCCCGGGACCCTGTTAGAACAAAAAGGGCAGCGCGGTTGCCCGTGCTGCCCTTTTCAGGCGGAAGTGTCCGGTGCCGCTGGATTTTAGCGGGCGACCTTGCCGTAGCGATTGCGGAATTTCTCCACGCGGCCACCCATGTTGTCCACGGATTTCTGCGTGCCGGTGTAGAAGGGGTGCGACTCGCTGGACGTGTCCAGCTTGTACAGCGGGTATTCCTTGCCTTCGAAGCTGTCGGTTTCCTTCGTGTTGACGCACGAGCGCGTCACGAATTTGAAGCCGTTCGACACGTCGATAAACAGCACTTCGCGGTAGTTGGGGTGAATGCCTTCACGCATGATGAATTCCTTGGGGGGCTCGCTGCGGGAGCCGCGCCAGACCATCCGGCGTACTTTCCGCGAAACCCGAGATTATAAAAGAACTGGCCTGGCCGAGGCAACCGCCCGCCTGGGCGGCCCCACTTGGCCTGGGCCGATGGACAAAAACGAGGGTGCTTGGGGTTCAGCCGCCGCGACGCATCATGTCGAAGAACTCGACGTTGGTCTTGGTCGCCTTCATGCTCTTGATGACCATTTCCATCGATTCGATCTCGTCCATGTTGTACATGAACTGGCGCAGGATTCGGGTCTTTTGCAGCACCTCGGGCGGCAGCAACAGCTCTTCGCGGCGGGTGCCAGAGCGGTTCAGCTGGATCGAGGGGAACACGCGTTTCTCGTACAGGCGCCGGTCCAGGTGGATTTCGCAGTTGCCGGTGCCTTTGAACTCTTCAAAGATCACCTCATCCATGCGGCTGCCGGTGTCGATCAGTGCGGTGGCGATGATGGTCAGGCTGCCGCCTTCTTCCACATTGCGGGCGGCGCCCAGAAACCGCTTGGGCCGTTGCAGGGCATTGGCGTCCACGCCGCCGGTCAGCACCTTGCCCGAAGAGGGCACGACGTTGTTGTAGGCGCGCGCCAGTCGGGTGATCGAATCCAGCAGGATCACCACGTCTTTTTTCAGCTCGACCAGACGTTTGGCGCGCTCGATCACCATTTCGGCCACGTGCACGTGGCGCGCGGCCGGCTCGTCGAAGGTGGACGCAATCACCTCGGCCTTCACCGAGCGCTGCATGTCGGTCACTTCCTCGGGGCGCTCGTCCACCAGCAACACCATCATGTGGCTGTCCGGGTAGTTGGCGGCGATGGCGTGGGCGATGGTCTGCATCATCACCGTCTTGCCGCTCTTGGGCGGTGCCACGATCAGCGCGCGCTGGCCCTTGCCGATGGGGGCGATGACGTCGATCACGCGGCCAGTGATGTTTTCCTCGCCCTTGAAGGCGTCGCGCTCAAGGTGCATCAGCTCGCGCGGGAACAGCGGCGTGAGGTTTTCGAACATCACCTTGTGCTTGTTCTGCTCAGGCAGGCCGCCGTTGACGGCGTCCAGCTTGGTCAGCGCAAAGTAGCGTTCGCCGTCTTTCGGGATGCGCACTTCGCCCTCGATCATGTCGCCGGTGTGCAGGTTGAAGCGGCGCACCTGGCTGGGGCTGATGTAGATATCGTCGGTGCTGGCGGTGAAGCTGGTGTCCGGGCTGCGCAGAAAGCCAAACCCGTCGGGCAGGATTTCAAGCACGCCATCGGCAAAAACCTGTTCACCGGCCTTGGCGCGCTTTTTGATGATCGCAAACATCAGCTCTTGTTTGCGCATGCGGCCAGCGTTGTCGATCTCCAGCGTTTCGGCCTGCTTGAGCAGTTCGGAAACGTGCAGCGCTTTTAATTCGTTCAGATGCATGGAGGTTGTCCTGCGGTGGGGCAAGCGGCCGATCGGCGCAAGGGGCCAATCAAAGGGCCATCGGAATCAATCTGGGGGAGTTCGACAGGCCCCGAGCGGGCCTGGATGCTCATGCCCTGTTGGCCAGGACACGGGGCGGGCGCTCAACTGCGCGCACACCTTGGAGATGAATTATGACAGGAAAAATAGGAGCGCTGTGCCGGCTTGTCGTGCGCTGCGTTGCATTTTGCATCCGCAGCGCACCTGGCGCGCAGGGGGATCAGGCCAGTTGCTGGTCGATGAACTGCGACAGCTGCGCCTTGGTCATGGCGCCGACTTTGGTGGCGGCCAACTGACCATCCTTGAACACCATCAGCGTGGGAATGCCGCGAATGCCCAGCTTGGCCGGCACCGTGCGGTTCTCATCGACGTTGACCTTGGCAATCTGCAGCTTGCCGTCGTAGGTTTTCGCCAGTTCGTCCAAAGTGGGTGCAATGGCCTTGCACGGGCCACACCATTCCGCCCAGAAGTCCACCAGCACGGGCTTGGAAGACTGCAGGACATCGGTTTCGAACGAGCCGTCGCTCACATGTTTGATCAAATCGCTGGCCATGGACAAATCCTAGGGAAAATCGGTCGGACTGACCGGATAAAGTGCTTTCCATTGTGACAGAAACCCCTTTTCAGAGCCCCTGTGGCCCGCGCCTCGATTGCTATGACCGTGATAGCTGATTCCGATAGCCCCGATCACGGTGCCGCTGTCCTGGCGGCCTGGCGGGCCTTGCTGGGCGAGGTATCGACCCAACTGCGCGAGCTGGTCGCCCACCCTGCGCGCACCGTGGTCTTGTTGCCTTACGCGCAGTTGATGCCGCTGGCCGCGCGCCTGTGGGCGGCGCAGTTTCCCAACGGGTTTGCCCCGCGTTTTGAGACCACGCGTAACTGGGCGGGGCGGGTTGCGACCTTCCAGCCCGGGCCCAACGATCTCAGCTTCGACCATGGGCGCGATCTGCTGACCGCCGCCTCGTTGCTGGAAGGCGCCGGCCTGGGCGCGCAACGCAGCCTGCTGGCCGGGCCATTGGTCGAACTGGCGTCCCAGCTCGGCCAAATGGCGGCCAGCGTGCCTGCGGCAATGCGGCCAGAATGGGCCGCCCACGCCCGGCAGGCCTTGCCGCCAATGGGCGAAGGCCCGCTGGCACTGGAAGCCGCGCTGGGCCGCGTGGCCGTGGCCTGGGCGGCAAGTTCCGACTACGCCACCGATGTGCTGTTCACGCCGCGCATCGCCAGCGGGCTGGACGCGCTGTTCATCGTCGAAGGCCTGCAGGCCGATCCGCTGACCACCACGTTGGCAGACCACTACTTCGAGCGCGCCGTCAGCCTGCGCCCCCAAATCAGCCACAGCCCAGGCCACATCGCCTTGCATACCTGCGCCGATGGCGAAGACGAGGCGGAACGTGCCGCCGCCTGCGTGCTGCAGCACCTGGCGGCGGGCAGGGCGCCCGTGGCCTTGTGCGCGGGCGACCGCGTCCTTACGCGGCGTATCAGCGCGCTGCTGGCGGCGCGTGGCGTGCCCTTGCGCGACGAAACGGGGTGGAAGCTGTCCACCACGCACGCGGCGGCGCAGCTGCTGGCGTTGCTGCATGCCTGCTCGCCCGTCGCATCCACCGATGCGATGCTGGATGCGCTGAAACTGGCGCCCGCCTTCGGCGCACCGGCGGTGCAGACGCTGGAGCGCGCCTTGCGCCGCCACCCGGTGCGCCACTGGCTGGAGGCCGCTTCCGCCGCACCCGCTTCAAAACCCGTGACCGAGCTGTTGACCCAGATTGAAATCTGGCGCGCCCCCATGGAGGGCCGGCAGACACTGGGCAGCTGGCTGGCCCACACCCGCGCCCTGCTGGAAGGCGCGGGCGCCTGGCCGTCGCTGGCGGCCGATGCGGCCGGCGCCGCGCTGATTGATGCGTTGGGCTTGAGCGAAGCCGCGCTGGATGCCTGGCGCCACTGGCCGTCGGCGCAGCGCCGCATGGGCCTGGCTGAATTCACCCGCTGGGTGTCCGACACATTGGAGGCGGCCAGCTTCCGGCCCGCTTCGTCGCCCCAGGCGGCGGTGATCATCCTGCCGATGAGCCAACTGCTGGGGCGGCCGTTTGCCGCGCTGGTGCTGCCGGGCGCGGACGAGCGGCGCCTGCCGTCGATGCCCGAACCACCCGGCCCCTGGAGCGCCGCGCAGCGCCAGGCGCTGCACCTGCCTTCGCGCGAAGCCCTGCGCGATGCCCAGCAGGCCGCCTGGCAGCTGGCGCTGCGCGTCCCGCAGCTCGACATCCTGTGGCGTACCAGCGACGACAGTGGCGAGCCGCTGGCCCCCGCGCCATTGGTGCAGGCACTGCAGATGAGTTTTTCGGCCAAGCAAGACGGGGCGCCATCAGACGGTGTGGACCCGCGCATTGCCCGCACCTTGACGGCCTGCGCCGAACAGGCGCCCGCGCCCAGCGGCGCCGCGCTGTTGCCCCGGGGCCTGTCGGCTAGCAGCTACGACATGCTGCGCGCCTGTCCGTACCGCTTTTTCGCCTTGCAGCAGCTGGGCCTGCGGACCGAAGGCGAGCTGGATGTGGACGTGGACAAGCGCGACTGGGGCAACTGGGTGCACGCCGCGCTGCGCCACTTTCATGAGGCGCTGCAGGCCGATGCCGCCGCCGACCGCATGGTGTTGATGGAGGCCGCGGCCGCGCAGGCCACGCGCGATCTGCAGCTGGGCCTGGACGAGGGCGAATTCATGCCCTTCAGCGTGGCCTGGCCCGGCTTGCGCGATGCCTATCTGCAATGGCTCAGCGACTACCAGGCCAGCGGCGCCCAGTTCGAATCGGCCGAGACGCAGCTCAAGACCGAGCTTGAAGGGTTGGCGCTGTTCGGCCGGCTGGACCGCGTGGATCGCCTGCCCGACGGCGCCCCCCTGCTGATCGACTACAAGACCGAGCGGGCCGAACGCAGCAAAGCGCGCGTGGCCGCCGGCAACGAAGACACGCAACTGCCCTTTTACGCGCTGCTGTCGGGCGCCGACGCGCCCCGCGCCGCCTACCTCAACCTGGCCGAGCGCGAGCCGCCCAGCCTGCACGAACTCCAGGACCTGCCCACGCTGGCAGCGCAACTGCTGGACGGCATGCGCGACGACATGACGCGCATTGCCGCTGGCGCGCCGCTGCCCGCGCTGGGCGAGGGCAGCACCTGCGACTGGTGCGACGCGCGCGGCCTGTGCCGCAAGGATTTCCGGTGATGGCGCGCGCCGCAGCGCTGGCATGGCGCACCTGGCTGGCGCATGGATAAGACGATGGACATCAACCCCGCCTACGAACACAACGGCCAGCCCTGCACGCGCGAAGCCTTCTACGCCATCGCCTGCGACCCGCGGCGCAGCGTGGCGGTGGAAGCCTGCGCCGGCGCTGGCAAGACCTGGATGCTGGTTTCGCGCATCCTGCGGGCGCTGCTGAACGGCGCCGAACCGCAAGAGATCCTGGCCATTACCTTCACCAAAAAGGCGGCGGGCGAGATGCGCCAGCGCCTGCAGCAATGGCTCAGCGAGTTCGCCAGCGCACGGCCGGACGAAACGCCGTCGGCCTGGCAAGCGCGCCTGACCAAAGAGCTGGTCATACGCGGAATCAGCCCACAGTCCGCTACAGACCTGCGTGACACGCTACAAAAACTGTACCCCGCACTGCTGGCCTATGGGCGCACGGTGCAGATCCGCACCTTCCACAGCTGGTTTGCGGCCTTGTTGCGCAGCGCGCCGCTGCAGGTGCTGCAAGACCTGGGGCTGCCCTCGTCCTACGAATTGCTGGAAGACGACCAGGACGCGGTGGCCGAAGTCTGGCGCCGCTACCTGGGCCAGGTGGCCCGCGACGAAGCGCTGCGCGAAGACTACGCCGCGCTGGTGCGCGCCCTGGGCCGCAGCCGCGCGCACGCCGCCCTGGAAGCCGCGCTGGCACGCCGCGTGGAATTCGCCCTGGCCGATGCCGCAGGCCATGTCGACGAAGCCGTGCCCACGTTCGATGCGTACTACCCCCGCATGGCGGGCGTGGCCGCGCCGGCAGACTGGCTAATGCAGCGCGAAGCCGGCCAGGCGCTGCTGAGCGCCGCGGCCGAGGCGCTGTTGCCCGGTGCGCGCACCTTTGCCGAATGCGGCACCAGGCTGAAAGCCGCGCTGGCGGCCGGTGACTGGCCCGCCGTGCAAGACGCGCTGCTCACGCAAAAGGGCGAGCCGCGCAAGTTCAGCGACAAGCTGGCCGGCATTGCCGACGTGCGCGCCGCGCAGCAGGAACTGGCGGCCCTGCTGGCGGCCGAGCGCCAGCACAGCGCGCGCGAACACCACTTGCGCATGGCGCGGCTGACGCGGCCGTTGATCGCGGCTTTCTCTCAGCTCAAGCGCGAACGCGGCTGGGTCGACATGACCGATGTCGAGCGCGCCGCGCTCACGCTGTTGTCCGACCCGTTCCTCTGCGGCTGGGTGCAAGAGCGACTGGACGCGCGCGTGCGCCACCTGCTGATCGACGAATTCCAGGACACCAACCCGCTGCAATGGCAGGCGCTGCACGCCTGGCTGCAGGGTTATGCCGGTGCGGGCGGCGGGCAAACCCCGCCCAGCGTCTTCATCGTGGGCGACCCCAAGCAAAGCATCTACCGATTTCGCCGTGCCGACCCGCGCGTGTTTACCGCCGCGCAGAGCTTCGTGGTGAATGCCCTGGGCGGCGACCGACTGGCCTGCGACCACACCCACCGCAACGCGCCCGCCGTGCTGGGCGCCGTCAACCAGGTGATGCTGCAGGCGCAGCAGGCCGACCAGTTCAGCGGCTACCGCGCGCACACCACGCAATCGGCGCTGGTTGGCGCGGTGGATGCCCTGCCGCTGATTCCCCGGCCCGACAAGGCCAGCGCAGACGATGACGCGGACGACGACGGCGCCCCCGCCTGGCGCGACAGCCTGACCACGCCGCGCGTCGCGCTGGAAGAAAAGCTCAACATGCTGGAGGCGCGCCAGGCCGCGCAGTGGATCGCCGCGCGCGTGGCGGCCGGGTGCGCCCCGCAAGACCTGATGGTGCTGGCGCGGCGGCGCGCGCCGCTGGGCCTGCTGCAGGCCGAACTGCGCCAGCTGGGCATTCCGTGCGAACAGCCTGAGCAGCAGGTGCTGGGCGATCTGCCGGTGGTGCAGGACGTGCTGGCCCTGGTCGATGCGCTGGTCTCGCCCGGCAACGACCTGGCGCTGGCGCGGGCACTCAAATCGCCCCTGTTCCGGCTCGACGACGAGGCGCTGATCCGCATCGCGCTGGCGGTGCGCGCCGAACGCGCCGCGCCGCACCGTGACGCTGCAGGCGACGCGGCCGGCGTGGTGGCCGGTGCCACCGCCAACGCAACCCAAAGCGCCCCTGAATGCGCCCCCGAAAGCGCCACCGCAGCACCACGGCACGCGGCGCCATCCTGGCTTGATGTGCTAGCAAAAATGCAGCTGCCTGCGCCCGATGGGCGGGCGCTGCACGCCGATTTGATGCTGTATCAGCGCTGGCTGCTGACCCTGCCGCCGCACGACGCGCTGCAGGCCATCTATACGCATCGCGACGCACTGGCGCGCTTTGCCGCCGCCGCGCCGCCGGCCGAGCGCGATCACAGCCTGGCGCAACTGCGCGCGCTGCTGGGCGCTGCGCTGCAGGTGCAGGGCGGGCGCTTTCTGACCGCCTACCAATGGGTGCGCGCGCTGCGCCGCCAGCGCCTGACGGCCCCGCGCCACGCCGCGCCTGAAGCCGTGCAACTGCTGACCGTGCATGGCGCCAAGGGCCTGGAGGCCGAAGAGGTGCTGCTGGTGGACACCGCTTCGGGCCTCAGAAGCCGCGGCGAAGCCAGCGCGCTGATCGACTGGCCGGGCGACGCCGCCGCGCCCACGTGCTTCGTCTTTCTGGCCAACGGCAACGCGCCACCGCCCAGCGCGGCCGAACTGGCCGACCAGGAAGCCGCCGCGCAGGCGCGCGAAGAACTCAACGCGCTGTACGTCGCCATGACCCGCGCCCGCCAGCGCCTGGTGCTGTCCGGCATCACGCCGCACCGCGCGCCGGCCAGCAGCTGGTGGCAGCGCATCGCGCCGCTGGCCAGCCCGCTGGACGCACCGTCTGCTGCGCCCACGCCCGTGCACACGCCGGGCGATCAAGCCCAGTTTCATATGCTGGATCTGCCGCCAGCGCCCGATCTGCGTGCGCCAGAAGCTATCGAAAGTGAAGCATTGAAAGCCTGGCAGGCAGACGCGGTGTTGGCCGCGCCCACTGAAGCATCGCGCCTGGGCGAAGCCATGCACTGGCTGCTGGAAAACACCGCCGACAGCCCCGCCGGCTGGCGGCCCGAACGCCTGACGCAGGCACGCGAACGCTTCGGCCTGAGCGCTGAGCACACCGCGCGCGCCGATGCGCTGGCGCGCCGCATCTTCACCGGCGAAGCGGCCTGGGCCTGGTCGGCCGACGAGCTGATGGAAGCCTTCAACGAGGTCGAGCTGACCTACCAGGGCCAGCGCCTGCGCATCGACCGCCTGGTGCGCCGCCGCGCCAGCGCCAGCGAACCCGAAGCCTGGTGGGTGCTGGACTACAAAAGCGCCGCCCACCCCGAGCGCGACCCGCTGCTGCAGGCCCAGATGGCGCGTTACCGCGCGGCGGTGGAACTGCTGCACCCAGGCCACACCGTGCGCGTGGCGTTCCTGACGGGCGAAGGGCGGTTGATCGGCTGATTTGCTGAACGGCGCACGGGGGCTACGCCAGGCGGTACTTGATCAGCCAGATGCCGTTGTAGACCACGTGCACCACCGCGCCCGGCCACACTGAGCCGGTCTTGCGCATCAGAATGCCCGTCAGCATGCCGGCCGTCACCGCGTTGAAGAAGATCACGCTGGGGCCATGCACGGCGCCGAAGATGATCGCGCTGCCGACCACGCCGGGCCACCAGCCGTAGCGGTTCAGCCCGTTGGCGAAGACGCCACGGAACACGAATTCCTCACCCAGTGGCGTGAGGATCGCGCCAGACACCACCAGGACCAGCAACGACAGCGCGCCTGCCTTGGCAGCGGCCTGAAAGTCGCCCTGGGTATTCGGCTCGGTGATGAAGCTGAAGTACACGTGCCCGATCACGAAGCTCAAGCCGACGGCAACCACGCCCAGCGCGGCGCCCACCCACGGCCAGCGCGCGGAAGTCGCCCGAAACCCAAACGCGCGAAAGTCGCGAAGCTGCAGCGCATAAGCGACCAGCAAGGCAACCGTGCCCGCAACGCCGTTGGCCGCCATGCCCGCGATGCCGCGCGTGGCGGCCTGCGCTTCGGGCATGCCGACCAGCCACACGCCCAACAGAAGAATCAGCACCACATAGGTGATGAGGGCTGCGGATACTTCGGGCCAGCCGGGTTGGGTGGGTGGGGATTGTGGGCGTGTCCAGCGACCGCGCCGTTGCGGCTTTCAAGGGGTGAGGGGGCGGTGCGCGCAAGCGGCAGTGGGGCTGCGCCGATGCGCGGGTTATTCCTCAGAATTCTAGGGTGAACAGTCAATAGAATGGCCGATATCGCTTGTCAGCATTTGATTTGTTGCTATTTAAACGAGAGTAAGCACTTTGGCCGCCTACGCCAGGTTGGCGCAATGTTCGCGCGCTACGGACCTGGCGTGCAGGCGGTTTGGCTAAAGTGCCTGTTCCCTCGATGAGGAGCCCAGATGTCCATCAGTGCGCTCGATCTGTTCAAGGTCGGCATCGGTCCATCCAGCTCGCACACGGTCGGCCCGATGCGGGCGGCCGGCCTTTTTGTGGCCACGCTGCAGGAACGCGCTTTGCTGCCTTCGGTGCAAAGGGTGGACGTGCGGCTGTACGGTTCCTTGTCGGCCACCGGCATCGGGCACGGTACCGACCGCGCGGTGGTGGCCGGCCTGTTGGGCATGCAGCCCGACAGCGTCGATCCCGACGCCATGACCCAGGCCGTCGATACGGTGCAGCTGGACGCGCAGCTGGCACTGGCAGGCAAGCAGCC
>JAGOEM010000118.1 GCA_017997715.1 Ottowia sp.
ATCGGTCGCGTTTGTGCTGGACGACAACCTGCTGGCCGGCGTGGTGGCCAATTCACGCGACCCAAAGCTGTTCAAGCTGGTGGGCACGTCGCTGCAGTCCGAGCCCATCGCCATCCTGTTCCGCAAAGAAGACCCCGCCTTCAAACAAGCCGTGGACGGCGAGCTGAAAGCCATGATGGCCTCGGGTGAAATGGCCAAGCACTACGACAAGTGGTTCATGCAGCCCATCCCGCCGCGCAACGCAAGCCTGAACCTGCCGCTCAGCGATGCGCTGAAGGCCATGTTCGCCAACCCGAACGACGACGCCCTGGAAAGCTACAACAAGTAGAGCGCCCTGCGTAGGTCTGGCGTGCGCTGCAGCCTGAATCAGCTCACCAACAAGCCCTTGTGCTCGATGAAGCTGACCACCTCGTCCAGGCCCGCCAGCGTCTTCAGGTTGGTCATCACAAAGGGCTTGGGGCCCTGCGCACCGGCGCGCATGCGCTCGGTGTCGCTCTTCATCACGTCCAGGTTGGCGCCCACATGCGGCGCCAGGTCGGTTTTGTTGATGACGAACAGATCGCTCTTGGTGATGCCCGGGCCGCCCTTGCGCGGAATCTTCTCGCCCGCGGCCACGTCGATCACGTAGATCGTCAGATCGCTCAATTCGGGGCTGAAGGTGGCGGCCAGGTTGTCGCCGCCGCTTTCCACAAACACGATGTCGGCATCAGGAAAATCGGCCAGCATGCGGTCGATCGCCTCCAGGTTGATCGACGCGTCTTCGCGGATCGCCGTGTGCGGGCAGCCCCCCGTCTCTACCCCCATGATGCGTTCGGCCGGCAGCGCACCGCTGACGGTCAGCAGGCGCTGGTCTTCCTTGGTGTAGATGTCGTTGGTGATGGCGACCAGGTCCCATTTGTCACGCATCGCCTTGCACAGCATTTCCAGCAAGGTGGTCTTGCCCGAGCCAACAGGGCCACCAATGCCGACGCGCAGGGGTGGCAGCTTCTTGGTGCGGCCGGGGATGTGGTGTAGTGTCGAAGAGTTCATATCGGGGGGTGACGCTTTGGGTTCACGGAAAAGAAGAAGCGACGTGCTGCTGATGCTTGGCACGTCTGGACTGGTCGGATGCGTGTTATTGGGTTGCGCCGCAGGCAGCCTTGACTACAACACGCCGCGTCAGCAGGAACTGGATCGGATCGAACAACAGTGGGTTGAAAAGCGCGCGGAACGCGCTCAACTCCAGGCTGCGCTCCAGCGATCGTCGGGTTCGGACACGCGGGGTTTGGAAGAGCAACTGGCGCTTGTAGAAGCCGAAGTCGTGCGGCTGGCGAGGGCACTGGACATTCCTGTTTCAGCACCTTACACCCCCGTGGTGCAACCTGCGGTGCAACCCGTTGCTCCGACCGTGCCGGCTGTCCCCACCGAGAAGTTGGACGAGTTCGTGACTGCAACCAAGACCAACTTGGTTCGCGACTTCAAAGATCCGGAAGGCGCCCGGTTTCGCGACACATTTGTCGGTAGCCGCAGAGGTTCTGTCTTGTGCGGAGAAGTCAACGCGAAGAATTCTTATGGCGCCTACACAGGCTACAGGCGGTTTTATGCGACCACCTCGCCAGCCTTTAAGTTCATTGAGTCTGAACACAATGCAACCACGTTTGCCGTCAACTGGAAAACGTATTGCCAACGCTAAGGATGTATTGGCGGGCCATGTCCCTAAGACGCTTGTCATGACCTGAACAGCCGCGAATACTGCACCTCATGCTGGGCCGAACGGATGGCCAGCAAGGGCGTGAATGCCTGGCGCGCGTCGTCGGGCATGGTCAGTGCGCGTTCCACCGCGATGGGAATTTCAGCCGCCAGCCGCGCCAGCACGCGCTGGCCGGCGTTCTGGCCCAGCGGCACGGCTTTCAGGGCGGCCTGGACCATGTTCTCGGCCCAGCCGAAGGCAAATGCCAGCACGCCGCCCTGCACGCTGGCCTGGGTGCAGGCGACGGCCAGGGCGTACGCCACGGGGTAGGTGGGCTTCATGGCGGCCAGTGCGTCGATGGCGGCCGCGTGCGCCGGTTGATCGCGGTGCTGGTTGCGCAGCCAATCGGTCAGCGACTTGCCCATTTGTTCGGTCTGCAGCCGCAGCTCGCTGGTCTCGCGGGTTTGCAGCACCCATTGGTTGAGCGCCGCTGCGCGGGGCACATCGCCCGCCCGCCAGGCGGCGATGGCCTGCGCCAGCACGGGCCAGTCGCTGCGTGCCTGCGCCAGATGCAGTTGATCGACCAGCCATTCGGCTGCTTCGTTTTCAGTAGCTGCCTGCGCTTGGTGGATAAGCGCTTCCAGCCCTTCTGAATAGGAAAACCCGCCCACCGGCAAGGCGGGTGACGCCAGCCAGATGAGCTGCAGCAGGCTGGCGGCGTCCGCCACCGGCGTGAACGCGGCTGAGGGTTCACATGCAGGCGCGGACACGGGCGCGGACACGGGCGCGGATACAGACGCTGAATCAAGCGCTGAATCAAGCGCGGATGGCGGCGTGGGCACCAACGTCATGTGCGCACGGCACCTTCTGCCTCGGCGGGGTGCGGGTGGCCGTGGCGGTGTGAATGACCGTCGCCATGCGAATGCACCTGCGAATGCGAGTGCGAATGTCCGTCGCCGTGCCCGTGGTCGTGCCCATGTTGGTGGCCGCCGTGCGCGGCATAGGCGCCGCCTTCGGGCTCGAACGGCGCCTGCATTGGCACCACCGTCAAATGCATGGCGCGCAGCATGTCGGCCAGCACGTGGTCGGGCTCGATCTGCAGGTGGCTGGGCGTCAGCTCGATCGGCACATGGCGGTTGCCCAGGTGGTAGGCGGCGCGCGTCAGATCAAACGCTGTGCCGTGTTCCGCGCACGGCGTGATGCGCAGCACGGCTTGCGGTGCGGCTTGTACGCGCAGCAGCGAACCGTCTTCCGCCACCAGTACATCACCGCCGCGCACCGCCGTGCCGCGCGGCAGAAAGACCGCCAGTGCGCGCCCGTGGCTGTCGGTGGCGGCAAAGCGCGACTTCTGGCGCACATCCCAATCCAGTTCGACCCAGGGCGCGCGCTTGACCAGCGCCGGGGCCAGCGATTGGCCTTGGGCCATCAGTTTGTTGACCGTCAACATGTGGAAGTCCCCCGTTCAGCCGCTACGCTGGCGCAGTGGCTCAAAAATTGCAAATACATCGACCATGCCGCGTTCGCCCGATTCTCTGATCCCCGCCTTGCCCGCATCGGCGTACACCGCTTCGGGCTGCGCCTACGTGGCCGTCTATGGCACCCTGCGCGCCAGCGGGGTCAACGACATTCGGCGCCTGGCCGCCGACGTGCGCCAGGTCGGCACCACCCAGCTGCAGGGCACCCTGTACGACCTGGGCTGGTACCCCGGCCTGCGGCTTCACGGCGGGCACCCCTTGGTGGCCGAGGTGTATGCGCTGAACGCCACGCTGGAACAAGCGCTGGACCGGATCGAAGGCCTGTGGCCGCACGACATGGGTGAGTACGTCAAGCGCGTGGTCACGCAGGCCGTGCGCGCGCCAGACGGCGCCGTGCAGCCGCTGGAGCTGTTGGTGTACGAAGCCACGCCGCATCTGGTGGCGGGCAAGCCGGTGATCGACGCGCCCGACTGGCTGGCGTGGTTCGCCGCCAGCGGCCGCGCGCGGCCCGAGCAATTTCGGCTGAACAGCACGCGCCCGCCCACCGCCTGAATGCGGGCGCCAAGCCTGCAGCGGGCAGCGCCCGATGACAGGGCGCGCGCGGGTGATCCGCAGGCGATGCGCGGGTCGTTCCGGCCCTGCAGATTGCCCAGGCGGATGCGCAAGTCCATCGCCCCCACTCAAAACAGAAAGTAGCGCTGCGCCATGGGCAGCACCTTGGCCGCCTCGCAGGTCAGCAGCACGCCATCGGCGCGCACGGCGTAGGTCTGGTGGTCGATCTGCATCTGCGGCGTGTAGCCGTTGTGGATCAGGTGCTGCTTGCGCACGCCGCGGATGTTGTGCGCCACGCTCAAGGTCTTGGCCAGGCCATAGCGTTCTTTGACGCCAGCCGCCATGGCCGCCTGCGATACGAAGGTCAGCGAGCTTCTGGCCAGCGACCCACCAAAGGCGCCGAACATCGGCCGGTAGTGCACCGGCTGCGGCGTGGGAATGCTGGCGTTGGGGTCGCCCATCGCCGCCATGGCGATGCTGCCGCCCTTGAGGATGCAGAACGGCTTGACGCCAAAGAACGCTGGTTTCCAGATCACGATGTCGGCCCACTTGCCCACTTCCAGGCTGCCCACCTCGTGGCTGATGCCGTGCGCGATGGCGGGGTTGATCGTGTACTTGGCCACGTAGCGCTTGGCGCGGAAGTTGTCGTTGCGCGCCGAATCTTCGGGCAGGCTGCCCCGCTGCACCTTCATCTTGCTGGCGGTCTGCCAGGTGCGGATGACGACTTCGCCCACGCGGCCCATGGCCTGCGAGTCGCTGCTCATCATGCTGATGGCGCCCAGGTCGTGCAGGATGTCTTCGGCGGCAATGGTTTCCTTGCGGATGCGCGATTCGGCAAAGGCCAGGTCTTCGGCGATGGCGGCGTCCAGGTGGTGGCACACCATCAGCATGTCGACGTGCTCGTCCAGCGTGTTCACGGTGTAGGGCATCGTCGGGTTGGTGGACGAGGGCAGAAAATTCGCCTCGCCCACCACGCGCAGGATGTCGGGCGCGTGGCCGCCGCCCGCGCCTTCGGTATGAAAGGCGCACAGGCTGCGGCCCTTGGTGGCGGCGATGGTGTCTTCGACAAAGCCCGATTCGTTCAGCGTGTCGGAATGGATCGCCACCTGAACGTCGCGCTCTTCGGCCACGCTCAGGCACTGGTCGATGGCCGAGGGCGTGGTGCCCCAGTCTTCGTGCAGCTTCAGGCCGATCACGCCCGCGTCGATCTGCTCGCGCAGCGCCTCGGGCCGGCTGGCGTTGCCCTTGCCCAGAAAGCCCAGGTTCATCGGAAAGGCATCGGCGGCCTGCAGCATGCGCTCGATGTGCCACGGCCCGGGCGTGCAGGTGGTGGCAAAGGTGCCGGTGGCCGGGCCGGTGCCACCGCCCAGCATGGTGGTCACGCCGCTGGCCAGCGCCTCTTCGATCTGCTGCGGGCAGATGAAGTGGATGTGGCTGTCAATGCCGCCTGCGGTGACGATATGGCCCTCGCCCGCGATCACCTCGGTGCCCGGCCCGATCACGATGTCCACGCCGGGCTGCGTGTCGGGGTTGCCGGCCTTGCCGATGGCGGCGATGCGCCCGTCCTTCAGGCCGATGTCGGCCTTGACGATGCCCCAGTGGTCCAGGATCAGTGCGTTGGTGATCACCGTATCCACGGCGCCGTCGGCGCGGGTGCGCTGGCTTTGCGCCATGCCATCGCGGATGGTCTTGCCGCCGCCGAACTTCACCTCTTCACCATAGCCGCCGGCACGCAGCGTGTAGTCCTGCTCGACTTCGATCACCAGTTCGGTATCGGCCAGGCGCACGCGGTCGCCCACCGTGTGGCCAAAGATTTCAGCGTAGGCGCGCCGATCGATACTTGCCATGGTGGGTTCTTTCAGACTAATTTGCTATTGATAGCGTAGCTGCCTGCGCCCGCTGATAGGGCGCTACAGCCACTTTTCATTCAAATTGTTGGTTCACAACGCGCCTTGAACCAGCCCGCGAAAGCCGTACACGCTGCGTGCACCGGCATAGGCCACCAGTTCCACCGTGCGTTGCTGGCCCGGCTCGAAGCGCACCGCCAGGCCGCTGCCGATGTTCAGCCGCATGCCGCGCGCGGCTTGCCGGTCGAAGTCCAGCGCGGCATTGGTTTCGGCAAAGTGGTAGTGCGACCCCACCTGAATCGGCCGGTCGGCCGTGTTGCGCACCACCAGGGTCAGCGTGGGGCGGCCGGGGTTGAGCGCGTGCGCACCCGCGTCGATCAGGTATTCACCAGGAATCATGGCTTGGCCTTTCGCACCATCACAAGGCCATGCGCAGCAGCAGCGCCGAACCGAGCGCGGCCACCCCGGCGCCAGCCCACGCGCTGATCCAGCGCGCACGGCGTTGCGCCACTTCACCCAGCCCGATGCCAACCCCATGCAGCAGTGCGGTGCCAATCACCATGCCGGCCAGCGCCGCGGCCGCGCCGCTGCCGGCCAATTCGGTGCCGTGCGCGGCGCCATGAAAGAAAGCAAAGCCGCCCACCAGCAGCGCACCGCCCCACCAGGGCAGGTGCGTGCGCGCCGCCATCAGCAGCCCGATCACCAGCAGCGACGCGGCGATCATCGGCTCGACCATCGGCACCGCCCAACCCGCTTGGGCCGCCAGGGCGCCCAACAGCAGCAGCAATACGAAAGCCACCGGCGCCACCCAGCGCGGGCGCAGCACCAGCGCACTCCACATGCCCACGGCCAGCATGGCGGCCAGGTGATCGGGGCCCGTCAGCGGGTGTAGCAGCCCGCTCATGAAGCCGGTGTGCGTGTGATCGGCCAGCGCCCCGGGGTGCGCCGCCGCGACCAGTGGCAGGCCCACAAGCGCTGCCGACAGAAGTAGTTTTGCTTTTAAATTCATAGCTGGTTGCGCAGGTAGATTGGGGGCTGCAGGCCAATATGTTCAAATATGGCTAAACGATGGGCTGGTGCACGGTGACCAGCTTGGTGCCATCGGGGAAGGTGGCTTCGACCTGAATGTCGGGAATCATCTCGGGCACGCCGTCCATCACATCGGCGCGGCTCAGCACCTCACGGCCGGCGCTCATCAGATCAGCCACCGTCCGGCCGTCGCGCGCGCCTTCCATCACGGCGGCGCTGATCAGCGCCACGGCTTCGGGGTAGTTCAGCCGCAGGCCGCGCGCCTTGCGGCGTTCGGCCAGCAGCGCGGCGGTAAACAAAAGCAGCTTGTCTTTTTCGCGGGGCGTGAGTTCCATGGTGGTGCACCGTCTTGCAACTTGCGGGCCAGGCATACCCCAGCGGGCGCAAACCCGGCGCCGGTGCGCGCCAAGCCTGTGCACCGCCCCATTGCTGTGCGTGGTGCGCGGCATTGGCACCGAAAGCGCGCCCGATCAGCCCAACGGCGGTGCATTGCCGCCGCAGGGTGGCCCGGCCGACCGGCGGGCGCCCCGGCTTGCCGTGGCAAGGCCCGGCAATGAAGCGATGCAAGCACAACGGTTTGTTGCGGGTTGCAGCGCCGCGCGCGCCGGTCTTTCGGCAAGGCTGGCACGGCCTTTGCGTAGAAGCGTGGCACGGACCGCCTTTGCGGCCGACCCACTTCCCCCCAACAGAGTGAAAACCATGAACCGTCGTCACACCCTCAAGACGCTGACTGCGTCCATCGCCCTGGGCCTGGGCGTTTCCGGCGCGCACGCCGCAGACACCATCAAGGTGGGCGTGCTGCACAGCCTGTCAGGCACCATGGCCATTTCAGAAACGGTGTTGAAAGACACCGTGCTGATGGCGATTGATGAGATCAACGCCAAAGGCGGCGTGCTGGGCAAGAAGCTGGAGCCGGTGGTGGTCGACCCCGCATCCAACTGGCCGCTGTTCGCCGAAAAGGCCAAGCAGCTGGTCACGCAGGACAAGGTGGCCGTGGTGTTTGGCTGCTGGACCAGCGTGTCGCGCAAGTCGGTGCTGCCGGTGTTTGAAGAGAACAACGGCCTGCTGTTCTACCCCGTGCAGTACGAGGGCGAAGAGCTGTCCAAGAACGTGTTCTACACCGGTGCTGCGCCCAACCAGCAGGCCATTCCGGCGGTGGATTACCTGATGAGCAAGGAAGGCGGCGCCGCCAAACGCTGGGTGCTGCTGGGCACCGACTACGTCTACCCGCGCACCACCAACAAGATCCTGCGCGCCTACCTGAAAACCAAGGGCGTGAAGGACAGCGACATCGACGAGAAGTACACCCCGTTTGGCCACAGCGACTACCAGACCATCGTGGCGGACATCAAGAAGTTCTCGGCCGGCGGCAAGACGGCGGTGGTGTCCACCATCAACGGCGATTCCAACGTGCCGTTCTACAAAGAGCTGGGCAACGCGGGCCTGAAGGCCAAGGACGTGCCGGTGGTGGCCTTCAGCGTGGGCGAGGAAGAGCTGCGCGGCGTGGACACCAAGCCGCTGGTGGGCCACCTGGCCGCGTGGAACTACTTCATGAGCCTGAAGAACCCCGCCAACAACGAGTTCACCAAGAAGTGGGCGGCCTACGCCAAGGCCAAGAACATTCCTGGCCACAAGGACAAGCCGCTGACCAACGACCCGATGGAAGCCACCTACATCGGCATCAACATGTGGAAGCAGGCGGTAGAGAAAGCCAAGTCCACCGACGTCGACAAGGTCATCGCGGCGATGGCGGGCCAGCAGTTCAAGGCGCCGGACGGCTTCACCGTGAAGATGGACGAGAAGAACCACCACCTGCACAAGCCGGTGTACGTGGGTGAAGTGCGCGCCGATGGCCAGTTCAACGTGGTGTGGAAAACGCCCGGCCCGATCAAGGCCAAGCCCTGGAGCCCGTACATCGAGGGCAACGACAAGAAGAAAGACGAGCCGGAAGGCCGCACCAAAGGCCTGTAAGCGGGCGCGGGGCGCGCCGGTGCGCGCACCGGGCGGCGCCCTGCTTCGTTGAACCTTTCATGTCAAGGACTGCGCAGCGAGTGAACACCATGCTGAAGCGCACTCTCCATCTTCTGGGCCTGTGGGCCATCCTGGCCGCCGCGCCGGCCTACGCATTGACGGGCGAACAGGCGCTGGCCATCGCCGCAGGCGACAGCACCGACGCGCGCGTCACCGCCCTCAACGCGGCCGTGGCCGGTTCGCCGGACCCGCGCACGGCGGCTTTCCTTCAGGCCATGAGCGATGACGCCGTCAAAGTGGCGGGCCAACAGGTGTTTGTGGTGGTGGACGGCAAAGGCACCGACCCGGTCACCGGCGCGGCCCTGGCCATGCCGGACGACGCCGAAGACGTGGTCAACAACAACCTGATGCGCAGCGCACTGGCGGCCGCGCAAGCCGCCCTGCAATTGGCCAGCCCCGATGCCGCCCTGCGCGCGCAGGCGGCCAAGGCGCTGCTGACCGAGCCCGACGAATCGCGCCTGCCCCTGATCGACAAGGCCTTGGCCGCTGAAACGGACGCTGGCGTGAAGGCGCAGCTGGAACTGGTGCGCGCCACCACCTTGCTGGCCAGCCCCGACCAGGCCAAGCGCCTGGCCGCCGCGCAGGCGCTTGGGCAGCAACGCAGCCCGGACATCAAGCTGCTGCTGAACGAACGCCTGGCCGACGAGCCGGATGCCGACGTCAAGGCCGCGCTGACGGCCGCCATCGCCCACATCGACGATGGCCTGGCCTGGGGCGAACGGCTGGGGGTGTTGTTCACCGGGGTCAGCCTGGGTTCGATCCTGCTGCTGGCCGCGCTGGGCCTGGCCATCACCTACGGGCTGATGGGCGTGATCAACATGGCGCATGGCGAGCTGATCATGATCGGCGCCTACGCCACCTACGTGGTGCAAACGCTGTTCCGCCAATACCTGCCGGGCGCGTTTGACTGGTACCTGGTGGCCGCGCTGCCGGTGGCCTTCATCGCATCGGCGGGTGTGGGCGCGGTGCTGGAACGCAGCGTGATCCGCTACCTGTATGGCCGCCCGCTGGAAACGCTGCTGGCCACCTGGGGCATCAGCCTGATCCTGATGCAGGCGGTGCGTTCGCTGTTTGGCGCGCAGAACGTGGCGGTGGAAAACCCGGTGTGGATGAGCGGCGGCTGGCAGGTGCTGCCCAACCTGATCCTGCCGTGGAACCGCATCGTCATCATCGGCTTTGCCGTGGCGGTGCTGCTGGGCGTGGCCTGGCTGATCAGCCGCACCCGCCTGGGCCTGTTCGTGCGCGGCGTGACGCAAAACCGCCCCATCGCCGCTTGCATGGGCGTGAACACCGCGCGCACCGATACCTACGCCTTTGCGCTGGGGTCGGGCATTGCCGGGCTGGCCGGCTGCGCGCTCAGCCAGGTGGGCAACGTGGGGCCTGACCTGGGGCAGGCCTACATCGTCGATTCGTTCATGGTGGTGGTGCTGGGCGGCGTGGGCCAACTGGCGGGCACCGTGTACGCCGCGCTGGGCCTGGGCCTGGTCAACAAGCTGCTGGAAGGCTGGACCGGCGCCGTGCTGGCCAAGATCGCCGTGCTGATCTTCATCATCGTTTTCATCCAGAAGCGGCCACAGGGCATCTTCGCCATGAAGGGCCGGAGCGCCGAAGCATGAAAGCCGTGACATCGACCGCCAACGCGGGTGCCGCGCCGCAACCGCCCGCAGCACCACACGCGGGCACGGTAGCGCCTGTGGGAATTGAACTGCCGACGCGCGCGCCGCTGTTCTCACGCCCCGGCTGGGCCGCCTTTCTGGTGGCCCTGCTGGCGGTGTGCGCGCTGGCGCCGGTGCTCAACCTGGGTGTGCCGGCCGACAGCGCGTTCCATCTGTCGGACTACATGGTCGGCCTGCTGGGCAAGATCATGTGCTACGCCATCTGCGCGCTGGCAATGGACCTGATCTGGGGCTACACCGGCATCCTGAGCCTGGGCCACGGCCTGTTCTTTGCGCTGGGCGGCTATGTGATGGGCATGTACCTGATGCGCCAGGCTGCCGGCCCCGATGCACTGCCGCCCTTCATGGTGTTTCTGGACTGGAAGACCATGCCCTGGCAATGGGCGCTGTCTGGCAGCTTTGTCGCCACGCTGATCCTGATCGTGCTGGTGCCCGGTCTGGTGGCCTTCGTGTTCGGCTACTTTGCCTTCCGCTCGCGCATCAAGGGCGTGTACTTTTCGATCATCACGCAGGCGCTGACGGTGGCCGCCATGCTGCTGTTCTTCCGCAACGAAACCGGCTTTGGCGGCAACAATGGTTTCACCGGCTTTGCCACCATCCTGGGCTACCCGCTGGCCACGCAGCACATGCGCATGCTGCTGTTCGTGCTGTCGGGCGTGGCGCTGCTGGGCTTTTTCCTGCTGGCGCGCTGGCTGGTGCGGTCGAAGTACGGC
>JAGOEM010000013.1:0-26366 GCA_017997715.1 Ottowia sp.
GAGTACGGCCACGTCCTGACGGTGGAAGACCCGATCGAATTCGTGCACGAATCCAAGAAATGCCTGATCAACCAGCGCGAAGTCGGGCCGATGACACACAGCTTTGCCAACGCGCTGCGCTCCGCCCTGCGCGAAGACCCGGACTGCATTCTGGTGGGCGAGATGCGCGATCTGGAAACCATCCGGCTGGCCATGACCGCTGCCGAAACCGGCCACCTGGTGTTTGGCACGCTGCACACCTCGTCGGCTGCCAAGACGATCGACCGGATCATCGACGTGTTCCCGGCCGATGAAAAGGAAATGGTGCGGGCGATGCTGTCGGAATCGCTGCAGGCGGTGATCTCGCAAACGCTGTGCAAGACCAAGGATGGCCAGGGCCGCGTGGCGGCGCACGAGATCATGATTGGCACCCCCGCCATCCGCAACCTGATCCGCGAGGCGAAAGTCGCCCAGATGTACTCATCGATCCAGACCGGCAACGGCGTGGGCATGCAGACGCTGGACCAGAACCTGACCGAGTTGGTCCGCCGCAACATCATCAGTGCGGCCGAAGCACGCGGCAAGGCCAAGATTCCCGAGAACTTCCCCGGGTAATTTCAAGAAATTTTGGCTGTCAGCGCCCTATTTACCTGCGCAGATAGCTACTGAAAATATAGCATTTGCGGTCAGGCGCCGCAGGAAGGTCCCGAACCATGGAACGCGATCAGGCCAGCAGATTCATCAACGATCTGCTCAAGCTGCTGCTGACCCGCAAAGGCAGCGATCTGTTCATCACCGCCGATTTTCCGCCCGCCATCAAGGTGGATGGCAAGGTGAACAAGGTGTCATCACAGAACCTGACCCCGGCGCACACGCTGGCGCTGGTGCGCGCGGTCATGAACGACAAGCAGGCGGCCGAGTTCGAACGCACCAAGGAATGCAACTTCGCCATCTCGCCTGCGGGCATCGGGCGTTTTCGCTGCAATGCCTTTGTGCAGCAAGGCCAGATCGGCATGGTGATGCGGGTGATTCCGCAGGAACTGCCCACCATCGATGCGCTGGGCATGCCGCCTATCCTGAAGGATGTGGCCATGAGCAAGCGCGGCCTGGCGATTCTGGTGGGGGCGACCGGTTCGGGTAAATCCACCACGCTGGCCGCCATGGTGGACTGGCGCAACCTCAACAGCTACGGCCACATCATCACCGTGGAAGACCCGGTGGAATTCGTGCACCCGCACAAGAACTGCATCGTGACGCAGCGCGAGATTGGCCTGGACACCGACACCTGGGAATCGGCGCTGAAAAACTCGCTGCGCCAGGCGCCCGACGTCATTCTGATGGGCGAGATCCGCGACCGGGAGACGATGGAACACGCCGTGGCCTTTGCCGAAACCGGTCACCTGTGCCTGGCCACGCTGCACGCCAACAGCGCCAACCAGGCGCTGGACCGGATCATCAACTTCTTCCCTGAGGAACGCCGCGCCCAGCTGCTGATGGACTTGTCGCTGAACCTGCGCGCGCTGATCTCGCAGCGCCTGATCCCCAAGCAGGACAGCAAGGGGCGTACGGCGGTGGTCGAGATCATGCTGAACTCGCCCCTGATTTCCGATCTGATCTTCAAGGGCGAGGTCGGCGAGATCAAGGAAATCATGAAGAAAAGCCGCGAGCTGGGCATGCAGACGTTCGACCAGGCGCTGTTCGACGCCTTCGAAGCCAACCTGATCAGCTACGAAGACGCGATTCGCAACGCCGACTCGATGAACGATTTGCGCCTGCAGATCAAGCTGACCAGCAAGCGCGCCAAAGACCGCGACCTGGCGGCCGGCACCGAACATCTGCAGATCGTCTGAGCAGGGCCCACGCCGCGCGCTGCGGCGGCCCTTTCCTGGCCGGCAACGCCGCCCGGCTCACGGCGGATTGCCTTTGGCCGCCGCGGGCGCCAGCGTGGCACGAACCGCCGCCACCTGCGCCGGTGTCACGGCAGCAGCCTGGTTGCCCCAGCTGCTGCGCGCAAAACTCAGCACCTTGGCCACCTCTTCATCGTTCAGGCGCCAGCCCAGCGCGGGCATGGCAATCGCCGAGGGCGCCCCAGCGGTGGCGGCCATCTGCGAGCCAGACAGCACGATGCGGATCAACGAGGTGGGGTCGCTGGCCAACACCACCGGATTGCCCGCCAGCGTGGGAAAGGTCTTGCTGGCACCCGCACCCGACGAGGTGTGGCAGGCATTGCAGTTGTTGAGGTAGACCAGCGCGCCAGCGTGGGCTTGGCTTGGCTTGCCGTCGCGCAGCGCGGCGGCGGCAGGGCTGGAAGCGGCCTGTGAAGCAGCCAACGCCATTGGCGAAGCCTGCGCCGATGCGGCTGCAGCCGGCGCGCCCAGCGAGCGAATATAGGTGCCGATGGCGGCCAGGTCTTCCGGCGTCATGTGCTGGGTGCTGTTTTCCACCACCTGCACCATGGGGCCGAAGGCGGCGGTGTGCTCGGTTCGCCCGGTCTTGAGGTACTCGACCCAGTCCTTCTGCGGCCACTGGGCGGCGGTGGGCACGTCGCCATGCCGCAAGGCCTGGGCCAACCAGCCATCGACCTGGCTGCCGGACAGGAAGGCGGCGCTTCCCTCGCCCGTGGCCAGCGGGCCGCCCAGGCGCCCGCGCGGCGTATGGCATTCGCCGCAATGGCCCAGGCCGCGCACCAGGTAGGCACCGCGATTCCATTCGGCGCTTTGCGCGGCCACCGCCTCATACGGCTTCTGATCCGCGTACAACCAGTTCCAGAACACCATCAGCCAGCGCATGCTGAAAGGCCAGGGCAAGTCGGTCGCCGCAGGGCGCGTATCGACCGGGGCGACGCCTTGGGTGAAGTAGGCGTACAGCGCCTGCATGTCCTCGTCGGTGATGGCCGCGAACGAGGTGTAGGGCATGGCGGGGTAAAGCCGGTGCCCGTCCTTGGCCACGCCTTCGCGCACCGCACGGTTGAATTCCTCTTGCGTGTAAGCGCCAATGCCGGCGTTTCTATCCGGCGTGATGTTGGTCGACACGATGGTGCCAAACGGCGTGCCCATGGCCAGTCCGCCGGCAAACGGCTTGCCCCCAACGGCGGTGTGGCAGCTGACGCAGTCGCCCGTTTGCGCCAGGTAACGGCCCTTGGCAACCAGCGGATCGGCGGCGGCCGCCGCCGCTGGCTGAACCACCGGAACGCGCATTGGCGGCAGCACAGCGGAAGCGGTCGCAACCGGCGGCTGGGCAAGCGCCGTGCCCACGGCGTCCGATGCCGACATGGCGGGCGCCGAGGCTGCCGCGGCGGCACGGCTGGCGCCCATGGCGGGCTGGCTGGCTGCGTCAGCGGGCGCACTGGCCGCGCTGTGCACAGGGGGCGCTTGCTGCGCCAGCACCACGGTCAATGTGGTCATCAGCGTGACGGCGGCGCCGCCGGCCACCCAGCGCACCCAGACCGGGTGACGCAAAGAAGTGCGTTGCGCGTTCATGCCAGGGCTCCTGGGCGGGGGATGTAGCGCTCTCGGATGTGCTTGGCCGCCCAGTACGCCAGCGCGCCCACCAGGCCGGTGGGGTTGTAGCCAAAGTTCTGCGGAAAGGCGCAGGCGCCCATGACGAACACATTCGGTACGTCCCACGACTGCAGGTACCGGTTGACCACGCTGGTCGCCGGGTCGGTGCCCATCACCGCGCCGCCGGTGTTGTGGGTCGACTGGTAGACCCGCAGGTCGTAATGGTCGCCCGGCTTGGTGAAGGCCATGCGGTACTGCTTGGGGCCCATGGCCTTGGCGATGGCCTCCACCTTGGTGCCGATGAACTGCGTCATGGCGATGTCGTTGGGCTTCCAGTCGAAGGTCATGCGCAACAGCGGCTGGCCGAAGGCGTCTTTGTACGTTGGGTCCAGATCCAGGAAGTTGTCGCGGTAGGACATGACCGAGCCCTGGCTGCCGACCGACGCCTGATAGCGGTAGCTGTCCTTCACGGCCTTCTTCCACTGCGCGCCCCAGGCCGGCGCGCCGGGCGGCGTGGCCAGTTGCTGAATCGGCCGCCCGCCGGTGTTGATGCAGTTGATGCTGGCCCCGCCGACAAAGCCCAGCGGGCCGTGATCGAAGTTGTCACCATCAAAGTCGTCCAGCACATGGCCGCTGGCGCCCGCGCCCACAAAGGGGTTCATCGGCTGCTTGCCGTCAAACCACAGCGTGGCGCCGCCGTTCAGCTGGTAGGCGTAGTTGCGCCCCACCACGCCTTGGCCGGTGCTGACGTCGTAAGGCTGGCCGATGCCCGACAGCAGCAGCAAGCGCACGTTGTGCATCTGGTAGGCGCACATCAGCACCAGGTCGGCCGGCTGCTCCACGGTGCGCCCCTGGCCATCGACGTAGGTCACGCCCGTGGCGCGCGACTTGTCTGGCGCCAGGTTGACGCGCTGCACCTGCGCACGCGTGCGCAGTTCAAAATTCGGCAAGCCGCGCAGCGTGGGCAAGATGGTGGTCTGCGGCGACGCCTTGGAATACATGTAGCAGCCATAGCGCTCGCAAAAGCCGCAGAAGTTGCACGGCCCCAGCTGCGCGCCCAGCGGGTTGGTGTACGCCCGCGAAGCGTTGGACGCCGCTTGCGGAAACGGGTGGTAGCCCAGCTCTGCCGCGGCCCGGGCGAACAGCAAAGCGCTGTTGGGCGAGGCCAGTGGCGGCAGCGGATATTCGTCCGAACGCGCGCCTTCGAACGGATTGCCGCCCGGGCGCAGCTGCCCGCGCAGGTTGCCGGCGCGGCCAGAGGTACCGCAGATCTTTTCAAAGCGGTCGAAGAACGGTTCCATCTCTTCGTAGCTGACGCCGAAGTCCTGAATCGTCATGCCTTCGGGGATGAAGGCCTTGCCGTAGCGCTCTTCAAACGTGGTGCGCAGCTTCAGATCGGCCGGCAAGGCGCGCCAGTGGTGGCCGTTCCAGTGCACGCCCGCGCCGCCCACGCCGTTGCCCAACAGGAACGAGCCGTGCTGCCGGTACGGCACGGCGGTATCGCCCGGCGCATGGCGCACGGTGACGGTTTCACGCGCCAGTTGCTGGAACAACTTGCCGCGAATGCCATAGGTCAGCTCGTCGGTGATGCGCGGGTATTCGAAATCGGGGTGGGTGTCGCGGTCTTCGCCGCGCTCCAGCGCGAGGATGTTGAGACCGGTGGCGGCCAGTTCAGAGGCCAGGATGGCGCCGGTCCAGCCGAAGCCGACGATGACGATGTCCACCGGGGGTTTTTTGAGGGTGTCTGCCATGGGCTGCTCCGATCAGCCCTGCGGGCCCGCGATGGTGACGGTGGGCAAGGGGTAGGCCACGCCGGGGCGTTGCACCCAGTCCATGAAGTCGGCCCGCGCACCCGGAAAACCGATCATGGTCCAGCTGGCACCCTTCTTGTTGCCGCCGTGGATCGGGTCGGCAAAATAGCCTTCCTTGGTGTTGGCCAGCAGAAAGGCGAAGAAGTCGCGCGCCTGCGAACCTTCGAAGGTGATCGTGCCGCCCTCCAGCCCGTGCAGCACTTCGTCTTGCGCGGCGCCGTCCAGTTCGGCAAACCCTTTGCCGCCGCGCTGCTGCTTGCACCATTGGTCGGTGGCGGCGATCACGGTCCGGTACAAATCGCGCGGCAGCAGCGCACCCTGGTAGCCGAACAGCGGCGAACTTTCGTGGAATGGCCCTTGCGAATAGAACAACGCGCCGTGGCCCCAGGCGCCATCCAGCTGCCGGTCAATGAATTCGGGCACGCCCGCCTCCACGGCGCCCGGCCCCACGTCGTCGGCCGGAATCAGGCGCGCCACGGCAGCCTGAATGAATTGCCATTCGGTGGCGTTCAGGAACACCGGTTGATAAGGGGCCGCTGGGCTGGCGCTGGCGGCGCCGGCTGCGCTGGCGGCAGGCGGTGGTGCCTGCGACAGCGCCGGCCCGACCGTGGCCGTGGAAGCCGCCGCTGCGGCAGGCACCAGGTAAATCGAGCGGCGCAAGAAACGCCTGCGACCCGGTTGATCGGGGTCATCGTGCTGCATATCGTGGATCCTTGGTTCTGGGTGCGCACCGCCATCACGCCACCGCGAATCTCGTCCACAGGTCGATATTCAGCGCGCTGATGCAGCGTACGCCTGCGCCCATTTGCCGCCTTGTCAGACAAGCGCGCGTCGCAATGACAACGCGCATCGCATGCGTGCGCACCCCGCCCCCGCGGCCAGCACACCGCAGCGCCGCTCCCTACAATGCGCCGCATGACCTCGTCGACCCAACCCAAGACTTACGAACCCACTCCTTCACGCGCCGTGGCCTTTTTGGGCCTGGGCGTCATGGGCTACCCGATGGCCGCGCACCTGGCGCTGGCCGGGCACAGCGTCACCGCCTACAACCGAACCGCTAGCAAATCAGAAGCATTCTGCGCAGAACTGGCGGGCGCTGGAAAGGTAAAAAGCGCTTCAACCCCGGCCGAGGCCGCGCGCCAGGCCGACATCGTCTTCTGCTGCGTGGGCAACGACGACGACCTGCGTTCGGTGGTGCTGGGCGAGCACGGCGCGCTGGCCACCATGCAGCCGGGCGCCCTGTTCGTGGACCACACCACCGCATCCGCCGATGTCGCGCGCGAGCTGTACGCCGCCGCCGCCGCCAAGGGCGTCAGCTTTGTCGACGCACCCGTGTCGGGCGGACAGGCGGGCGCACAGAATGGCGCGCTCACCGTCATGTGCGGCGGCGACACGGCAGCGTTTGACGCCGTGAAACCCGTCGCCATGGCATTCAGCCGCGCCTTCACCCTGATGGGTGCCAGCGGCGCCGGCCAGCTGACCAAGATGGTCAACCAGATCTGCATCGCCGGCCTGGTGCAAGGCTTGTCAGAGGCGGTGGCGTTCGGCCAGCGCGCTGGCCTGGACATGAACGCGGTGCTGGGCGTGATTGGCAAAGGCGCCGCCCAAAGCTGGCAAATGGACAACCGCGGCCCCACCATGGTGCAGGGCAAATTCGACTTTGGCTTTGCCGCCGACTGGATGCGCAAGGACCTGGGCCTGGTGCTGGACGAGGCCAAGCGCAACGGCGCGCGCCTGCCGGTGACCGCGCTGGTCGATCAGTTCTACGCCGACGTGCAGCAGATGGGCGGCGGGCGCTGGGATACGTCCAGCCTGATCAAGCGGCTGAAATGAACAAGGGCGCCGAGCGCCCTTGACCATCATCTGATTTCACACCGGCGCCACATTGGCCCCGGCAGTTTTACAAGCCAAATAGCCCGCCAGCGCAAGTGCCACGGGCGCAGGCAGCTATCATTATTTAAGCGGCGGCAGCTCTTGTACCTGCACCGGCTGGCGTGCCTGCTCGATCGTGGGCTGCGTCACCGGCGATGTCACCACGCCCGGCGCGGTGTCGCCACCGGCCTTGGGCAGCACGGCGGGATCGGCCGCCGAGGTGGAACCCACCGCGCCCGATCCGCCGTACAGCGACGCATCGGAAATCAGATCGATCACGCGCACCACGCGCTGCACGCCGTCGGTCTGCGCCACCAGGTCGGTGGTGCGCGCGGCCTCGTCGGCAGTCAGGCGGCCCATGATGTAGGTCGTGCCGCGTTCGGTGAAGGTCTTGATGCCGCCGGCCGGCACGCCGTTGGTACCCACCAGGCGGGCGCGCACCTTGCTGGTGACCAGCCCGTCGTTGGAGCGCTGCAGCGCGCTGGAATCGGGCATCACCGCCAGATCGCTGAGCACGCTTTGCACGCCCGGCAGGGCCCGCACGGCGGTTTCCACCGTCTGCTTGTCCTGCGCGGTGGGCACCTCGCCGGTGATCAGCACCTTGCGGTAGTAACTGTTGACGTTGACGTGGCCACGCCCTGGCAGCAGCTTGACGATGGCCTCGTGTGCGCCCGCTTCGATGGTGCTGTCGGCCGTTTGCGTGTCGCCGCTGCGGCGGTCGGCAGACATCAGCAAGGTGCCCCCCGCCACCGCCCCCCCCACCAGTGCCACCGGCACGCAAGCTGCCACGCTGGCGCCCAGCGCAGCGGCCATCAGCCCCGTGCGCAGCCAGCGAAATTGATTCAACCGCTTGTTCATTCCGTACGCTCCTCTTCGCCCAGAAGTTCCACATCCAGGCCATCGCACAAACAGTGCAGCACCAGTTGGTGCGCTTCGTGAATGCGGGCGACGCTTTCCTGCGGCACGCCCACATGGACATCGGTTTCGCGCAGCATGCGCGCCAGTTCACCGCCACCGCGGCCGGTCAGGGCCAGCACCACCATGTCGCGCTCGTGCGCGGCTTGCGCGGCGCGCACCAGGTTGGCGGTGTTGCCGTTGGACGTCAGCACCAGCAGCACATCGCCCGCGGCGCCCAGCGCCCGCACCTGGGCGGCAAACACGTCGGCGAATTCGCCCCGGCGCGCCACGGCCGTCAGCGTGGCGGCGTCGGCGTTCAGCGCCAGCGCGGGCAGTTCAGGCCGCGGGCGCTCCATGCCGCCCACCATCAGCGCGGCCATGTACTGCGCCAGTGCGCCCGACGCGCCGTTGCCACAGACCAGCACCTTGCCGCCGCCGGTGACGCAGGCCAGCAGCGCCTGGAGCGCATCGCTGACCGGGCGTGCCAGCGTCTGCGCCCATTGGTAGGCGAGGTCGGCGCTGTCGATGAACTGCTGCTGAATGCGTTGTTCCATCATGGCCGCCGATCATACCTGCGCGCCGCCCGATCGGTGCAAATTTAGGAGCAGGCTTGCACTTGGATGCAAGCACGGCGGCGATTCGCGGCGAATCTTCGGTGGCCCGTCAGCCGGCGTCGAATGCGCCGCGCAGCCATTCGATATGGCCACCGTCGATCGCCACCACGTCAAAGCGGCACGGTGGCGGCGTGGCCAGGCGCATCAGGTAATGCTGCGCCGCGCGCACCAGCCGCTGCTGCTTGACGGCGCCCACCGTGGCCGCCGCACCGCCTTGCGCCGCGCCGCTGCGCGCACGCACTTCGACGAACAGCAGCGTACCGTCGGGCGCGCGCATCACCAGGTCGATTTCACCGCCGCCGCGCCCGGGCGTCCGATAATTGCGCGTCACCAGCGCCATGCCGGCCGCCTGCAAGTGGGCCAGCGCTGCGTCCTCCCCCGCGTTGCCGGTCTGCCGCGTGCTGCTCTTGCGCTTCCAATTCAGTAGCGGCATGCGCTTGTCCCTGTAGCGCCAGACGATTGAATCATGTCCAAAACCGAATCCTCCGTGGGCCCCGCCAACTTCTTGCCGGCACTGGCTGCAGCCCGCGCCGCCGCCGGTGGGCAGGATTATCCCGCTGGCGCGCTGTACCTGGTGGCCACGCCCATCGGCAACCTGGCCGACATCAGCCTGCGCGCCCTGCACCTGCTGGGCCTGGTGGACGCCGTGGCCTGCGAGGACACGCGCCACACGCAGCACCTGCTGCGCGCCTACGGGCTGGACGGCAAGGCGCTGATCGCGCTGCACGAACACAACGAACTGGAAGCCGCGCAAACCGTGCTGGCACGGCTGCAGGCCGGCGAACGCGTGGCCTACGTCAGCGACGCCGGCACGCCCGCCATCAGCGACCCCGGCGCGCGCCTGGTCGCCGTGTGCGCGGCGGCGGGCCAGCGCGTGGTGCCGCTGCCCGGCGCCAGCAGCGTGACCACCGCACTCAGCGTGGCGGGCCTGGCGGGCGATGGCCAATTCGTCTTCGCCGGGTTTCTGCCATCCAAAAGCGGCGAGCGCAGCCACGCCGTGCAGGCGCTGGCCGCCGAAGCGCGCGCCGTGGCGCTGCTGGAGGCGCCGCACCGCATTGCCGCATTGGCCGACGCGCTGGCGGTGCTGGGTGAACGCCGCGTGACCGTGGGGCGCGAGCTGACCAAACAGTTCGAACAAATCGCCACCCTGCCCTGCGCCAGCCTGCCCGGCTGGCTGGCCGCCGATGCGCAGCGCCAGCGCGGCGAGTTCGCCCTGGTGCTGCACCCGGCCACGGTGGAAGCAGCCGACGACGGCGACCGCGTGCTCAAACTGCTGCTGGCCGAGCTGCCGCTGAAAACCGCCGTGCGACTGGCGGCAGAGCTGACGGGCACGCCCCGCAACGGCTTGTACGAAAAGGCGCTGGCGTTGAAGATTGCGGATTGAATTTGTGCACTAGTTCCGCCTTGCGGCGCAATGCAGATCGGCGCGGCCAGCTACTATTGTTGTAGTGACATCGCCCATCGCCTCTGACGTGTTTGCCCCTGACAACGCCGCCCCCGCTCGTTTCGTACCTATTGACGCTTCGCGCTGGCGGCGGGGCCTGCCGCAGCGTAGTCGGCTTGCGATCCTATGGTGGCGCCTGACACCCACCCTGCTGAACTTAGCAACCGTCTCGATCTTCTTGTGGCTACAAACGGATAGGCAGCAGTGGCAGCATGTTCCTCTTCTCTGCGTAGCGCTCGCAGCCCTGCTGCTGCAGCTGATGAAGGATTGGGCCGTGCTGACATCCGAGGTATGGGTAAGCTCGGTGGAACTGCACCTACGCTACGCTTGGCCGTGGCTGGACCGTTGGCTGGGTTGGCGCGCACTCTTGATCGACTTGCAGTTCGCCCGCTGCATAGTGTCGTCGCCGCACTCTGCACAAGACCCGCTGCTGGGCGTCCGCCTGGTACCGGAATCCAGAACGCTGCGTGGCACATCGCGACCGTGGGCACTTCGTCAGCTTGACCTGAGCAGTTGGGCGCGCAGCGCGCAGGGCCACGAGCAGTCGATAGCAATGAGCTCGTGGCCTGCCCCCAGAGTGCCCGTCTCGCACATGGATGTCTTTCTCGGACGTGCGTCCAGGCTGCAAGATACGGCCGACCTGCGAACCCGCCTTGCCCAGCTGCCGCTTGCGCAGGCGCTGCGTGCACATGGGATAGATGTGTCCGCGTTGCTCATTGAACAGGCCATCGCCGGCCAACTGGACCTGGCGCGCGTGCCAGAGTTGCGTAAGGGCCTTTGGGCGTTGGGGTTGCTCGCGGTCGCTGCTGTTGTCGCCTGGGCCGGCTTGGAGCGCTGGCACTTCTTTGTCACCCCCGGGGGCTTGTACGCTGTTGTCGCGGGCGCGCTGATGCTGCCGGCCATCTGGGCCTTGTGGCCCAGGCGCGCACACCTGCGACAGGCACTGCAAGCCGTCCGCAACTTTGGGCCCAGGCCGGACACGCCGATTGACGAGGCGGCCCCGATCGCACCCACCGTCCAGCACGAATCGATGACGGCAACGGTTTTCATCGGGGTCATGTGCAGCCTGCTGGCCGCATGGCTGGTGGTTGGCGGCATGCTCTGGGCAGCCACCCATGCGCAACCTGCCACACCGCAGCGCTTTGTTCTGGACAAGAGCCGGATCGTCCCCGGCCCGATCATCCTGCGCGCGCAGGCGAATGGGGTGCCAGACATCCACATTGACAGCCAGGTGAGCTTCTGGAAACGTCAACAAGACGGTCTCGTTCTGGTTCTGCCGGTGTGGCGCCTGGGCCCGTGGTGGATGTACGACGAGGCGCCGATCCGCGCCTTGCGCGAGTGACCGGTTCGGGACGTCGCCGCATGGCGACGCGGCCATCGGGCGCCGCGCGCCACGTCGGTCGCGCGCAGGGCCCGGCCTAGCGCCGTCAGCACTTCGAGCTGCGCTCGCCCTATTGCGGCCGCGCACGCGCCGGCACACGCGTTTCCAGCGTGGGCGGCGTGTAGTTGGGCGCAAACGTGCAGCCGGCACCAAACTGCGCCTCGTTCGCTGGGCAGGCGCTGGCGATGTTGGCGGGCGTGGGTTTGCGGCCCTGGTCCACCCACTGCAGCAAGGCCGTCATCAGCGTGGGGTAGGTCGCATCAGAGATGTAGCTGTGCGTGCCGGTGGTGGTGAAGGTTTGCACCAGCCGGTCGGCGCTGCCGCCTTGCTGCATCACCTGCAAAAAGCGCGCGCCCAGCTCAACGAAGGCGGTGGGGTCGTCGATCCACTTGGTGCTGACGACCGGCACCGGGATCTTGCCCGTGGGGTCGGTGTCTTCTGCGAACCTGCGATAGGCCGTGGGGTCGGCGCTGTAGCGCAGCACACCGGCGTTCAGCGCGGCGTCGTCGGCCGATCCGCTGTAGGCCGCGCCGACGTTGCCAAACGGGCTGGCGCCGCCGGTGCGCTTGGCGGTGATGTCCTGAAAGTGGCGCGTGCCCCAGTTGATGTGCGACTGGATGGCGCTTTCCGGAATCTTGATGACCTTGACGATGGTGTCGATCTTGGCCTGCTGATCGGGCGTACGTTGCGCGGCGGGCTTGTCCAGCGCCAGGCATTCGTTGACGCGCGCGGCGATGGCGGCGTTGTTCATGGTGGCGCCGGCGGGCAGGCCCAGGTTCAGGTCGTACTGCGCTTCGTCCGGGCGCGGGTGGTTGTGGCACAGGTA
Organism: Ottowia sp.; assembly: GCA_017997715.1. GTDB lineage: Bacteria > Pseudomonadota > Gammaproteobacteria > Burkholderiales > Burkholderiaceae_C > Ottowia. The sequence continues at coordinate 12,325 of JAGOEM010000013.1, forward strand.
CTGATAAACCACGCGGATGTCGGTGCGCATGTCGTACGAATGCGTGCCGCCCGCCAGCACGCCGCTGGTCAGCAGCACGCCGTCGTAGGGCTTTTCGCCCACCGTGTCTTGCGTGAACATTTCGGCACCCTTGGCCGCCACGCCCGCACCCCACGACTGGCCGTGCAGGATGGTGCGCGTGGGCTTGGCAATGTGTGCGCGAAAGATGCCGCGCAGGCGTTCGGTGTCTTCGGCCGCGGCGCGCACTTCCACGCCGCCCTGGCGGTAGGTGGAGCCGGCCCAGGCGTAGCCCGCGCGCGGCATGATGGACCAGCGGGTCAGGTCTTCCTGCGCACGCTCGATGGTGGGCGCGGCCAGGTCCGGCCCGCCATGCGCGTGCATGACCAGCACGCCATTCCAGTTGGACGGCTTGGCGATCAGGTAGTACGCGCCCGCCGAATCCTGGCCGCCATAGCAGGTGACGCTGTGGGGCACTTCGGCCGGGCAGGCGGTTGCCTGCGGCGGCGTTTCGTCCTTGGCGGAAGCGGCTGGGCCACGGATGTCGTCCGAATCGCCGCCGCAGCCCATCAATCCGATGAGGCCTGCCAGGGCAGTCAGGGTGGTCAGCGCAGCGGCGCCGCGTTGCTTGCGATGGTGCATGGTGTTGTCTCCGTTGACTGGTTTTGCCGGGTGGGGCGCCCATCGTGCTGCGCCTGTGCCACCCGACCCAAGGGTGCCACAGGCGCGGGCTGGCGGCGCCACCGGCAAAGGCAGCGCAACCTAGTTCCACCAAACCCATCGCAGCCAGCTTGCGCACGGCAGGCCGCGCCGCACGAGCCTTGGGCTATTCACCCACACACCGCAAAATTTGAATGAATATGGCCGCCAGCGCGCTTGCCACCGGCGCAAGCAGCTATGAAAACAGGAACAGTCAGGCTAGCGGAAGAACGCATACCCCACCAGCACCGCCACCACCAGCCCGGCCAGATCGGCCAGCAGGGCGCAGGCCAGCGCGTGGCGCGTGTGCTTCACGCCCACGCTGCCGAAGTACACGGCCAGCACGTAGAAGGTGGTTTCGGTAGAGCCCTGGATGATGGCGGCCAGCTTGGCGGCGAACGAATCCACGCCGTAGGTCTGCATCACATCGACCATCAGCCCGCGCGCGCCCGAACCCGACAGCACCTTCATCAGCCCGACCGGCACGGCGGGCAAGAAATCGGTGGGCAGGCCCAGCGCCGCCACGGCCCAGGTGATGGCGCCCATCAGCGCGTCCATCAACCCCGCCGCGCGAAACACGGCAATCGCCACCAGCATGGCCACCAGGTACGGGATGATGCCCACGGCCACGCCAAAGCCTTCCTTGGCGCCGTCGACAAAAGCGTCGTACACGTTCACGCGCCGCAGCGCGCCGGCCGTCAGGAACAGCGTGATGATCGACAGAATGGCCGCGCTGCCGATCAGCCCCATCCAGCGCGCGGCATCGTCGGCCGGCAGGCCGCTGAGCCACCAGCTGAGCGCGCCGGCCACGGCCGACAGCGCCAGCAGCGGCACCAGCAAGGCCGGGCGCAGCAGCGCTATGCGCTGCACCCGCGCCACAACGACCAGCGCAAAAGCCAACGTGATGGCGGTGACGATCAACGTGGGCAAGAAGATGTCCGCCGCGTTGAAGCCGACCAGCCCTTGCTTGACCGCGATGGTCTGGCGAATGGCGATGACCGACGTGGGGATCAGCGTGAGGCCCGCGGTGTTGAGCACCAGGAACATGATCTGCGCGTTGGTCGCCGTGTCGGGCTGGCGGTTGAGCGACTGCAGCTCCTGCATCGCCTTCAGGCCCAGCGGCGTGGCGGCGTTGTCCAGGCCCAGCAGGTTGGCGCTGATGTTCATGGTCATCGCGCCCTGCGCCGGGTGGCCGGCCGGCACGCCGGGGAACAGCTGGCGCATCAGCGGGCTGACGCCGCGCGCAAACGCATCGATCATGCCGGCGCGTTCGCCGATCTTCATGAAGCCCAGCCACAGCGCCATCACGCCGGTCAGGCCCAGGGCAATTTCAAAGCCGGTCTTGGCCGCGTCGAACAGCGCCGCCATCAGGCGCGGAAACACGCTGAAGTCGCCCAGCAGCGTCTGCACCAGCGCCGCCACAAAGGCGCTGAGAAAGAAGCCCAGCCAGACGTAGTTCAGAACCAAAATGACCTCCAGCGCCTGTCAGTCAAGCGCTGGCAGCTATTGTAAATGTAGCTTAGACAGCGCGGCCAACTGAATCGGCACCGATCGTTGCGGGCGTTCAACGCGGCGGCACGGCCCGCTGGCACGCGGTGCAGCGCCGCCGCGCAAGGCGCATGCGTCAGCCATGTTCACCGACGACGATGGGCTGAACCGCACCGCTGTGGCGGCCATGGGCTGGCACAGCGCTTTGAAGCCAGTGCCCGCCAGCAACTGGCTGTAGGTGCGCCGGTGCCGGTGCCGCAGCGCCGCGCGCCAAGCCTTGAAGGCTTTCGCATCTGCTGCCGCGCGCACAGGTTGCAGACGCCCAGGCGGCGGGCCTTGGTCTCGTTCCGGCGCGAGTCGCCGGAGTTTGCGCCGCTGGCCTGAAGCGTCGCCCGACGTGCCGGCCGTTGTGCCGTTCGGCGCGGTAAGCCGAGTAGCGCCGAACGGTCACTGCGGCCACAAATTCAAAGCAAAAACCTCGTCAGCGCTTGACAGGCGGGCGCAGGCAGCTATCTATCAGATAGCAATCGCAGCCATCCGATCAGGCGCCGTGGCACTTCTTGTACTTCTTGCCGCTGCCGCAGGGGCACGGGTCGTTGCGGCCCACTTTGTCGTCGTTGCGCGCCGGGGCCACGCGCGGGCCCAGGCTGGTGGCGATGTCGTGCAGGTCGTACACCGCCCACAGCGCTTCGCCAAAGGCTTCAAAGCGCGCTTCGCTGACGCTGGGCGGGCCTTCGGCTTCGTACAGGTTCAGCGCGGGTTTGCCGGTGTCGTCGGCCAGCAGGTCTTCGATGCAGTCCAGCGCATCGGCCAGGCCGGCGGCGATTTCCTTGTCGCGCGGCGGCGCCCAGTCGTCGGCCCAATGGTCGACGGCGGCCAGAAAACCCTGCGCCCACACCTGCGCCAGCGCGGGGGGCGAGCCGTCCTGGCCTTGCGTGGCCTCGGCGCGGTCGGCTTCGGGCAGGCAGGCCAGCAGGCCGCGCCAGTCCATCACGGCGGGGCTGAGCGCGCCTTCGTCGTCCAGCGATTCCACCGGCGCCGTCAGCGCGGCGCGCAGTTGCGATTCGCGCTCCATCCAGCCCATCAGAAAGCGCGTGCGCTCGGCCGGCGTGGCGAACACTTCGTCGGCATCGCTGCCGAACAGAAAAGGCACCCATTCGTCCTCACCCACCGGGCGGCGCGTGCACAGCAACGCGGTCATCAGGCCTTCGCCAAACTCCCACTGCGGGGTTTCGGGAAGGCGCTCGCGGATGGCGTCGAGCACGTCCTCCAGCGTGTCCAGCGTGGCGCTGGTGGCGTCGTCAAAATCGGCGGCGTTGGCTTCGTCGGGGGGCGTGGGTTCGGTGCTCATGGTCATGCAGGAATGGCGATCAACGGCGATGGTAGCGCTTGCCTGGCGGATCGGGGGGCAGCGACCAGCACTTCGTTCTTCAAGGCCGGCGCAGCGCCAACCGGCCAAAGACCATCAAGCGCCCACGTCAAACCCAACGCACCACGCCCGCACACCCCCAGCCCCACAGACGCCGTGGCCGAACCTGCGCAGGCCGCCGGCGCCGTCCCCGTTTTCAGACGCAAGCCGCGCCAGTGGCTCAGGGGGTCGCCTTCCTTCGGGTCCCCAACCAGATCACGGCGCCCACCACCAGCAGCGCGCCCGCCACCTGCACCGGCGCAATGGTCTGCCCCAGCACCAGCCAGGCCAGCACCAGGGCGCACACCGGTTCGACGTTCAGAATGGCCGCATTGCCCACCACGCCCAGCCGGGGCAACACGGTAAACAGCAGCGTGATGCCGGTGCCGTACAGCAGCGTGAGCAACGCCAGGCCCCACCAGCCCGGCGCTGCGGTGGGCCACGCCACGCCGTCGGCCGCCAACGCACCTGCGGCGGCCAGGATGCCGACCATGCCCATGGTGGCGAAGGTGCGCAGGCGCCCGTCCAGGCCGCCGGCTTCGTGCTGGGTCAGCACCAGCGCCAGGCCAAACGCGAACGACGCCGCCAACGCAAAGGCCACACCCACGCCCATCTGCCGCCACTGGCCGGCCGCCCCCAGGCCCGACGCGGCGCCCAGCACATCCAGCGCCAGCACCAGGCCGAACAGAATGACCGGCATGGCGATCAGCAGCGCGCGATCGGGCCGATGCCCATACAGCAGGCGCGCCCACAGCGCGGTGGCCAGCGGAAAGCTGTTGAACACCAGCAGCGCCAGCGCCACCGGCAGCCGCGCCACGGCCGAATACAGGCACAGGCTTTGGATGGCGATCAGCACACCGATCACCGGCAAAGCCTTGCGCTGGCGCGCGTTCAGCGCCAGTGGCACCCGGTAGATGAGCAGCAACGCGCCCACCACCAGCGCCGTCGCCCAGCTGCGCACCGCCACCGCCGTCGGCACGCTGAGCCCGTGGTTGAACGCCACCCGCGCCGCCACGTGGTTGGCGCCCATCAGCAAGGCGATGAACAGCAGTGTGAAGAAAGCGGCACCACTCAAGGCGCGTGCAGAGGAGTTCATTGGGTCACATCAAGTTTGATTCTTCGGCCCGTTGCTTGAACCTTGCAACGAAATACGAGCACCCTACGTCGCCCAAACTGTTCGCTCCTATTGCCGAGTGCTGACCGCTGATCGTTGATCGTTGATCGCGTCCAGCAACGTCTCCCCGACCCCCGGCCGCGAAGCCGGCCGACACCCAACGGCGGCCCTGGCCGGGGTCGCCCCGGCCAGCAGCTGCGCCCCCTCGCAGGGGGTGGCGCAACATCGCGCAGCGGGTGCAGCCTGGGGGTGGTCAATACAGTTCGCGCACCTGCGCATGCAAGCGCGCCAGGCCCAGCAGCGCATCGGTGTAGGGCGTGGCCACGCCGGTCAACTGGCCCAGTTCCCGCACCGAGGCGACCAGCGCATCCAGCTCCACCGCGCGGCCAGCGTCCACGTCTTGCAGCATCGACGGGCGCATGGCGCCCAGCTTGCGCGTGACGGCGTGGCGGTCTTCGGGGCTTTGCTCGATAGGTAAGCCGATGCGCGCGCCGATCTCGCGCGCCTCCAGCATCACGGCGCTCAGAAAGCCGCGCACCAGCGGGTCGTCCAGCACGCGGTCGGAAGTGGCCCCGGTGATCGCGCACACCGGGTTCATCGTCATGTTGCCCCACAGCTTGTACCAAACGTCGCGCTGAATCTGCTCAGACAGGCTGGCGTCAAAACCCGCCTGCTGCAGCAGCGCCAGCAAGGCTTCGGAGCGCGGCGTGCGGCCGCCCGCCGGCTCGCCAATGATCAGCCCGCTGCCCGCGCGGTGGCGGATCACGCCCGGCGCATCCACCACGCAACTGGCGTGCACCACGCAGCCCACCACCTGCGCCGCCGGTATGGCCTGCGCAATGGCGCCGCCTGGGTCCACCGACTGCAGCACGCGCCCGGCCACGGCGCCGCCAAAGCCCTGCAGAAACCACCAGGGCACGCCATTCATGGCGGTCAGCACCACGGTCTGTGGGCCGATCAGCGGTGCGATGGCGCGCGCCACATCGGCCAGCGCGGGCGCCTTGACGGCGACGATCACCAGGTCTTGCACGCCCAGGTCGGCCGGCTGCGCGGCCGCGTGAACGGCGAAGGCGCGCTCGCGCTCGTCAGCGCCCGCGCCTTCGCGCAGGCACAGGCCGTGATCGCGCAATGCCGCCAGCGTGGCGCCGCGCGCCACCACGTTGACCGGGTGGCCCGCCGCCGCCAGGCCAGCACCCAGCCAGCCACCAATGGCGCCCGCACCGTAGATGCAGATTTGCTTGAACATGCTCGGTCTTTCCAAAAAAGTGTGGGCCGCTGCGCTCAGTAAGGGCGAAGGCTCGTCCGCGCAGCCGGCCAAGTGGCTGGCACGCCCAAATGCGGCGCTTGGCCCGTGAAGCCTGCCGGCAACCACAACGCCAATGAAGCCGATGCTTGATGCCCAGATTCAACATCAAATCAGGCTGTGGCGCCCAACAGACGGGCGCGAGCAGCTTCAATTTTTATAGCTTTCATCCACCCGGTCGATCTGGCGCACCAGCGCGTTGAACACGTCCTGGCCGGCGCCGTGGCGCGGGTCAAACTGCAGCGAATCGCGCGTGCAGCCAGCGGCAACGGCCTCGGGCACCGGCAGCGGATCGCCCATGCTTTGCGTGGCCAATTGGATCTCGCACGCGCGCTGCAGCGTCCACAGCACGGCAAAGGCCTGCGGCAGGGTTTCGCCCCAGCTCAGCAAGCCGTGGTTGCGCAGGATCACGGCTTTCTTCGGCGCCGGGCCGCCCCAAGGCGAAGGGGCCCCCCCAGGGGGCAGCGCACCGTGCGCAGCAGGGGCGCGTGGGGGCAATGTTCCATTGATGCTGGCCAGAACCCGCGGGCCTTCCTCAGCGTGGATGGTGATGCCCTCAAAGTCGTGGTACGCCACCATACCGTGCAGCTGCGCGCTGTAGAAATTGCTTTGCGACAAACCACTGGCCAGCGACGCCACCGCCACCCCCGCCGTGGTGTGCGTGTGCATCACGCAGTGCGCGCCTTGCACGCCCGCGTGGATGGTGCTGTGCAGCACATAGCCCGCCGGGTTGATGGGGTAGCGCGACCCATCCAGCACCTCGCCCGCCAGATTCACCTTGACCAGGTTGCTGGCCGTCACCTCGTTGTAGTGCAGGCCGAAGGGGTTGATGAGAAAGTGCTTCTCGCCCCGCGTCACGCTGTCGGGCAGGCGCAGCGTGATGTGGTTGTAGATCATCTCCACCCAACCCAGCTGGGCAAAGATGCGGTAGCAGGCGGCCAGTTGCTGGCGGGCGGTGCGTTCGTCGGGGTGCATGGCTGTTGAGGTGGCGACTGTGTTCATCAAAAACCTTCTCTCGCAATCGGCGGCAGGCAGCCGCCTTCGCGGCTGAAGGGCCCAACGGGCAGCGCGCCGTCAGAACATCGCGTTGCCGCTGGCGGTCTTCTCGGGGATCGGCTGCGTCACATCCCAGTGCTCAACGATCTTGCCTTGCTCCAGCCGAAAGATGTCGATGATCGCGGTGCCGCGCGAACCCGGCTCGCGCACCGCGTGCACATGCAGGATGACGTAATCACCATCGACAAAGCTGCGCTTGATCTCGCTGCGCGACTGTGGAAATTTGTCACGCAGCAAGGCCACGAACTGGCGAAAGCCTTCTCGCCCGTCCGCAGCAACGGGGTTGTGCTGCACGTAGCGCTCGCCGACGTACTGCAAAGCCGCGTCGGCATCTTTCTGATTCAGGCCTTTCTCATAAAAATCCAGCACCACCCGGCGATTGGACTCCAACACGGAGGCGTTCCTGGCGCCGCTGGGGTTGGGCCCGGCGCAGGCCGTCAGCGCCAAGGCTGCTGCGGCGATCAGTGCGATGAAAGAGGTTCGTGACATGGCAGGCTCCTGTGGATGAAGGGTCGAGAGAACTCGGTGATCAATAGCTGCGGTCTGCGGCGGCGGTTGGTTGGGCGGCGGCGGTTGGTTGGGCGCCGTCCCTGAACTTGCCCAGCAAGTCCCGCGCACCACTGGCCAACACCATCGTGTCGGCCCCCACGGCGACAAAGCGCGCACCTGCCGCCAGCCACTTGCGCGCCTGGGGTTCGGTGGTGGCCAGAATGCCAGGCGCCTTGCCGGCTTTCAGGATGCGGGCAATGCCTTGTTCGATGACGGCCTGCACCTCGGGGTGCGCGGCGTTGCCGGGGTGGCCCATCGATGCGCTGAGGTCGGCAGGGCCGATGAACACGCCATCCACGCCGGGCGTGGCGGCGATGGCGTCCAGGTGTTCAATGGCGGTCACGGTTTCGGCCTGCACCAGCACGCAGACCTGGTCGTTGGCCTCGTGCACGTACTGCGCGTGGGTCTGCCAGCGCGCGGCGCGTGCCAGCGCACTGCCCATGCCGCGCACGCCCACGGGCGCATAGCGGCAGGCGGCCGCCACCTGCGCAGCCTGCTCGGGCGTGTCGACCATGGGCACCAGCACGGTCTGCGCGCCAATGTCCAGGTACTGCTTGAGGATGGCCGTGCCGGCCTCGCCCGTGCCCAGCGGCACGCGCACCACGGGGTGCGAGCGCGCGTCGCCCAACGCATGCTGCGCACTGGCCACCGCCTGCAGCTGCGCCAGCACGCTGCGCACGTCGTTGGGCGCGTGCTCGCCGTCGATCAGCAGCCAGTCGTAGCCAATGCCGGCCAGCAGCTCGGTGCTGTAGGCATTGGCCAGCGCGGCCCACAGGCCGACCTGCGTGCGGCCTTCGGCCATGGCTTGTTTGAAGGTGTTGTGAGGGGTTTTCATGGTCGGCATTGCCTTAAACAAATTTGAAAGTCATGCGGCCCAGCGGGCCGTAGTCGGCATCAAACACATCGCCCGCCTTGGCGGCCACCGGCCGCGTAAAGCTGCCCGCCAGCACGATCTGCCCCGCTTGCAGCGATTCGCCCCAGGGCGCCAGTTTGTTGGCCAGCCAGGCAATGCCAATGGCCGGGTCACCCTGCACGCCGGCGGCCAGGCCGGTTTCTTCCACCGCGCCGTTCTGCCGCAGGATGGCGCCGACCCAGGGGCGATCGGTGGCGCGGGCGTCGGCACGGTGGGCACCGATGACGATGCCGGCGTTGGCCGCGTTGTCGCTGATGGTGTCGTAGACCTTGCGCATCAGCTGGGTGTGCCGGTCGAACTGTTCGATGCGCGCGTCGATGATTTCGATGGCCGGCGTGATGTAGTCGGTGGCGGCCAGCACCTGTTCCACCGTCACGCCCGGGCCTTGCAGGGGCGCCTTCAGCACGAAGGCCAGTTCCACCTCGACCCGGGGCGCGATGAACCGGTGGGCGGGAATCTCCAGCACCTGGCCGGGCGTGGCGGTGAACAGCATGCTGTCGAGCAGCGTGCCGTAGTCGGGTTCGTCGATCTGGCTGCTGATCTGCATGGCGCGCGACGTCAGCCCGATCTTGTGGCCGATCACGCGCCGCCCTTCGCCCAGCTGGCGCGCCACCCAGGCGCGGCTGATGCGGTAGCCGTCGTCAATGGTCATGCCGGGAAAGCGCTTGGAGAAATGCTCCACCGGCACGCGGCTGGTTTCGCTGGTGTGCAGCTCGTCGGCAAGTTGTTGGATCTGTTCGTCAGTCAGCATGTCGATCTCTCAGAAGAACGCGAAGAAGGCGTGCATCGCCCCAGCGACTCGGCACCCGCCAGGGCCATTCCAACGAACGCCGTGGAAGGGCCTGGCCCGCCCACCGGCGTTGTCCCCCTTCCCGCAGGAGAAGGCGGAAGGCGCGAAGCGACGCAGGGGGATGCCTCTCATCTCTTGAACAACGGATGCAAGCTGCTGTGCTTGCCATCGAACACTTCCTGCCCCACGTCCACCTGCACGGTCAGGCCGATGTGGCGCGTCGCTATTTCAGCATTCAATCGGCCTCTGGCGCACGTCAACAGGGCGCCACCAGCTCTCTTTTGTGTAGCGTCTGTGCGCCCCCGGCCCATGCGCAGGTTGAGGTAGATGAAGCCGTATTCGCCCGGATCGGTGGTGGCGATGCCGGTCTTTCCATCGGCCGCGCTGCGCCCGGCGGCGCCGCCATCGGCCACCGCAAAGTGCGGCGCCGGGTAGGCCAGCACGCGGGTGCCGCCGGTGGGAAAGACCTGCTGGCCGTCTTCGTCGCGCACGGCCAGCATGGCATCGGCCAGTTCGCGGCACAGCTGCGGCATGTCGATCACGGCGTCGAGGTTGCCGGTGTAGAGGATGACAACGTGGGGCATCGGGCGGTCAGAGCCGGGGAAAGGATTTGAACGCCCCGGCGCGCGAAGCCTCGGGCGGCGGCACGGCGCTGCCGTCCTGCGGCGTCACCGGGAAGATGGCGTTGATCTGCCCCGTGCCCGAGGCGCCAAAGTACGGCGTGATCACTTCCACCTGCCCGTCATACGCCGACCAGCCCAGCGCGCCCAGCAGCATGGCGGTGTCGTGCATGAAGCCTTCGCCATGGCCCTTGCTGGCGTATTCGGGCAGCATGGCGCAGAAGTCGGCCCACTGGCTGCCGGACTGCCACATCTGCACCACGTCGCGGTCCAGCCGTTCAAGAAACGGGCTCCAGACCTTGAAGGCGAAATCGGGCGCCAGGCCGTTCTGCGCAAAGCGGTGCGACAGCGATCCGCTGGCCATGAAGGCCACCTTGCCGTCGTAATGCTTTTCCACCGCTTCGCGCATGGCCCAGCCCAATCGGGCGCTATCGTTCAGATAGTGGCTGGTGCACAGGGCCGATACGCAGATGGCCTTGAAATGCTGGTCGGCATTCATATAGCGCATGGGCACCAGGGTGCCGTATTCGGGGCCCAGCGTGGTGGCGTCGTGCGCCAGGGTTTCCACGCCGTGCTCGTTGCACACCTTGGCCAGCAGGCGGCCCAGCTCGGGGTTGCTGGGGCACTCATAGGCCATGTTGCTGATGAAGTGCGGCAGCTCGTTGCTGGTGTACACGCCCTTCCAGTGCGGCGCGCAGTTGAGGTGGTAGCCCGCGTTGACCAGCCAGTGCGTGTCGAACACGACGATGGTGTCCACCCCCAGCGCACGGCAGCGGCGGCCGATCTCGTGGTGGCCATCGATCGCGTCCTGCCGCGTGCCCTGGCGCGGGCCGGGCAGCTCGCTCAGGTACATGCTGGGCACGTGGGTGATCTTGGCGGCAAGGGCCAGTTGTCCCATGGGGTTGTCTCCTGATTTTCCTTGTGGTGCTGTGGGTGGCTTGGTCTGGTCGGCAGGGAAGGCCAAAGGGCCGCAGCTCGTTCCAACGAACGCCGGCCACGGGCGTTGCCGCCTCGCGCCGCAGCGGGGAAAGGCGCGTCAGCGACTCAGGGGGTGCCTCCCCAGTGCGGTATGTGGTGGCCGCCCAGCGACACGGCCACGTTCTTCGGCTCCAGGAACACTTCGTAGCTCCAGGTGCCGCCTTCGCGCCCGGTGCCGGACGCCTTGGTGCCGCCAAAGGGCTGGCGCAGGTCGCGCACGTTCTGGCTGTTGACGAAGCACATGCCGGCTTCGATGGCGGCGGCCACGCGGTGGGCGCGGCCCAGGTTTTCGGTCCACACGTAGCTGCTCAGGCCGTATTCGATGTCGTTGGCTTTGTGGATGGCGTCGGCCTCGTCCGTGAAGGGAATCAGGCAGGCCACGGGGCCAAAGATTTCCTCTTGCGCGATGCGCATGCGGTTGTCGACATCGGCAAACACGGTGGGCCAGACGAAGTTGCCTTGGGCCACGTGCGCGGGCAACTCGGCGGCATACGACGGCCGGCTTAGCCCGCCGCACAGCAGCGTGGCGCCTTCCTTGGGGCCCAGTTCGATGTAGCCGCGCACCTTGGCCAGGTGGCCCTGGCTGATCATGGGGCCGATGATGGTTTGCTCGTCCTGCGGGTCGCCCACGGTGATGCGTTGGGCGCGCTCGGCAAACCTGGCGGCAAAGTCGGCGTAAATGCTCTGCTGCACCAGGATGCGGCTGCCGGCGGTGCAGCGTTCGCCGTTGTTGCTGAAAATCATGAAGACGGCGGCGTCCAGCGCGCGGTCCAGGTCGGCGTCGTCAAAGATGACGAAGGGGCTTTTGCCGCCCAGCTCCATGCTGAACTTCTTCAGACCCGCCGTCTTCACGATGCGGTTGCCGGTGGCGGTGCTGCCGGTGAAGCTGATGGCGCGCACGTCGGGGTGGGCGCACAGGGGCTCGCCGGCTTCCTTGCCCATGCCGTGCACGATGTTCAGCACGCCGGGCGGAATGCCCGCCTCCAGCGCCAGCGCGCCCAGGCGCGCGGCCGTGAGGGGCGACAGCTCGCTCATCTTCAGCACCGCCGTGTTGCCAAAGGCCAGGCAGGGCGCGACTTTCCAGGTGGCGGTCATGAAGGGCACGTTCCACGGGCTGATCAGCGCGCACACGCCCACGGGGTGGAACAGCGTGTAGTTCAGGTGCGTGGGCGTGGGGTAGGTGTGGCCGTCCACGCGCGTGCACATCTCGGCAAAGTAGCTGAAGTTGTCGGCCGCGCGCGGCACCAGCTGTTTGCCGGTTTGGCTGATGGTCTGGCCGGTGTCGTCGGTTTCGGTTTGGGCGATCTCGGGCACGTGCTTGGCGATCAGCCCGCCCAGCGCGCGCACTTTCTTCGCGCGTTCGGTGGCGGGCAGGCCGGCCCAGGCGGGGAAGGCGTCTTTGGCGGCCTGCACGGCGGCGTTGACGTGCGCCTCGCCACCCGCGGCCACTTCGGCCAGCACGCCTTGCGTGGCGGGGTTGATGGTTTCGAAGTACGTATCGCCGGCCACCTGCTTGCCGTTGATGAGATGATCAATTTTCATAGCTGGCTTCGCTTGTCTGGCGGGCGCTGGCGGCCCATTTGTTATTCATCCGTGGCCTGCGCGACCATGGTGGTCTGCAATGCGCCAATGCCTTCCACCTCGCACACGATGACCGAGCCCACCGGGCAATCGACCACGCCATCGGGCGTGCCGGTCAGGATCAAATCGCCGGGGTATAGCGTCATGAAGCTGCTGAAGTACTCGATCAGCGTGGGCACGTCGAACACCATGTCGGCCGTGCTGCCCTGCTGCGTGACCTGGCCGTTGACGGTGGTGCGCAGCGCCAGCGCCATGGGGTTGGGCACATCGGCCGCGTCCACCAGCCAGGGGCCGATGGGGGTGCAGGTGTCGCGGTTTTTGACGCGCAGGTTGGGGCGGTACCAGTTTTCCAGGTAGTCGCGGATGGCGAAGTCGTTGGCCACGGTGTAGCCGCCGACAAAGTCGTACGCGTCGGCCTTCTTCACGCCCTTGGCTTGCCGGCCAATGACCACCGCCAGCTCGCATTCGTAGTGCATGTTCTGCACACCGTCGGGCCGCACCGCCTGCGCGCGGTGGCCGATCAGCGAAGCGGCGCCTTTGGCAAAGGCCAGCGGTTCCTTGGGCGGCTTGAAGGCCAGTTCCCTGGCGTGGTCGGCATAGTTCAGCCCCAGCGCCAGCACGGTGCGCGGGCGGTGCGGCGGCGTGGGCGCCAGCGGCGGCAGCCAGACCACCTCATCGAAGGCGACGCGCTGGCCGCGCACGGCGGGGGTCAGCAGTTCCAGCTGACCATCGGATTCGATGGCGTGGTGAACCGCCCCCGCCCAGGCAATGCGTGCGCGCTTCATGATGATGCCCCCGCGCTTCGCGCTGCCGCATCTTCGCTGCCCCCTGCGGGGGCCCTTGCGTCCTCGGCAATACAGGTGTGTGACAGCGTTGAAAAGCCCGGGGCGCGTATCTCGATGCGATCACCCGCCTGGGCCAGCGGGCGGCTGCCATCGGCCAGGCAATCGGTGCCCACCAGCAGCACGTCGCCGGGCTGCAGCGTCATGAAGGCATTCACGTCGGCCAGCAGCGCGGCCGCACTGCGCACCAGCGTGGCCAGGTCGATGGTTTGCACCCGCACGCCGTTCAGCCAGGCTTCGATCTTCAGCGTGTGCAGATCGACCTGGGCCACGGGCACGGGCTGCGCGCCGCACACCAGAAAACCATCGCGGTTGCGGTAGCGGATGGCGGGGCGGTAATAGCTGTCGTGCGGCAGGCTGAGGTCGTTGGCCAGCACACAGGCGGCGACGGTTACGCCGCCAATGACTATATTTTCAATAGCTGCCTGCGCCCGCGCACCGGGCGCTGCAGGGCTGTTTGACACTGAATCACCCACCACCAGGCCCAGTGTGGGGCCCAGCCACAGCGCACCCGGTGCGGCAACGGCGGCGCCGTCGGGCGCGAAGGTGTTGGCGGTTTTGACATACAGCACCGGGGCTTGCGGCGCGGACTGGTAGGGCGCTTCGGCCATCTGGGGCGCCCACAGATCGTGCTCGCGCCGGAAGTTGAGCAGCGTGCCGTACACCGTGCCAGCGGGCAGCCAGCGGCGCGTGCTGTGCGGCGC
>JAGOEM010000013.1:26466-31312 GCA_017997715.1 Ottowia sp.
TCGGTCTCCTCTTCGTCGTCGCTGGCTTGCAGCGCAATCAATTCATCGAGCAGCGCGTACAGCTGCGTCAGGTGGGCGCGGCCCAGGCGGGCTTCCAGTTCGTCGTACTGCGCCTCGATGGCGCGTTGCAGCGACGCGGCCAGCCGCAGCCCGGCGGCGGTGGCGCGCACCACGCTGCGGCGCGCGTCTTCGGCGCTGCGTTCGCGCTGCACCATGCCGGCGGCTTCCATGCGCGCCAGCATGCCGGTCAGGCTGGGGCCCAGCAGGTGCGATTCGCGCGCCAGGCGGCCGGTGTCCAGCCCTTCGGCGTGCGCCGGGTCGGCCAGCACGCGCAGCACGCGCCATTGCTGGTCCGACAGCCCGTGCGCGCGCAGCGTGGGGCGGCGGTGCTGCATCACCGCCTCGCGCGCCTTGAGCAGCAACAGCGGCAGGTTGCGGTGCTTGAAAGCCTGGGTACGTGCCATTTATTTAATGTATTAAATACAAGGCCACCGCGCAAGCCTTTTTGCGCTGCACCGGGCGGCGCTACCATGGCCGCATGAACGCACTTGCCAAACACCTGGGCACCCGTTGGCCCCTCATCCAGGCGCCGATGGCCGGCGTGCAAGGCAGCCCGCTGGCGCTGGCCGTCAGCGGCGCGGGCGCCCTGGGCTCGCTGCCCTGCGCCATGCTGGCCACCGATGTGCTGCGCGCCGAACTGGCGCGGCTCAAGGCCAGCGGCCTGCCCTACAACGTCAACAGTTTCAGCCACACGCCGCCGACGCCCGCCCCCGCACGCGAAGCCGCCTGGCGCACCGCGCTGACACCCTATTACGACGAGCTGGGCCTGGACATCAGCACCGTGCCCAGCGGCCCGGGCCGCACGCCTTTCAGCGCCGAAGCGGCCGACGTGCTGGCCGAATTTGCGCCACCGGTGGTCAGCTTTCACTTTGGCCTGCCCGCGCCTGAGTTGCTGGCGCGGGTCAAGGCCTGGGGCACTTTCGTGCTCTCATCGGCCACCACCGTGCGCGAGGCGCTATGGCTTCAAGAGCACGGCGTTGACGCCGTGATTGCGCAAGGGTGGGAAGCCGGCGGCCACCGCGGCCACTTTCTGAGTGACGATCTGACCGAACAACCCGGCACCTTTGCGCTGCTGCCGCAGGTGGTGGCAGCGGTGCGCATTCCCGTGATTGCCGCCGGTGGCATTGCCGACGCGGCCAGCGTGCGCGCCGCCATGGCACTGGGCGCCGCCGGTGTGCAGGTGGGCACGGCCTACCTGTGCGCCGACGAGGCGACCACCACGCCGCTGCACCGCGCGGCGCTGCAAAGCGAAGCGGCGCGCCACACGGCCGTCACCAACTGTTTCACCGGCCGGCCGGCGCGCGGCATCGTCAACCGCGTGATGCGCGAGCAGGGGCCGATCAGCGCCGCGGCCCCCGCCTTCCCGCTGGCCACGGCGGCCATCGCGCCGCTGCGCGCGGCGGCAGAAAAGCTGGGCCGCACCGACTTCACTTCGATGTGGAGCGGACAGAACGCCAGCCAGTGCCGCCCCGGCGCGGCCGGCGACATCACGCGCGCGCTGGTGCAGGGGTTTGAAAGCGCCAGTCCATGAGCTTTTCAGCCGACGAACGCGCGCAGATGCTGGCGCTGAAGGGCGTGGGGCCCACCGTGGTTCAGCGGCTGGAAGAAGCGGGCTTCAGTTCGCTGGCGCAACTGGCCGGTATGGATGCTTTGGCGATCACCCGGCAGATTTCGCAAATGATGCGCAGCACCTGCTGGCACAACAGCCCGCAGGCGCGCGGTGCCATTGGCGCGATCGTGTCGCTGGCGGGGCAAGGCCGGCCAGCGGCGCGCTGAACGGGCAGCGCCCCGATTGGGTGGCGGCTTTGCATCCCTTCGCTGCCTGGCGTTTTGTGCCACGATGTGCGGCGCACGGTGCTAGCACAGCGCTGTTACAGTCACTGCGCCCCGAAATCGCCGCAAGGGCGGCGCACCCGGGCAAACAACCGATTGAAGGATAGAACCCATGAAGTTTCGTTGGCTTGCCACTCTGGCCGCCGGTCTGGCGGTATTCGGTACCGCCGTGCATGCGGATCAACTGGCTGATATCAAGAAAAAGGGCGAACTGGTGGTGGGCGTGTTGGGCACCGACGAGCCCAACAGCTACATCGACGCCAAAACCCGCGAGCTGGTGGGCTACGAAGTCGACCTGGGCCGCGCGGTGGCGCAAAAGATCGGCGTGAAGCCGGTGTTCAAGCAAATCACCCTGGCCGCGCGCATTCCCGAGCTGCAGCAGGGCCACGTTGACCTGCTGGCCGCCTCGTTGACGCACAACAAGGAGCGCGAGGCGCAGATCGACTTCTCGGTCACCACCTTCGTGGCCAACCAGCAAGTCATGGTGAAGGCCAACAGCCCGTTCAAGGACGTGCCCGACCTGGCCGGCAAGCGCGTGGCCACGGCCAAGGGCAGCTCGATGGAAGTGAACATCAAGAAAGCCGTGCCCACGGTGACCGTGATTTCATACGATACCTCGCCGCAGGCGCTGGTGGCCATGCAGCAGGGCAAGGCGGTGGCCTTCGTCAACGAAGACCAAAGCCTGGCGCGCGCCCTGGTGGCCATGGGCGCCCAGCGCAAGGACTACCGCCTGCTGCCCACGACGATCAGCGCCGAATCGCTGGCGCTGGGCATCAAGAAGGGCGAGACCGGCCTGAAGAAGGTGGTGGACGACACCCTGCGCGAGCTGGAATCCACCGGCAAGGCGCAGGCCCTGTATGACCAGCATTTCGGCAGCAAGAGCCCGCTGAAAATGGGCCAGCGCCAGTTCAAGATGGAAAGCGACCAGATCACCGAGTGATCGGTTGACAAGCCAACGGGCCGCAGCAGCGGCCCTTTTTTGAGCCCAGGCGCCCATGATCCGCTTCGATCCGCAGATGCTCCTGTCGGGCCAGTACCACGACATGCTGGTGGCTGGCTTTCTGATGTCGCTGCAGTACCTGTTCTTCGGCCTGTGCCTGGCGCTGCCGCTGGGGCTGCTGATCGCGCTGTGCCGGCTCTCGCCCTTCAAGGCGCTGCGCGCGCTGGGCGCCAGCTACGTCGAGGTGGTGCGCAGCATCCCGCTGCTGGCGCAAATGCTGTTCTGGTACTTTGGCGTGCCTGAGCTGCTGCCCACCCCCATCAAGGAAGCGCTGTACGAAGGCCCGGTCGAATCCATCTGCGCGGTGCTGGCCATCGGTTTTTACACCGCGGCCTACATGGCCGAGGACATCCGCAGCGGCATCCGCGCGGTGCCGGCGGTGCAGCTGGAAGCGGCGCGCGCCATCGGCCTGCCCTACCTGCGCGCGATGCGCCTGGTGGTGCTGCCGCAGGCGCTGCGCCTGACGGTGCCGCCGCTGATATCGCAAACGCTGAACCTGTGGAAAGGCACCTCGATCGCCACCGTGATCGGCGCCGCCGAAATGATGTACCAGGCCGGGCAGGTGGAAAGCCAGTCGTTTCGCAGCTTCGAGGCCTTTGCCTTCGCCAGCGTAGCCTACCTGGGCGTGTCCCTGATCATCACGGGCCTGGCCAGCTGGTTCCAGCACCGTTACCCCGTGCGCACGATGTAGGGCCAGGCCGATGATCGAGCTGATTCAACAATACTGGCTGTACTTCCTGATCGGCCAGTACCCCAACGGCCCGCTGGGCGGGCTGGCGCTGACGCTGCTGCTGGCCACGCTGGGCCTGCTGCTGTCGCTGCCCCTGGGCCTGGCCTTTGGGCTGATGCGCCTGTCGCCCTGGGCCTGGGTGCGGCTGCCGGTCACCGGCTTTGTCTACCTGGTGCGCGGCATGCCGCTGCTGATGGTGGTGTTCTGGGCGTACTTCTTTCTGCCCAGCGTCACCGGCGTGAAGACCGACCAGTTCTGGACCATGCTGATCGTGCTGGTGGTGTTTGATGCCGTCTACCTGGCCGAGATCGTGCGCGCTGGCGTGCAGGGCCTGCCCAAGGGCCAGATGGAATGCGCGCGTTCGCTGGGCCTGCCCTACATGAAGGCCATGCGCACCGTGGTGCTGCCGCAGGGGCTGCGCAATTCGCTGCCCTCGCTGGTCAACCAGTTCATCTCGACCATCAAGGAAACCTCGCTCGGCTACATCATCGGCCTGACCGAGTTGAGTTTCATCGCCAACCAGATCAACACCCTGACCTTCACCAAGCCGGCCGAGGTCTTCGGCATCCTGGGGCTCACCTACTTCCTGCTGTGCTTCGGCCTGTCGCGCCTTGCACACTATGTGGAACGGCGCCTGGCGCGCCGGGGCCTGGGCAGCCACACCGCATCCAACCTCGCAGCATGATCGAACTTCAGAACGTCAACAAATGGTATGGCGACTACCACGCGCTGGTGGACGTCAACGAAACCATCGCCACGGGCGAAGTGGTGGTGGTCTGCGGCCCGTCGGGTTCGGGCAAATCCACGCTGATCCGCACCATCAACCGGCTGGAAGAAATCCAGGGCGGCCGCATTCTGGTGGACGGCCAGGACGTGCATGCGCCGCGGCAGGACGTGAACGCGCTGCGCGCCGGCATCGGCTTCGTGTTTCAGCAGTTCAACCTGTTTCCGCACCTGACGGTGCTGGAAAACTGCACCCTGGCGGCGGTGCAGCTCAAGCAGCTGTCGCCCACCGCCGCGCGCGAACGCGCCATGGCGCTGCTGGAACGCGTGGGCCTGGCGCACAAGGCGCACGCCATTCCCAGCCAGCTGTCGGGCGGCCAGCAACAGCGCGTGGCGATCGCGCGTGCGCTGACGCTGCGGCCACCGGTGATCCTGTTCGACGAGCCCACCAGCGCGCTGGACCCGGAAATGGTGGGCGAAGTGCTGCTGGTGATGCGCGA
>JAGOEM010000288.1 GCA_017997715.1 Ottowia sp.
GTGCTGGACGGCTCGGGCGATGCCACGCCCGCCACTGCCGCTGCCACCACCCCTGTGCGTGCCGTGGCGCGCAAGCGCGCGGTGCAGGCCGAGGGCGACGAACTGACGGACGGCGCGCGCGGCACCTTCTGCTTTGCCAACAGCGTGGGCGGTACCGCGATCACGCGTGCCCACATTGGCGAGAACGCCTATGCCGTTGACGACCAAACCGTTGCCAATGCGGGCACCTGCATTGCGGGCGAGGTCCTGGACGTGGATGACGGCGGCGTGTGGGTGCGCATTGGCACCCGAGTGGCCTGAGCGCTGGATCTGAACTGAAACCCCTACTCCCAAGGAACCAACACCGTGCAAATCAACAACGCAAACTTGAAGCTGCTTTACGCAGCTTTCAACGCCGCCTTCAAGGCGGGCCTGGGCCAAGCCGCCAGCCAGTACACCCAGATCGCCACAGTGGTGCCCAGTACCACGGGCAGCGAGGAATACGCCTGGCTTGGGCAGCTGCCGGGTCTGCGCGAGTGGCTAGGTGATCGCGTAGTTCATGCCATTGGCAACCACGGCTACACCATCAAGAACAAGCCTTTCGAGCTGACCGTGGGCGTGCCCCGCGACGCTATCGAAGATGACCAGTACGGTGTGTACACGCCGCTGATGACCGAGATGGGCCGTGCCGCGGAAGCGCACCCCGACGAGCTGGTGTTCCGCCTGCTTAAGGACGGCCGCACCGCACTGTGCTACGACGGTCAGCCATTTTTCTCTACCGCCCACAAGGTGTTGAACGAAAAGGGCAAGGAAGTCAACGTGTCGAACGTTTCTGACGACGGTGCAGGCCCCAGCTGGTACGTGCTGGAGACGCGCCGCGCCCTCAAGCCGTTGATCTTCCAGAACCGCAAAAGCCCGAACTTCGTGGCGAAGACGGCCGAGACCGACGACAACGTGTTCAACGCTGGGCAGTATGTCTATGGCGTGGATGCGCGCCGCAACGCTGGCTTTGGTTTCTGGCAGTTGGCCCACGCCAGCAACAAGGCGCTCACGCCTGAAAACCTCAAAGCCGCGATCACGGCCATGGATACCCAGACTGGCGACCACGGCCGACCGCTGGGCATCTCGCCCAACCTGCTGGTGGTGCCCAAGGCCCTGAAGTTCACGGCCAAGCGCATCCTGGAAGCCGAGCTTGTGAACGAAGGCGGCGTGCAGGTGAGCAACGACGTGGCCGGTTCGCTGGATCTGCTGATTGCAGACTGGCTGTAAGCGCAGGCCCGCCCGACCATGCCCTACATCACGCACGCAGACCTCGCGGACAGCCCCGGCGCGCTGGAGCTTTCGCAGGTCGCCAGCGACGAACACCGCCCGCCAGTGCGCGCCGAGCTGCTCGACGCGGTGCTGCGCGGCCGTGATCTTGCCGACTGGCCTGCCGAGGACGTGGCGGACGCGCAGCGCGCTGTCGGCCGCATCGACTCGGCCGTGCGTGATGCGGGCTCCATGATTGACGGCTACCTGGCCAAGCGCGGCTATGCGCTGCCGCTGGACCCGGTGCACCCCCTTGTTGCCGCATGGTGCCGCGCGATAGCGCGCTACATGCTGCACAAGAACCGGACCACGCTGGAGAGCAAAGACCCCATCGCGCGCGGCTACACCGACGCCCAGCGGCTGCTGCAGCAGACGGCGGACGGCAAGTTCAGCCTGGGCGCCCAGGACGCGGTGGCCATGGACAAGACGGACGCGCGCTTCATGCACGCGCCCAAGGTCTTTGGCCGCGATCAGCTGCGGGGGTTCCGGTGAACTTTGAGCCCTTTGACACCAATGTGATCGTGCGGCGCCTGCAGGCGCAGGCGCAAGGCCTGCACCTGGTGGGCAGTGCGGCGGACTATGCGGCCGTGAAAGAGCTGCGCAGCTTCCGCACGCCCAGCGCGTACGTGGTGTTTGCCGATGAGGAGAACACGGGCACTCTGCCCACCACGTTCTGCACGGTGCAAGTGCAGACGAAGGTGCAGTTTGGCGTAGTGCTGGCCCTGCGCAACTACCAGGAACAACTGGGCGGCCAGATGGGCGAGGAGGCGCGCAAGCTGATCGGCCAGGTGCGCTCTGCGCTGATTGGCTTCCAGCCCACCGGCAAGGGCGCCAACGTGGTGAACTGGCAGGCGGGCGCAGTGCTGGACTACGACGCCTCGGTACTGCTGTTCGCTGACCGGTACGAGGTGCAGCACACGCTGCAACGTGCGCCTGGCGCTGGGAGGTGCTGAGCCATGCGCAGGACGTGCCCCATCGAGATCAAGCGCGGTGGTGATTTCGAGCTCAGTTGTGCGCTGCTCAACAGCGGCATGGCTGTGCCCATCACGGGCTGGCAGGTGGACTGCTGGCTGCGCGGCCCGGACGGCCGGCTGGTCCAGCGGTTGACCGTTGACCTGGTCGATCCGGATACGGGCCGATATCGGATCGTTGCAACACCCTTGCAGACATCCGTCTGGCCCGTGGGCGATCTGGATGCGGACATCCGCTACCTCGACGGCTCCGGCCGCGTCATGCACACGGCCACGTTCACCGTGCGCGTGCTCGTTGCCATTACCACTCCGGCAATCACACCGTGACCACAGGCACAGAAATTCTTGAACCGGTGCCAGGTCTCGTCACGGTGATCGTTCACCCAGGCGGCGTGGCGAATGTGACTGTGCTGAACCCTGGCACCGACCCGGCGCCGCCCGCGATCAGTGCTGATCCGGGCAACCGCGCAACCTTGGGCACCGACAACGGTGTGTACGTGCGCGACGACCTGATTCCCGACCCCCTCGCTTACTACATCTTGGCGAAAGCCTGAAAGGAAGAAGACCATGACTCTCGAACAACGCCTCATCCTGCTCGCCCAAGGCATCGGCGCGGACATCAAGGCATTGAACCTTGGCCAGGGCGTGCTGACGGACCTGGACACCACCACGAAGACCAGCCTGGTGGCGGCCGTGAACGAGCTGAAGGGCATCGTAGACGGCCTGAGCGGCGGCGGTGCAGTCATCGACGATGGTGCGGGCGATGGCGCCACCACGGTGACCTGGTCGGCCAATAAGATTTTCGACGCGATTGCTGACGCCAGTGCCGCCCTCAAGAACGAACTGACCAACGGCGCGGGCGCCGCACTGGACACGCTGGCGGAACTGGCAGCCGCGCTGGGCAACGATCCGAACTTTGCGGCCGCGATCGCCAGCGAGATCGCCGCCCGCGTGCGGTACGACGCCGCCCAGGCATTGAGCGCGCCTCAGCAGGCGCAGGCCCGCGACAACATCGGCGCGCAGGCCGCTGCGGCCGTGGGCGATACGGACCACGACTTTGTGGCCGACTACAACACCGCCAAGGCTTGAGCCATGTCCCTCGCTGAACGCATCACCGCCTTGGCCGAAGCCATCGCGGC
>JAGOEM010000289.1 GCA_017997715.1 Ottowia sp.
GCATCTGGCCGGGCAGCTGCGGGTCGTCAAAGCGGGCGGTGTAGCGCAGGCGCTGGTGCGGAATCAGTTCCAGGTATTCGCCGCCAAACCCGTGGCTGTGGCCGGTGCTCAGGTTGGTGAACGACATGTGGTACGTGCCGCCGGTGCGCCCGTCCATCTGCTGCACCTGCCCGGTGAAGCCGTGCGGCGGCAGCCATTTGGCCCAGGCTTCGGACGAGAGGAAGGCGCGGTAGACGCGCTCTGGCGTCGATCGCAGAACGCGGTGCAGATGAACCGATGCGTTGGACATGGTGAACCTCGTGCAGATGGGCCAAAAACCCATTCTGAGCGCCGCAGCCGGTGGTGCGTGGGCCGTGGCCGATCACCTCATCGCCAGGATGGACACCGCTGCGTGCGCGGCCGATCCACGCGCGCCGTGCCGCGAAGCACTACGACACAGCACGGCCCGATACGCTTGATACGCCCGCCGTTACAGCGTGGCCACCTGCGCAAACCCACCCGGCGCCTGCAGCGGGGCGTCGGCCACGTCCACGCGGTCGACCCGGGCCTGCGCCGGGCCGCGCCGCGCCCATTCGGTCAGCGCGTTGACCACGTCCGGCGCGCCTTGCACCAGCGCTTCGACGGTGCCGTCGGCGCGGTTGCGCACCCAGCCGGCGGCGCCCTGGCGCTGGGCTTCTTCGACCATGCTGGCGCGGTAATACACCCCTTGCACCCGGCCGTGAATGCGCAATTGGCGGGCGATGTGCGGGCTTGGGCTGGACATCTGGGGCATCATACGCAGCCCACAAGACAGACAGCGCGCGGACTTTGTCACGCGCACGATGAGGAAAGCCGCGCATCATGCTTCGATGGTTGATCAAAACACTGTTGGCGCTGGTGGCACTGGCCGTGCTGGGCACCGCCTGGGCACTGTGGCGCTTTGCCACCTACAGCGCGCCTGACCCGATGGTGCAGGCAGACCCGGCCGCCCTGGCCTATTTCGTCAACGACTACGCGCCCGCGCGCGAAGCCTTCGTGCGCAAGGGCGACGCGCTGGCCCAGCGCTTTGGCGGCGTCGAACGGCTGCACATTCCCGTGGCCAGCGGCCATTTGCGCGATCTGTTCGTGGACGGCATCTACGTGCCCGCGCAGCAAACGCCCAAGCGGCTGTTGATTCTGGTGGCCGCCACGCACGGCGTGGAAGGCCCGGCGGGCAGCGCGGTGATGCGCCTGTTCATCGACGAATTCATGACCCCCGCCGCCCTGGCCGACACCGGCGTGCTGCTGCTGCACGGGCTGAACCCCTACGGCTTTGCCGCCCAGCGCCGTGTGACCGAAGCCAACATCGACCTGAACCGCAACGCCGCACTGACGCCCGCGCTGTACCTGACCGACAACGTCGGCTACCCGCTGGTCGATCCGCTGATCAACCCGCGCACGGCGGCCGACACCGGCGCGCTGGAACACCGCTTCTTTTTGCTGCGCACGCTGGCCCTGGTCGCCCGCCACGGCATGGCGCCGCTGCGCCAGTCGGTGCTGCAAGGCCAGTACGCCGAGCCGCGCGGCATCTATTACGGCGGCAGCGGCCTGGCGCCGCAGCTGGAAGCGCTGGCACCGCCCCTGCGCCGCATCGTCAACGCCTACCCGCTGTCGATGTCGCTGGACCTGCACACCGGCTACGGCGCGCGCGGGCAGCTGCACGTGTTCCTCAATCCGCCGTCTGACCCGCGCGTGCGCCAGGGGCTGGAAACCGTGTTCCAGGGCCACCCCATCGACTGGGGCAGCGGGCAGGATTTCTACACCGTCACCGGCGACGTGTCGGGCTGGATCGGCTCGCTGCGCGACACCGGCACGCACCTGCCCGGCGTTTTCGAATGGGGCACCATGGACAGCCAGGGCACGCTGGGCGCCATCAAGTCACTGCACATCAGCGTGCTGGAAAACCAGGGCGCGCAGCACGGCTACGCCAGCGACGCCGACCGCGACCGCATCCGCCACGACTTTGTGGAGATGTTCAACCCCAGCTCGCCCGCGTGGCGCACCCAAGTCATCGCCACCAGCCGCCAGCTGCTGACCCAGGTGATGGCGCGCCTGCCGCAGCTGGAACCGTAGGCGCCCCCATGCCACGCACCGCACGCACCGCCACCGCCCCACGCCAAGCCCTGCCGGTGATCAACCCGGCGCGCTGCACCGGCTGCGGCTGGTGCGTGGGCGTGTGCGCGCCGCACGTGCTGAGCCTGCACACCCAGGGCGGGCGCAAAACCTCCACCCTGGACGACGCCGCCGGCTGCACCGGCTGCGCCCTGTGCGCCCTGCGCTGCCCGTTTGACGCCATCGGCATGCAGCGGCTGCCCAGGCCCACGGCCCATGCGGCCAACTAGAGCAAAATTGATAGCTGCCTGCGCCCGGCACATAAGCGCCAAAGGCCAATTTGGCTACAAAAACCCGGACCACGGCAGACGTCACCCCTTGAATATCTTGTACCGCGCCCAGCGCACAGCCCCATGCTCACAGGTGAACTGAGAAACAAAGTCGACCAGGTCTGGAACGCCTTCTGGTCCGGCGGCATCGCCAACCCGCTGGAAGTCATCGAGCAGATCACCTACCTGCTGTTCCTGCGCGCACTCGACAGCGACCAGACCCGCGAGGACAACAAGGCCCTGCGCCTGAAGACCCCGCCCGTGCGCATCATCCCCGCAGGCACCGACGCCCAGGGCCGCCCGTTTGACGACATGCGCTGGTCGCACTTCAAGAACATCGCCCCTGCGGAAATGTTTACCGTGCTGAGCGAGCAGGTCTTCCCCTTCCTGCGCGGGCTGAAAGCATCGGGCGGCCCCGCCGCCCAGACCGCCTTTGCCCACCACATGCGCGATGCCCGCTTCACCATCCCCACGCCGGGGCTGCTGGCCAAGGTGGTCGATCTGCTGGACACCATTCCGCTGGACGAGCGCGACACCAAGGGCGACCTGTACGAATACATGCTCGGCAAGATCGCCTCTGCCGGGCAAAACGGCCAGTTCCGCACCCCGCGCCACATCATCGACTTGATGGTGGCGCTGACCGCCCCCACGCCCCAGGACACCATCTGCGACCCAGCATCGGGCACCTGCGGTTACTTGGTCGCCGCAGGCGAATACCTGCGCCGCACCTACCCCGACATGCTGCGCGTGCCCGCGCAAAACAAGCACTTCCACAGCGGCATGTTCCACGGGTATGACTTCGACAACACCATGCTGCGCATCGGCAGCATGAACATGGTGCTGCACGGCGTGGAGCACCCCGCCATCGAATACCGCGACTCATTGGCCGAAGGCGCTGCAGCCGATGCCGATGCCTACAGCCTCATCCTGGCCAACCCGCCCTTCGCCGGCAGCCTGGACTACGACAACACCGCCAAGGAT
>JAGOEM010000119.1 GCA_017997715.1 Ottowia sp.
CGATCGTGCCGTTCACCGCCAGGCCGCGATCGGCCTGGAACTTGGCCAGCGCGCGGCGCATCAAGGGATGCGAAATGGACAGCCCTTCGGTTTCGCGCGGAATATAGCCATGCGCGATCAACGAAGCCTTGACCAGCTGAAACTGGCCGCTGGGCCCGCTTTCCGTGTACCAGTCCTGCATGACGCGCTGGAAATGCGGGTGCGCCTGGTCCAGCGTCAGGCATTGCCAATAGGGCACCCGTGCCCATTTGCCGACAATTTCAATCATCGCCAGGTCGACCAGCGTGCGTAGCGCCGCGCCAGTGCCAATTACATAGTCGCGCCCCACGTTGAACTTGACCCCATAGGTGCCGATGCGACCACCCACGTCCACGCCCTGGCCGCCGCTGCCGGTGGTGACCTCGTTGGCCGAATCCAGGCCGGGGATGAGCGTGCGGGTGCGGAAGTCGCCCAGATGGACTTCCAGCCCGATCACGGTGGCCGTGCGGCTGCGGCTGTAGCCCAGGTCAATGCGGGGGCCCGACAGGCCAGCGTCTGCGGTGGTGGTGATGACGCTCTGGTCCACGAAGGCGATGGCGCCCGACACATACAAGGCCGGCCGCTGCAGCTGCATCTGGTTGTTGTTGAGCAGGATGGTGGTCAGGTTCTGCACCGTGTCCTGGCGTGCGATGTCCACCTCGAAGTCGACAAAGCGGAACGCATTGCTCAAGCGCGACATCTGCGACAGCGCTGTGGCGATCATGTCTTTTGTCGCCACCGGCACCTTGCCCGAGAAATCGATGAACTGCTTGCTGGTGATCAGCGTGGTGGGCAGCTGGGCTTCGCGCAGCATGCGATCCATGCAGACCAGCGATTCGGAAAAGCTGGAAACCGACCGCGATGGCCGCACCACCGGATGGTTGGTGATGACGGCATTTTGTTGAAATTCCGCGTCCTTGCGGGCATCCAGCGGCGTGGCGCAACCCGCCAACAACGCAGCGGCTGCCACGGTGGCAGCCAGCCAGTTGCGCGAGATGCGCGCCGGACGACGCACGGACTCTAGCGTTGCATGACGCAAGTTCATGACCAACCCCTCGTGTAGTTCTGATTGCACGAAACCATCCCGCAGGCTGCAGGTCGCTGTAGCCTGACAAGGAGAGCACTGGCAGCGGGCGCCGAAGGCGCGTGCTGGCTGCAGGCTCTCGAAAATTCAGCTCATCGACAGATGTTGACCAAGTCGCCGCGGATCACGACCACCTGGTCTTGCCCCATCAGGCCACCCGCACCGGCTGGCGTCGGCTGCACCGACTGCACGCAGGTGGTGCCGCCCATGCTGTTGGTCTGCACGCTGGACACCACGTCCTCGTTGGTCTTGACGTTGCCCTGGTTCGCCGAATAGGCCTTGGCCACGTAATGGGCGATCTTGGCCTTGGCGTCGTCCGGCATCCCGGTCTTGTAGACAATGCTGCCCGACACCGTTCGCGGCGCTGTGGGCATCTGCAGGTAGCTGACCCGGCCCTTGATGTGCACAGGGTCTTCGCCCGGTGCCGACTGGGCGAAACTGGATGCGCTGGCCAGCATGGCCATGATGATTAGACCCATCGCGCGCGCTGCATTGCGTTTCATGGCTGTCCTCCTTCCTGTGGATACGTTGGCGAAAGAACCCTGGCCAGGTTCAGCTGACCAGGGTTCGTTGCAGAGCATCAGAGCTTGGAGCCCCAGCCGCAGTAGCCAGTTGGGCAGTCAGGCAGCTTGAAGTTCGGTGGATCGCACGCGTCGTTGGACGAGAGGTTCTGCACCGCCAGGCTGCGATAGCCGTTGGCCTTGTTTGTCACCGTCCCCGCCACGTAGGTGAGCTGGGACGACGTTCCAGAGATCGTCACGTCGCCAAAGTTGGACGACAGATTCTGGAAGGCCTGTGCATAAAGGCCTGTGGCTTCGTTGCTGATGGTGCCGCCATCGCCGATGACCTCCTGCGTGGACTTGCCGCCCTTCATGATGTTCACACCGTCGTAGTTGCTGGCCAGGTTCTGCACGGCCGTGGTGTTCGCGCCATTGGCGTGGTTGGTGACGGTGGTCCGGGTCAGGTCGACGGTCTGGCTGCTTTTGCCATCGATATTGACCTTGCCCATGTTGCTGGCCAGCGACTGGATCGCCACGGCGCCTGCACCCTGCGCCTTGTTGCCCACAGCGCCGCCTTTGATCGAGGTGGTCTGCGTGCTTTCGCCCTGGATGGTCACGTTGCCCACGTTGCTCGACACGCTTTGCACGGCCAGCGCTGCATCCTTGCAGTCCACACCGCAGTCGCCGGACGAGCCAGCCCCGATGGCGTCGTTGGACAGGGTGCCTGCGATCGATGCCGACTGGACGGACTTGGCGCCTTTCTTGATCTCGACCTTGCCCATGTTCGACGCCACGCTTTGCAGCGCGATGTCGCCGGGGTTCCAGGCTTTGTTGGTTACCTTGCCACCCGGCAGTACGTGGGTCTCTTGTGTCGAAGAGCCGGCGATCGTCACATCTCCCTTGTTGCTCGACAGGTTCTGTACGGCCGTTGCATAAGCATTGGCCTGGTTGGACACGGTCGCGCCTTTCGCGACGCTGGTGGACTGGCTAGAGTCGCCAGTGATCAGGATCTTCGCTGCGGGGCTGGGGCCCGCGGCAAATGCCGTGGCGGATGCGACGGCAGTCAGTGCAAACAGAGCAAGCGCTTTCATGATGACATTCCTCCAAAAGGTGTGGATACCGCTTCCGCCAACCGGGTAGGCGTTGAGCGACGGACAAGACGCCTGCCAACCTGACCGATGACGGGATGCCACCGGTTGTCAACTGCGTCACCGTCAGTGTCAAAGCGCAGGCCTGCTTTCCCAATCTCTAGTTGGGGATACCCAATTCGACCTACGCCAAAACAGGGATGCGCGACCTATGCCATGTCGAATAGCATTGGTTTGAGTCGATTCAGCGCTATGGAAGTCGAAGCGCCAAAGGTCGAATAGCAAGGTAGTTACAACATGTGTCACTTGAAATATTTAGAAAAGTGGACGAACAAATTCACACATTGTTGAACTGTTAGGACTAATGTTGCACTGGTGGTAACACGCGCTGCGTGCGATGTGACCGAAGACATGGTTTTCAACAAGGTGTGACGCACGAAGCTGGTTCGTCAATCAATAACTTCAAACCTCCCGGGGGAGCAATGCCATGAGCGTGACCGACACACTTGATCCATCCACCGTGCTCCCGGTCGTTACCGGAACGCGCTCGTCGATTCCCGGCACGCTTCCGTGGCCAGATTTCATGATCGGCCAGCCCGATCAGCCGGTGCGCGTGCTGCTGATTGACGACGACCCGCACATCCGCCGCGTGATCACCCAGGAGTTGCTGTCGGACCCGCGCGTGATGCTGGTGGGGCAGGCCAGTTCACTGCGCGACGGCAAACGCCTGGTGGCGCAGCACGCGTTTGAAGTCATGTTGATCGACCTGAACCTGGGCGACGGCACCGGTTTTCAGATGATCGAATACATGAAGTCGATTCGCCCGGTGGCCGAGGCCGTGGTGGTGTCCGCCATGGAAGACGAAGAACACGCCATTCACGCGTTCGAGCTGGGTGCAACCGGCTACCTGATCAAGAACTCGTGGTTCGGCAACTTCGCTCAGGCCGTGCTTCAGGTGGTCAATGGCGGGGCGTCGGTCACGCCCAATCTGGCGCGGCGGCTGCTGCGCCGCATCGAGCGCGACAGCGCACCCCATCGCAAGGCAATCCCTGGTGCGCGCACACAGGCTACGCTTGACACGCTATCAACCCGAGAGCGGGAAATCCTTCGGCTGGTCGCCATCGGCCACACCAGCGGCGAGATCGGTACACGCCTGGGCATCAGCGCGCAAACCGTCAACTCGCACATCAAGAACGTGTACCGTAAGCTGCACGTGCGCACGCGGGCCCAGGCGGTCACGCTGGCCTCGACGTACGGCATCCTTTACTGATCGGCGTTGTTCTGCCTCATCTCAGCCTGTGTTGAACCCCAGCCCACGGCCAGCGGTGAACCAAGGACTTCCTCATGAACCCGACCGGCCTGCTTGGTTTCGCTGCGGGGGCAGGCCTGACCTGGGCTGGCTCCGGTGGCTTGGATGCGCGCCCAAACCGTGGGCGCCTTGATCTGGCGTTCGCGCTGGCGGTCTGCGCGTGGGCCGTTGCGCTGGTATTTGCACTGCAAGGCCAAAGCAGCGCTGTGCGGGGTGGCTTGGGCACGGTGGTCGCCTTGCAGTTGGCGCTGCTGAGCGCCGAGCGGTTCTTTTTGATGGCCGCCAACTGCTGGCGCCGCGGCGAACGCCTCTGGCTCATGGGCCACTGCCTGTGTGTCGTCGTATGGGTTTGTATGGTGGCGGGCAGCGCAGCCGGGCCTTCGCAAGCGCGCCTCTTGCACGTCGCGCCGATGTGGATGAACCTGGTGTTTGTAGGCAGCCTGATAGGGATGCTGGCCGCCCGCGCCTGGCAACTGGGCCGCGGCCGAACCTGGGCGGTGTTGCTGGTGGCCATGCCGGTCTGCGCCATTTTCTTGAGCGAAATGGTGAGGTCACACGCCACCTCGGCCAACCCGGTTGGCCTGCAACCGCTGGTAGGGATGCAGCTGTGCCTGTTGTGGGTGTTCATTCGGCGTGGTGAACGCCTGACCACCCGGTGCGACGACGACACCGCAGCCGCGCACACCCAACTGGCGCAGGATCTGCATGACGGCGTGGGCTACCACCTGACATCCATCATCGCATCGCTGGAAGACGGCACGCCGCAGCAGCGCGCAACCGCCGCTTCGCTGCAGCAATGCCTGCTGGAGCTGAAGCTGCTGGTCGACGGCGCCGTGACCGAAGGCACCGTGCTGTGTCACCTGGCCAATCTGCGCTACCGCACACAGCCGCTGCTGGACGCCGCTGGCATTGCCATGCGCTGGGACATGGAGGAAACGGAATCGCTTGAGCACCTGAAAGGCGATACCGCCGTACAGGTGCTGCGCGTTGCACAGGAGGCGCTGGCCAACGTGATCCGGCATTCCGGCGCGCGCAGGGTGGTGGTTCGCAGCCAGGTCTCGCGCTCGCGCCATGAATTCGTGCTGGAGATTCAAGACAACGGCCAAGGGTTTTCGACTGCCGGCAGCTTCCGTCAGCGCGTGGTGGGCAGCGGCATGCGCGGACGCGGGCTGCGCGGCATGCACGCGCGTGCCCAGCGCTTGGGCGGGTCTCTCCGGGTCGATTCAGCGCCTGGGCGAGGCGCGCGCGTGCAGCTTCGCGTGCCCTTGGGCACCGCGCGGCGGGACCACCGGGCCTGACGGGCCGCTGGCAGCGGGGCTCGAACAAAGCTTGCAACCCGCCTACAGCAGCGCGGGCCAGTCAGCCGCCAGCGGGGGCACTGACCCCCTATGGCAAACTCGTCGCTCCTTTTTTAGACCGTGCCCGCGGCGTTGGATCGCGCGGGCCCTGCCTTGCCGATGTCTCTGCTCACCATCACCGCCCAGATTGCCGCTGAACTGAAAGTACGCGAAGCGCAAGTCCAGACGGCCGTCGACCTGCTCGACGGCGGCGCCACCGTCCCCTTCATCTCGCGCTACCGCAAAGAGGCCACCGGCGGCCTGGACGACGTGCAGATGCGCGAGCTGGAAGCGCGCCTGGCCTACCTGCGCGAGCTGCACGACCGCCGCGCGGCGGTGCTGAAAAGCATCGAAGAGCAGGGCAAGCTGACGCCCGAGCTGCAGGCCGCCATCCACGCCGCACCCACCAAGCAAGAGCTGGAAGACCTGTACTTGCCCTACAAGCAAAAGCGCCGCACCAAAGGCCAGATTGCACGCGAATTCGGCATCGAGCCGCTGGCCGACCAGCTGTTTGCCGACCCCACGCTGGACCCAGCCGAAGCGGCCAAGCCCTTCGTGAAGGCCGAAAAAGGCGAGGGCGGCGAAGACTTCACCACCGTGCCTGCCGTGCTGGATGGCGTGCGCGACATCCTGAGCGAACGCTGGGCCGAAGACGCCGCGCTGGTACAAGGCCTGCGCGAATGGCTGTGGGCCGATGGTTTGCTGCAAAGCAAGCTGGCCAGCGGCAAGAACGAAAACGACCCCGAAATCGCCAAGTTCCGCGACTACTTTGATTACGACGAGCCGATCGGCCGCGTGCCATCGCACCGCGCGCTGGCGGTGTTTCGTGGTCGCCAGCTTGAGGTTTTGGATGCAAAACTGGTTCTACCGCAGGCGCAGCAAGCGCCAGCAGCTACACCTTCTGTAGCGGTACCCAGCCTGGCCGAAGGCCGCATCGCACTGCACCTGGGCTGGTCGCACAGCGGCCGCGCGGCCGACGACCTGCTGCGCAAGTGCGTGGCCTGGACCTGGCGCGTCAAGCTTTCCTTGAGCACCGAGCGCGACCTGTTCGCCCGCCTGCGCGAAGACGCGGAAAAGGTGGCCATCAAGGTGTTTGGCGACAACCTGCGCGATCTGCTGCTGGCCGCGCCCGCCGGCCAGAAGGTCGTGATGGGGCTTGACCCCGGCATCCGCACCGGCGTGAAAGTGGCCGTGTGCGACGCCACCGGCAAGCTGGTGGAAACCGCCACCGTCTACCCGCACGAGCCCCGCAAAGACTGGGACGGCAGCCTGCACACCCTGGGCCGGCTGGTGGCCCAGCACGGCGTGCAGCTGATCGCCATTGGCAACGGCACCGCCAGCCGCGAAACCGACAAGCTGGCAGGCGATCTCATCAAATTGGTGCAAAAACACGCTGCAGCGCTCGATGGGCGGGCGTCACCAGCTATCGAAAAAGTAGTAATCAGCGAAGCCGGCGCATCTGTCTACAGCGCCAGCGAATACGCCAGCCAGGAGCTGCCCGACGTCGACGTCAGCCTGCGCGGCGCTGCCAGCATTGCCCGGCGGCTGCAAGACCCGCTGGCCGAGCTGGTGAAGATCGACCCCAAATCCATCGGCGTGGGCCAGTACCAGCACGACGTGAACCAGAGCGAATTGGCGCGCCAGCTGGACGCCGTGGTCGAAGACTGCGTGAACGGCGTGGGCGTGGACCTGAACACCGCCAGCGCGCCGCTGTTGACCCGCGTGTCGGGCCTGTCGGGCACGGTGGCCAAGGCCGTGGTGCGCTGGCGCGAAGCCAATGGCGCCTTCAAAAGCCGCCAGCAGCTGCTGGATGTGAGCGGCCTGGGGCCCAAGACTTTCGAGCAGAGCGCCGGTTTCCTGCGCATTCGCGGCGGCGACAACCCGCTGGACGTGACCGGCGTGCACCCCGAAACCTATCCCGTGGTCGAGCAGATCATCACCACCACCGGCAAGCCGATCGACCAGATCATGGGCCGCGCCGAGCTGCTCAAACCCCTGAAACCCGAGCAGTTTGCGACCGCGCAGTTTGGCGCCATCACCGTCAAGGACATCCTGGCCGAGTTGGAAAAACCCGGCCGCGACCCGCGCCCGGATTTCAAGGTGGCGCGCTTCAACGACGGCGTGGAAGACCTGAAGGACCTGCAAGAGGGCATGGTGCTGGAAGGCACGGTCAGCAACGTCGCCCAGTTCGGCGCGTTTGTCGATTTGGGGGTGCACCAGGATGGGCTGGTGCACGTCAGCCAGCTAGCCAACCGCTTCGTCAGCGATGCACGCGAGGTCGTCAAGACCGGCCAGATCGTCAAAGTGAAGGTGCTGGAGGTGGATGTGGCCCGTGGCCGCATCAGCCTGACGATGAAGCTGGACGCCGCCCCCGCGCGGCGCGATGGCCCGCGCGAGAACCGTTTTGAGGGCGCGGGCCGTGGCCAGCGGCCCAACCAGGGCGGCCGCGCCGGTTCGGCGCCTGCGGCGGACAACCAGATGGCTGCGGCGTTCGCCAAGCTGCAAGCGCTGCGCAAATAGACAATTAATCCGCGCTGCCGCAGCGCACGCGATCGGTGACCAAGGCAAACCGCCGCCCGCCTTGGTCACAATCGGCCCGCACTTTCTCTCACTTTCTGTTTGGAAGGTGCTTTTTTCTTTGCGTTGCCATGCCCTCCCGCCACACTGAATGGAAATCCGTCAGCCGTCTCATCGCATTCACGATGGGCGCCGCCTTTCTCATATGGGTTCTGTGGGGCCAATTGGGGCGCATGCAGCGCGGCGCGCCCGGTGCCACGCGCGACCAGGCGGTCTGCTTTGGGGGCAAGCTGGGCACGCCCGCGGCGCGCGAAAAGGCCAAGCAAGATGGCTATGCGATCGAGGCGCAGCTGGACTGCATCACCCGCGCCAGCTACGACGCCCGGCAGCAAGCCGAAGTGCGCCTGGCCGCCGAACGGCAAGAAACCGCCACCGCCCAGGCGCTGGCCGAACAACGCCGCGCCGCGCAGACCGTGGTGGATGCCGGCCGCACACTGACCGAGGCCCGCCAGGGCTTCAAGACCGCCGTGGCCCTCAGCGACCTGCGCCGCACGCCGCTGCCCGAGCCGCCGCCCAAGCTGTACGTGCGGTCAGACTATGAAAGCGCCGGCCGTACGCTGGCCGCCTTCATCACGCCCAACCTGAAGGACGCGCGCAAATATCCCGCCGTCATCTGGTTGACTGGGGGTGACACCAATACCCTGGGTGATTTCTGGGTGCGCGGCGAACCCGGCAACGACCAATCGGCCCAGGCCTTTCGCGAAGCGGGCCTGGTGGTGATGTTCCCCACACTGCGCGGGGGCAACACCAACCCCGGCGCCAAGGAACTGGGCATGGGCGAGGTGGACGACGTGCTGGCCGCCGCCGACCATCTGGCCAATCAGCCCCATGTCGACCCTGCACAGATCTACCTGGGCGGCCACAGCACCGGCGGCACGCTGGCGCTGCTGGTGGCGCAGCGCAGCAAGCGCTTTGCCGCCGTGCTGGCCCTGGGCCCGGTGGGCGATGTGCGCGATTACGGGCCTGACTACGGCAATGGCATCCGTTGGAACAGCCTGCTGAACGCCGAGGACGAAATGCAACTGCGCTCGCCCGGCCACTGGATGACCAGCATCCGATCGCCCACATTCGTCATCGAAGGCAAGCAGTCGCCCAGCAACCTGCGCAGCCTGAGCGCCATGTGCGAGCACGCCGAGAGAATCCCCGCCCTGCGCTGCCTGGAAGTGCCGGGCTACGACCACTTCAGCATCGTCCAGCCGGTGGCCAAGGCGGCGGCGGCGCAAATGCTGGTCGCAGGCCCTTCCAGCTTCCGCCTGAGCGTCGACCAGCTCAAGCGCCCGGAAATCCTTCCGGCGCGCTAGGAGTCTGTGCGGTACACCAACGACCACGTGACCACGGTGCTGCCCACGCTCTACACCTTTCGCCGCTGCCCCTACGCGATGCGGGCGCGCTGGGCCATCCAAAGCGCGGGCCTGCCGGTGGCACAGGTGGAAGTCGCCCTGCGCAACAAACCCGCCGCTTTGCTGCAGGCGTCGCCCAAAGGCACGGTGCCCGTGCTGGTGCTGCCCGATGGACAAGTGATTGACCAAAGCCTGGACATCATGCTGTGGGCGCTGAACCAGCACGACCCAGAGGGCTGGCTGACGCCCGTACACGGCACGCTGGCCGAGATGCTGTCGCTGATCGACGAATGCGAACAGCGCTTCAAGCCGCATCTGGATCGCTACAAGTACCCGGTGCGGTTCCAGTCGGAATGGCCCAACTCAAGCGCTGAAGATGCGGCAGGCGGGGTAGAGCGGTCTTTCTCAGACCAGCATTTCAAGCACGCGGCGGATTTTCTTCATGGGCTGAACCTACGGCTGGAGGGTTCAGCACCCGACGCGCCCGGTTTGTACGGCCCCCGGCCCGCACTGGCCGACTTTGCCATCGCGCCTTTCGTTCGGCAGCTGGTGCGCCATGACCTTCCGCGTGCGCACGCGGCGCTCCCTCCTGCGTTGATGCGGTGGCTGGACAGCTTGCTGGCCCGGCAGGATTTTCAGCAAGTGATGCGCTTGTCCGCTCAGTAAGGCGGTCGGTACGCAGCCACGGGCCGGCTGCCAGGCGCATGCGTCATCGGGTTCGATCCGCTTCATCACCCGGTGATGGATGCGACCGCCCTGGACCGGGGCCTCACCCGATTCATTCCTGGGTTTTGTGACATTTGCACGGCGAAATGTAATGCATAAGGTTTCATTGAAATACATTTGAACGGCAGCCACCAAGGACGAAAAATGAATAAGAGCAGGCTCCGCCAACGATCCACGCGATGGGCTATCTGGTGCATGGCCATGGTTGCACCGCTCGGTGCGGTTTGCGCCGCCACTTTGAATGTGGGCCCCAGCGGGGCGGATGCGGGCAATTGCCAGTCCACACCCTGCCTGACGATCGGTTACGCACTGACGCAGGCGGCAGCCAGTGGTGACACCGTGCTGCTGGCCGCGGGTACGTACACCGAACAGATCACCATCGCCAAGAGCGTCACGATCGAGGGCGCTGGCAGCGCCAGCACCATCGTGCGCGCGCCTGCCGTGTTGGCCGTCAACCCGGTCATATCACCGGGCAGCGGTGGGCAGCAGACCGCCATCGTTTTCGCTACCGGCGCCAGCACCAGCGCGGTCATGCGCAACCTGCAAATACGTGGCCCGGGGCCCAGCTCCAGTGGGTCGATTGGCTATGGTGTGTTCGTGGGCGGCAACGCCAACTTCACCCTGGACACCGCCCACATCACGGCAATCCGCGACGAGCCGTTGGCCGGCAGCCAGAACGGCAGTGGCATTCGCTTTGGCGCGCCCGTCACGTCCCAGGTGGGCAGCGGGCAGGTGCTGAACTCCGTGATCGACGACTTTCAAAAGAACGGCATCACCGTATCGAACACGGGATCGAACGTCACGGTGCGCGGCAACACCATCACCGGCACGCTGCCGCCGCCCATCATTGCGCAGAACGGCATCCAGGTCAGTG
>JAGOEM010000290.1 GCA_017997715.1 Ottowia sp.
GATACGGCCGATGTACGCGCGGTGCGTGCCCAGATCGCGGCCATCAAAGTGGTGGCCGCGCGCCTGCAGCAGCGCGTGGTGGACCGCGCCATGCAGATCTTTGGCGCCATGGGCCTGTCGCCCGACACCCCGCTGGCGGCCTTCTGGACCTGGGGCCGTGCGCTGCGCCTGATGGATGGGCCCGATGAAGTGCATTTGCGCACCGTGGCGCGCCACGAGCTGGCCCAGGCGCGTGCGCGTGGGGGTGCCTCTGCCGACTGGTTCACCACCCCGGAACAGTTGCGCGCGCCGCCCCACTTGAGCGCATGACGCGAAACCGCGCGCACGGTGCGCATCAATCACGCGGACAGCCGGGTGCCACTTGGCCAGTGGTCATTTCGCCGCTGATTGGGGATACTGTGCGTCTTTGACGCGGAGCGCCCCGTCATCGGAACCTTACCGAAGCCTGGTCTATAAACCCGGCCCAGTGAAGTCTTCACATTCCGTTCGGGGCGAGCTTGTCGAAGCCGGTGCAGCCTTTCGACCAGCTCAAGGTGAACGGTTCAACCATCCAAGGGCCCAAGCAATAGGCCAGGGCGCATCGCCAACCTGTACTAAAACACCTGGAGCAAAACACGCCATGTCGCCACAGATTCCCCGTTACATCGTTTCCGCCGTGCCTGCAGTCGCTTGTGTCGCCCTGGTGGCCCTGTCGGGCGCCGCCGGCGCCCAAACGCAAAAGATGCGCCCTGGCTTGTGGGAGCACGCGATATCCATGAAAACCCAAAGCGGGCAGATGGAGGCGGCCATGGCGCAAATGCAAAAGTCTCTGGCCAGCATGCCGCCCGCGCAGCGCAAGCAGATGGAGCAAATGTTGGCGCAGCAAGGCGTGGGCATCGGGCCGACGGGGCAGACCGTCAAGATCTGCATCACGCCCGAGCAGGCCAACCAAGACACGATTCCTCCGCAAGACGGCTGTACTCAGAACATCAAGCGCACAGGGGCCAACACGCTGGCGATGACGTTCAGTTGCAAGGGCGGTCAAGACGAGCCGCCCAGCTCGGGCGAAGGCACCATGACCTTCAACGGGCCGACCGCATACAGCGGTAACTTCAAGGTCAAGACGATGTCGAACGGCAAGCCTGAACAGATCGACATGGCCCAGACCGGCAAGTGGCTGGCAGCCGACTGCGGCGCGATCAAGCCCGTCAAGTAGCCGAACAGGCCCAATGGGCGCCACGGCCGGCGCGCCCGCGGGGCCACGCGCTGCGGGCAGGCCTCAACGGGCCGCTACAGATTTCTACGGGCGCGCCATCTGCGCAAGCGCTGCCAGGGTTGCCAGCGCCGCCAGGGGGGCGGTTTCGGCGCGCAGCACGCGCGGGCCCAGCGTCACCGGGGCAAAGCCGCTCAACAGCGCCAGATCTTCTTCCGCGCCGCTGAGCCCGCCTTCGGGGCCGGAGAGGAACCACACGGGGCGCCGGCCCCCGTCAACGGCTGCGGCCACGTGCAGCGGGGCGGTGTCCGGGCGCAGTGACAGCAGCAGGCGCTGGGCGGCTTCCGGTGATGTTGGGGGTGATGTTGATGGTGATGTTGTGGGTGCCGCTGCGGCATGCGCCCGCACCCAGCCGGCCAGGTCTACGGCGGCGTGCACCACAGGCACGCGGTTGCGGCCGCATTGCTCGCAGGCGGCCACGGCCACTGCCTGCCAGTGGGCGATTTTCTTGTCGGCGCGCTCGCCGCGCAGCTTGAGCACGCTGCGCTCGGCCACCAGCGGCGTGATGCTGGCAACGCCCAGTTCGGTGGCTTTTTCCACCAGCCAGTCCATGCGCTCGTTGGCGGTGATGCCGGCCAGGAGGTGCACCGCGCGCGGCGCCTCGCGGTCGATGGCGTGGCGCGCGCCGATTTGCACCTGCACGTCGCTGCGGCCCATGCGCAGCACGGTGGCGTCAAACTCACCGCTGGGGCTGTCGTCGCCCGGGCCGCCGTGGAACAGCGTGATGCGGTCGCCCGGCTGCAGGCGCAGCACCTGCACATGCCGCGCGGCGCCGGGGGGCAGGTCGAGCTCGGCGCCGGTGACCAAAGGAACCGGGCAGTGAAAACGGGGCATTTGCTATCCAATTAATAGCAACAAGTGAAGGTAATACCTGGACTTGCGGCACATTTCATTCAAAATCGTCGGAAAAGACCGGGTTCAACCGGGTACGGCGCGGTATGGCGCCGTACGGTGTGGCGTCCTGTGGGAAGGGTCACATCCGGCCGTACGCAAACCCAGTCACGGGCTCGGTGCCCTCAATCTGGTCCAGCATCTTGAGCAGCGGCCCCAGTTGCCGGTAGCGGTGGGCCGTGGCGCGGATATAGCCCATGAAGCGCGGCGCATCGGCCAGGTACTTGGGTTTGCCGTCGCGCAGGGTCAGGCGGGCAAAGATGCCGGCCACCTTGAGGTGGCGCTGCAGGCCCATCCACTCGACGCTGCGGTAAAACTCGCCAAAGTCATCGCCCCAGCCACTGGCGCTGCGGGCGCCCAGCAGGCCGGCCTTGCGCGCTTTCTCCCAGTAACGCACGGTAATGTCGATGACAAATTCCTCTTCCCAGCTGATGAAGGCGTCGCGCAGCAGGCTGGCGATGTCGTACGTGATGGGGCCATACACGGCATCCTGAAAATCCAGCACGCCCAAGGGGCCGCCTTCTTCGACGGGTGCCATCAGGTTGCGGGTCATGAAGTCGCGGTGCACATAGACCGAGGGCGCCGCCAGGTTATGCGCCACGATGGCATCAAAGGCGCTGTTCAGCGTGGCCTGCTGGTTGCCATCGAGCGTCACACCACGGTGCTGCGCCAGGTACCAATCGGGAAACAGCGCCAGTTCGCGGCGCAGCAGGGCTTCGTCGTACACCGGCAGCACGCCGGGTGTGGAGGCCTTTTGCCAGTCCAGCAGCACATCGGTGGCCTGCTCGTACCAGGCGAAGGCGGCTTGCGGTTGTGCGGGGTCCAGCCGCTCGATCAGCGTCTGGTGGCCCAGGTCGGACAACAGCATGAAGCCGCTGGGCGCGTCCCACGCCAGGATCTGCGGCACATGCAGGCCGGCGCCGGCCATCAGGCCCTGAACGTGCACAAAGGGCGCGCAGTTCTCCTTGTCGGGCGGCGCATCCATCACGATGCGGCTGGCGCCGGTGGCGCTGTCGATGCGCAGGTAGCGCCGAAAGCTGGCGTCCGCCGAAGCCGGGCGCAGCGTGGCGGGCAGCAACTGGTGCAGCGCCACCAGCGGGGCCAGCCAGGCCTCGAAGGCCGCGCGGCGCGCGGCGTCGGGCCAGCTGACGGAGGGCGCCGATGGGGCGGTGGAGCCGGCTACACAAGAGGGTGGGCGGGACGGAGAGGGGGGG
>JAGOEM010000014.1 GCA_017997715.1 Ottowia sp.
GTGCTGGACCATGCGCGCTTTGTGCGCTGCAACCCCAACTACCTGGCGGGCAAGCCCTGCGTGTACGTGGGCATGACCGGGCTGGACCCGGACCTGCGCTTTGACAAGCACAAGGCGGGCATCCAGTCCAACCGCTACGTGATGCGCTACGGCCAGCGTTTGCTGCCGGATTTGTACGAGGGCTTCAACCCCATGCGCTACGACGCCGCCGTGGCGCGCGAGATCGAAATCGGCATCGACCTGCGATCGGCCGGCTGGGGCGTTTGGCAGGCCTGACGGTTGGCGCGATAGTTGGCGCGGTGGCGGCTTGGATGGCGGGCGTGACCGCCAGCAGGGTGCGCCAGCGCTGCGTTGGCGGCCGGGCGATCGTGCCCTTTTCGCTACACATCAGATAGCAGCTTCCGCAGTCTGGACAAGCGCCAGGGGCCGAATTGGCACCAAGTTGACCGCACTCCGCACTCCGCCCTACGCACTGGCTTTCACGCGCAGGCATCTGGCACCCAGCCACCCAGCCACCCAGCCACCCAGCAGTTTCAGCCAGGCGGCGGCCCGGCGACCACACCTTCAATTTCCACCAGCAGGTCGTCGCGGCAAATGTCCGCCTGCAGCCACACGGCGTGCGCCAGCGCGGGGGCGTCGGCGCCCAGGTAGGCGGTCAGGGCCTGCGCTGCGGTGGCCGCGTCTTGCGGATGGCGCACGTACACGGTCAGGCTGGCGTTGGCCAGCCCATCCAGCACGCCCAGCCCACGTTCGGCGGCCTGGGCGCGCGCGGTGTCCAGCACGGCGTCCAGGTTGCGGCAGGCTTCCAGCGCCTGCGCACGCACGTCGCCGGGGTGCACGCTGGCGTGGCCCAGGATCGAGGCGGTGCCGGATATGGTCAGCAGCGGGCTGCCATCGCCACGCGCCAGCAGGGCCGCGCGCGAAAACGTGGGGGCCACCGCGCCATACGCCGTGGGATAGCGGTAGGCCGACACCTGGCGCGGGTTCTCGATCGGCACGCTGCTGCCCTCGGCCGAGGCGATCAGGCGCACCTGCAGCGGCGCGCCGGGCGGGCTGCCCAGGGCGCTGGCGGCGGGCGATCCTTCAAACGCGCTGCGGCGCGCGCGGTCAAACGCCTGCTGCCGCCCGTGGTTGAAGCGGCGGTAGCGTTCCAGCCCCGCCGCTTCTTCGTTGATGCGTGCCAGGTAATTCCAAAAGCGCAGCACGTGCGGCGTGCCGCGCGCCTGCAGCACGGCAAACAGTTCGTCGTAGGCCTGGCCGGCCAGTGCCTGCATGCCCTCGCCGTCGTCTGCCTCTGGCAGGTCCACCGCGGCGGCCAGCCAGCCACCGCGTTGCCACCAGCGCACGGCGCCGGTGCGGCCGGTCTGGGTTTCGCCGCCCGTGGCGCCGGCCAGCCAAAGGTCGTCCACCGGCGCCTTCATCCATTCAACCAGGCGCGGCAGCGCGCAATCGGTCAGCGGTAAGCCAGCGGGGGAATGGGCGGGGTGTTGGGCGGAGTGATGGGCGGGGGCGTTCGGCGCGTCGGTCAGCGGCGCGCCAAAGCGCTGCCCCCACAGGCAGTGGGCGGCCACGCGGTCTGGGCCGGGCGCGGCTGGCTCACAGAAATCAAGGTTGTGCAGGCGAATCATGCAAAGAGAAGGTCAGGCCCGGCTCAGGCGCGTGGGCGCAAGAACCGGTGGCGGGAAATCTGCGGAATGTCGGGCGAATCGTAAAGCACGGTGATGGCAAAGCCATGCCGCGCCACAGCCCAACCAGGCGATGGGCAAGCGGCCGCTGGCAGCGCCATGCGCCCGGCCATCGGCCCGGGCCATGGGTTCAGGCAGGCGGCGTGGGCATTTGCTTCTGTATCCATAGCTGCTTGCGCCCGTGTATCAAGCGCTGCAGCCCGATTTGGCCACATTTTTAGCGATGGTGCCTAGGGGCAGCA
Source organism: Ottowia sp. (assembly GCA_017997715.1). GTDB lineage: Bacteria > Pseudomonadota > Gammaproteobacteria > Burkholderiales > Burkholderiaceae_C > Ottowia. The sequence goes on from JAGOEM010000014.1 coordinate 1,928, forward strand.
GCGCGGCGGCATCAGCTGCCGGGGTGGCGCCGGTCGGGGGCGTCGGGGTCAACCTCGGAAAGGTCCAGCGTGCGGCGCTTCACGGGCACTTGTGCCGGCGTTGGCCTTTCGGGGCGGGCGCCGTCGCCCGTGGGCGGGTGCGGCCTGCGCTTGCGCTTGCGGTCTGTGGGCGTGCTGCCCGCGCTGCCCGCCTTGCCGGTGGCGGATCGGCGGCGCGGCTGCAGGGCCAGTGCGGCTTTGGCCGGCGGGCGGCGGCGCGCGGCCAGCTTGCGGCCGATCAGCTCGAACAGCGCCTCGCTCAACAGCGCCAGGCCCGCCGCGGGCAGCGCACCGGCCAGCAGCAGGGCGCTGTCGTTCAGCGCCAGGCCGGTAACAATGCGCTCGCCCAAGCCGCCTGCGCCGATGAAGGCCGCAATGGTGGCAGTGCCAATCGCAATCGCGGTGGCCGTCCGGATGCCGGCCAGCACCGTGGGCAGCGCCAGCGGGAATTCGACCAGGGCCAGGCGCTGCTTGCGCGTCATGCCCAAGGCGGCGGCGGCGTTGCGCACCCCGGCGGGTATCTCGTTCAGGCCGGCGCAGGTGTTGCTGAGGATCGGCAGCACGCTGTAGGCGGTCAGCGCAATCAGCGCCGGCACCTTGCCAATCATGCCCAGCATGGCAATCAGCACCGCCAGCAGCGCCAGCGACGGAATGGTTTGCAGCACCCCGGCGGCGCCCAGCGCCAAGGCGCGCTCTCGCGGGCGCGGAAACAGCGCAACGCCCAGCGGCACGGCGATCAGCGTGGCCAGGCCGACGGAAACCGCCACCAGCAGCAGGTGCTGCCCCAGCAGCCGCCACAGGTCAGGCGCCCACAGGCGCTGCCAAAAGCGCGCCACAAAGCCCGCCTGGGGCGGCGCAGTGGCCGCGGGCGCGGCCGAAGCGGGGGCGCTGCCGGGTGCGGCGCCATCGGTGGGGTCCAGCGGCAAGGTGCCCGTGGCGGCGGCATTCACGGGATCGGCTTCGCCCGCAGCGGCACCCGATGCGCCGGTGCCGCCCAGCAAAAAGCGCACAAAGCCCTGCGCAATCTGCGCGAAGGGCTGCGCGTGCAACACCGCCTGCCCGTTCATGGCGATCATGTCGGCTTCGCTGATGGTGCCTTCCAGCCGCTGCAGCGACTGCCAGGTGGCGGGCAGATCGTCGAGCAGTTCACGGCGGTACAGCAGCACCGCTTCGTAACGCGGAAAGTAGCCCTGATCGTCGGTCAGCACGGTCAAGTCCATCTTGCCGATCTGCGCATCGGTGGTGTAGATGTCCAGCACGTCGATCTGGCGCTGCAACAGCGCCTCGTAGGCCAGCCCGTGGTCCAGCCCGCGCGGCTGCTGGGTAAAGCCGTAGCGCGCGGCCAGCCCGGCCCAGCCGTCGGCGCGGCCAATGAACTCGTTGGACAGGCCCAGCTTCAGATCCGGGTGGCGCGCCAGATCGCTCAGGCGGGTAATGCCCAGCGCGCTGGCCTGTTCGGCCCGCATGGCCAGCGCGTAGCCGTTGTTGAAGCCCAGCGGCACGCCCACCCCCAGGCCCATCGGCGCCAGGGCGCGGTTCAGCGCTTCGATGCTGTTCTGCGTGGGGTCTTTGACGATCTCCTGCGCGATGGTGCCGGTGTATTCGGGGTACACGTCGATCTGCCCGGCGCGCAGCGCCTCGTAGACGATGGCGGTGTTACCCAGGCCCTGGCTGACTTTTGCCGGGTGGCCGCCCTGGCGCGCGGCCTGCGCCACGATTTCGGCCAGGATGTACGACTCGGTAAAGCGTTTGGAGCCCACCCGCAGATCGCCTGTGGCTTGCGCGATCGCGCTGGTGGCCATCAGCCACAGGCCCAACAGAGCCAGGCAGCGCGCCAGGCACGCGCGCCATGAAAGAGCAGTAACAAACATCCGGCGACTATAAAGGGCGCCAGCTGCCGCGGGATTCGGCGTGAGTGGGCGCTGCGGCGATCCGGCGGGCGCCCGTGGCCGTGTGCCTGGATTTGCATGGGCCAGGCCGGCCCTTTGGCCCCGTGGGTGCCGGCGCGGGTGCCCTGGCAAGGCGAGGCGCGCATGCGCTGGCAATCGTCCCGCCGGGTCAGCACGAGGCTGGCGGGCGCACGGGCATTTGGGGCGCCTGTTTACTTCTGTTTTTATAGCTGGTAGCGCCCGTGTATAGGGCGCTGCAGGCCGATTTGGCTTGGAAACCTGCGCGCAGGCTTCAGCGCAGCTGGCGCACCTCAAACCGCCGCTGCGGATTGACGTACGCGTCTTGCGCCTGCACCAGTTGCAATTCGCGCTGGCCGGACTGGTGGGTGCGCGCCAGCAGCTCGAACACGCTGGCGGTGGTGATGGCCAGCGCTGCGGCGGCCGAACCGGTGCTGAGGTAGTGCGCGGTGAACAGCGCGGCCGTCACATCGCCCGATCCGTTGGCCTTGAAAGGCAGGTGCGGCGTGGTGACGATCCAGGCGCCGGTTGCGTCGGCGGCCAGCATTTCGATGGTGCCGGGCGCGCGGCCCGGGCATTCCACGCTGGTGACCAGCACGGTGCGCGGGCCCATGGCCAGGGTGGCGTCGACGGCGGCCAGGGTTTCGTCCAGCGTGCGCACTTCGCACTGGGTCAGAAAGCCCAGCTCGAACTGGTTGGGCGTCACGATGTCGGCCGCGGGCACCACCAGATCGCGCAGCAGCACCGGAATGGCCGGCGCCACAAAGCAGCCCGACTTGGCGTTGCCCATGACCGGGTCGCACGCGTAGACGGCGCGCGGGTTGTGCACCTTGACGCGCGCAACAGTGGACAGAATCACCTCGGCAATGTCGGCGCCGCCCTGGTAGCCGCTCAGCACCGCGTCGACCTGCGCCAGCGCGCCGCGTCCGTCCATGGCGTCGATGATGGCCGCGACCTCGCTGGCCGGAATCGCCGATCCGCCCCAGGTGCCGTAGCCCGTGTGGTTGGAGAAGTTGACGGTGTAGACCGGCCAGACCTCGTGCCCCAGGCGCTGCAGGGGAAACACGGCGGCCGAGTTGCCCACATGGCCGTAGGAGACGTGGGACTGGATGGAGAGGATGTTCACGTCCCCGATTGTCGCCCCGAAAGGCGCCCGAAACGGCCCCGGCAGCGGCGCCCGACGCTGTGCGCGCTGCCCGCTTGACGGCGATCAAGCCGCGTGCCGAAGCCCCTGCGCCAACGCCCTGAACACGGCCATGTGCGCCGCGCTGTGGCGCAGGTCTTCGTGCATGCACAGCCAGACGGGCAAGCTCAGTTCGATCTGCGGCAGTACGCGTTGCAGATCGGGCTGCTGGGCGGCCAGCGCCAGTTGGCCCACGCCAATGCCGGCACCGGCGCACAGCAGCGCCCACTGCGCGGGCTGGTCGTCGCAGCGCAGGGCGAAGTGGGCGCGCTGCCAGATGGCGGCGTAGGCGGGCGGCAAGTTCAGCGGCGCCTGCCGGTCGTGGCCGATCAGGCGGTGCTGCTGCAAATCGGCCTCCTGCTGGGGCGTGCCGTGCTCGGCCAGGTAGCGGCGGTGGGCAAACAGGCCGACGTGGCGGTCGGCTACGCGCTGGGCCAGCAGCGCGGGCTGGTGCGGTTGGCGCATGCGCACGGCCAGGTCGACCTCGCGCCCCAGCAGGTCTTGCACCTGGTTGCTCAGGCTCAGTTCGATGCGGATGCCGGGGTGCGCGGCCTGCAGATCGGCCAGCAGCGGCGGCAGCACAAGGTGGCCCATGATGTCGCTGGCGGCCAGGCGCACGGTGCCTTGCAGCTGCGGGCTGCGCCAGGCTTCGACGACGCGGCCCATCGCCCGGGTTTGCGCGGCCATGGCATCGGCCAGCGGTGCCACCGCCAGCGCGGCTTCGGTCGGCTTCAGGCCGGTTTTGGATCGGCTGAACAGCGCCATCCCCCAGCGCGTTTCCAGCGCGGCGATGTGGCGGCCCAGCGTGGGCTGGCTGCTGGCCAGCGCGCGCGCTGCGGCAGACAGGCTTCCGTGGGCCAACACGGCGTGCAGGGCGCGCAGCTCGTCCCAGCTGGGTTCCGGCGCGGGGGCATCGGCGCGGTGAACGCGCACGTCGGCGGCGGCCGGGGTGGCCGTTTCAAGCGATGAAGCTTCTCCCGATGCCGGCCCCGGGCGCGACGGCGCAGCGCCATCGGCGGTGGATGGGTGCGGCTGGGGTTTTGGCCTGGGCATGGGCGCATGCTAGCGCGCGGCGGCGCTTATCCATTCAGTTTTGAATGACAGATGCGCTGTTTGTTCGCTTCCGATACCCCTATTTGACTGGAAGAATCGCCACTTGCCCTCCTCCATTTGCATGGCCCCGTGATGCCCCTTGCTCTTTCACCACATTCGAATGCCGCACCGGCCAACGCCGACCACGCGCTGGTGCTGGGCGCATCGGGCGCGGCCGGTGCGGCACTCGCCCACCGGCTGGCGCTGATGGGCATGCGCGTCACGCTGGCGGGGCGCTCTGCCGTGGCGCCGCGCGTGCCGGCCTACCCGGCGCTGGCCCGCCTGCCCTGGCGCCAGGTGGATGCGCTGCGGCCCGGTGCGCTGCGCAGCGCGGCGCGCGATTGCGGCGTGATCGTGCACGCCGCCAACCCGGCCAACTACACCGGCTGGCACGCGCAGCTGCTGCCGATGGTCGACGCCGTGCTGGACGCCGTGGCCCACCCGCAGGTCACCGTGGTGCTGCCGGGCAACGTGTACGCCTTGCAGCCCAGCGCCGCGCCGATCGGCGAAGACGTGCCGCAGCCGCCCGCCGGCACGGCCAAGGGCCGCCTGCGCCAGGCGATGGAAGCGCGCCTGCAGGCCGCCGCCGAAGCCGGCCGTTGCCGCACGCTGATCGTGCGTGCCGGCGACTTCTTTGGCGCCCACGCACCCAACAGCTGGATGACCCAGGCGATGCTGCCGGCGCTGAACCGGCCAGATTGGCCCAGCGTTGCGGCGGGGGTTAAACCGGCCGCGGCTGGCTACCCAGGCACGGATGCGGCCACGCCGCCTTTCCCGCGCGTGCGCACCCTTCGGCAGCCGGGCACGGCCGGTGTGGGCCATCAATGGGCGTACGTGGACGACTTTGCGCACACCGTTGGCCTGCTGCTGGAAAGGCGCGGCCAACTGCCACGGAACGCGGTGTTCCACACCGCAGGCCACTGGGACGCCGATGGCCAGACCATGGCCCGGCGCATGGCCGATGGCTTGGCGCAGGCCAGTGGCCACCGCCCGCGCATCCAGCCATTTCCGTGGTGGGCGCTGCGCTTGGCCGCCCCCTTTCATCCGCTGAGCCGCGAACTGCTGGAGATGCGCTGGCTGTGGCAGCAGCCGCTGCAGCTGTCGAACCTGCGGCTGTGCGAAGTGCTGGGCCGCGACGAGCCACAAACCCCGTGGGACGAAGCCTTGCGGGCCAGTCTGCATACGGCGCACGCGCAGGCTGGGTGATCGGCATTCACTATGACATTCATAGCTGGATGCGCCCTATAGACGGGCGCTGAAGCCTGTTTTTATTAGATTTATTGAGCGGGAATGGGTGGCCACGCGATGTGCAGTGTTGACTCCGCCCAAGGCCCCGCCAGGCTGGCATACGGCAGCCCCCTGGCCGCCGCGCGGTTGGCGGCATCGTGTGCCGCCCTGGGCGACAGCCTGGCGCTTTCTGCAAGCCGAACGCCGAACGCCAAGCGCTGATCGCTGAGCGCGCGGGCGCACCCAGCTGCCAGCCCTAAGCCTGTTCGCGGTGCCAGGCCGCGTGGCCGGCGGTCTTGGCCTGTTCCCAGCTGAGGCGTGAGCCGCCTTTGAGCGCATCCCAGTCGCGCTGCAGATCGCCCTCGGCCTGCGCCCAGGTCTTGCCGGCGTAAAGGGCACGGCCCTGGTAGCCCATGCGGTACGCGGGGGCGTAGTCGTCTTCAAAGTTGTAGTCGCCCACCAGCCCCGGCTGGCTGCGGAAATTGTCGCGCCAGTAGCCGTAGTCGGGGTCGGCCGCGTCCACCGCCGCGTAGCCGCCCAGCGCACCCAGGATGGCGCCTGCGGTGCCCCCCACCACCGCGCCGACTGGCCCACCGACGACGCTGCCCACGGCGGCGCCCGCGGCCACGCCCGCCACCATGCCGCCGCCCGCGCCGACGCTTTTGACTTCACGCGCGGCGGTTTGCGCATCAATGGGTTCCTGGGCCACCAGCCGTGGGTCTTGCGAAGGCACTTGCAGCGGCGCGGGCGTGTCTGGCTTGCGGGGCGTTTGGGGTGCGGTCATGGAAGTCTCCTTGTCAGATCAAACGGCCACGCGGGCCACTTGCTAAATTGCACGCGGCGAATGCGGCGCGATGCATCTACTGTGCCAAGCAAGGTGTGACGGCGCGAGGCCCGTGGGGCGGCGATGCACGTCGGCCACGCGAACCGCGCGCTGTAGGAGAGCGCCAACCGGCCCGGCGCGGCGGCCGGGGCGCGCAGGCCCTATGGCGACGCTGGGCCTGGGCCACGCCACGCGCAGCCCGCCACGCCTGGCACCGCGTGCGGCACGGTGCGGCAGGCCAGCGCATGGAGCGCGCCCAGGTCGTCGCCGCGCGGCAGGCACGCCAGGCCATCGGCCAGCGCCTGAAGCGCTTCGGCTGGCACGGGCTGCGCAGCCGACGCTGCATCGTCACCTGTACCTGCGCCCGTGAACAGGTTGAATTTCATCAGCAGCTTCTGAGCGCCCGCGTGGGGTGGCCGCGGCAGGCGCTGCAGAAAGTCGTTGAACGCGGGGTGCTGCGCGCGGGTGGCCTGCAGCCAGTCCCAGCGGTTGCACTGGCCATAGGTCTTGTGGTTGCCCTCGCCCATGCCGCAGGGGAACATGTTGGCATTCAGCATGGCCAGCTCGTCCAGCAGCTGCGCTTCGGTCCAGCCAGCGGCTTCGCGCTGGGCAATGTGGTCAAAGATGTCGACCGCCGTGGTGCCGAAGTCGGCATCGTTTTCGATCTGCAGCACCGGCGCGGGCTCGGGCGCGCCGCCCTGCCGCACGCGGCCCAGGCGGTATTGGTTCAGCCAGGCATGGGCTTCGCCCAGCTCGCGTGCGCGGGCGTAGGCCTGGGCGCTGGCAAAGGCCTGGGGCGGCTGCCATTGTTCGGGGCATTGCAGCGCGTGGCCCAGCTCGTGCGCCAGCGCGCCGTAGGTGCTGTGCGCACAGGGAGCAGGGGCTGGGGGGCAGAAAAAGCGAATCGCATCGGGCGAGCCGGTGGCGCCAGAAAAATCGGCGTTCACCCTTTCGATGCGGCCACCTGCGCGGTAGAACTGTTCCAGCTGCGCCCACATGGCCGGGGTGTGGCGCACGGCACGGCATTGCGCCTGCGTAAAGCCCGCGTGGCACAGGTTGCGCAGAATGCGGCGGCGAAGAAACAGCATGCGCCGCACTGTAGCGCGGCGCGCCAAATTTGGCGTGGGCGGGCGCGGGCCGTTCCGCTCAGAAGATCGACAGGCCGGTGCGCTGCGTGAACAGCTCCAGCGCCTTCTGGCCCAGCACCGAATTGCCGGTCTCGTCCAGCGCGGGCGACCACACCACCAGCGTCAGGTGATCGGGCACCACGGCCAGGATGCCGCCGCCCACGCCGCTTTTGCACGGCAGGCCGATGCGGTAGGCGAATTCGCCCGCCGCGTCGTAGGTGCCGCAGGTCAGCATCAGCGAATTGATGCGGCGCGCCTGGCGGTTGGTGACGATGGGCGCGCCGCCGGTCAGGGGGTGCGCGCCGTCGCGGCACAAATAGCACGCCGCGCGCGCCAGCTGCAGGCAGCTCATCGACAGCGCGCATTGGTGAAAGTACAGGTCCAGCACGGTTTGCACCGGGTAGTCGATGCGGCCAAAGCTCTTCATGAAGTTGGCCAGCGCCTGGTTGCGGTAGCCGGTGGCGGCTTCGGAGGCGGCCACTTCTTCGTCATAGCCGATGGGCTGGCCGGCCAGGTCGCTCAGAAAGGCAGTCAGCTCGGCACAGGCGGCGTCGCCGTACAGGTCCACCAGCCGGTCTGCCACCGCGATGGCGCCCGCATTGATGAAGGGGTTGCGCGGCGTGCCGTGTTCAAACTCCAGCTGCACCAGCGAATTGAATGCCGTGCCCGAAGGTTCGCGCCCGATGCGCGACCACAGCGCCTGCTCGCTCATGTGGCGCATGGCCAGCGTCAGGGTGAACACCTTGGAGATGCTCTGGATCGAGAACGGCAGCGCGCCGTCGCCCGACACGGCCTCTTGGCCGTCGCAGGTGCGCAGCGCCATGCCGAAGTGGTGCGCCGGCACGCGCTCCAGCGCCGGGATGTAGCTGGCCACCTGCCCGCCGGGGCCGTTGGCGTGCAGTTCGGCCTGCAGGGCGGTGGTGATGTCGTCAAGAATGCGCTGGAAGTCCATGGGCGGCAGTGGGGTGGGCAGTGGGGCGTTGGCAAGCCATGCGGCGATTGTGGCCGCGCCGCAGGCCCGCCAACGTGTCAGCACCGTATAAAGAACGCTGCCCGCCTTGCCCCGGCCGCCGCGCCGGGCGCTTCAGGCCAGCTGCTGCAGCCCCTGGGCCATCAGCTTTTCACCGGCGGCGCCCAGGTCCGCCGTCAGTTCGCGGGCGGCAAACAGTTCAGCACCAATGATCAGCAACAGCCGCCCATCCTCATCGGGGCGCGGCGGCGGATCGCCACCGCCTTTGGGTGGCCCCAGCTTGCGCAGCAGATCGGCGATCTTTTGCGCCAGCTGGCCGGTGCCGCACCAGTCCACGAAGTCGCTGATGCGCAATGCCGCGCCGCCCGGCGCGCCCGCGGACGCCGCCTTGGCGTCGGGCCCCGCCAAGCGGATTTGCCACGCCGTTTCTGACACCACGCTTTGTGCCAGCAGGCGCGCCATGTCGGCCACCGGGGGCAGCGGCTGCGGGTTGAGCGCCACCGCACTCACCCGGTCGGACAAGCGCCGGAACAGCTCGTAAGCAATCGGCCCGATGGGGCCGCGCGGGTCAAAGTCGGGGCCGTCGGGCGCGGGCATGCTGCTGCCGCCCCGAACCAGGGCGGCGATGGCGTGCGGTGTGACGGTCCATGTCTGGGGTTTCATCCGATCATCCTTTTCACAGCGGGCGAATTGCCGCGGACCATTCTGGGCATGCACCTCAGCGGCGCCGTCCCCCACACAGCGGACGAAGCGCGGCTTTGGCCGAATGGCTTACGCCGCTGGGCGCAGGGGCACGAAGGCAGCACACGCACGCCAGGCCATTGCGAAAACTACATTATTGATAGCTGCCAGCGCCCATCTGGCGGGCGACACAGGCATTATTCTTGTCAATAAAGCGCCGATCAACCGGCCCGCCGTGCAGCGCGCCTGCTTCAGATCACGGCTTGCGACTGGCCCCTTCGCACTAACGCAAGGACATGCGCCCTGCTTTCTCGACAGCGATTCGCCATGCCCGCGCGCGCACTGCATTGCTCTGCGCGCCGGCGCACCGGCAACGCCCTTTGCCCACGCGCGGGTCGGCAAAACCCGCACAATCCGCCCCCATGACACCCGGCCCAGTACCAGACCCCAGCGCTGCCAGCACCACCCTGCCCTTTCGCCACCTGCTGCTGGCGGTGGCCGTGGTGGCGGTGTGGGGCACCAACTTTCCGGTCATCAAGATCGCGCTGGACCACCTGCCGCCGCTGCTGCTGGCCACGCTGCGCTTTGCGTTGGCGGCGCTGCCCGCGCTGTGGCTGATCCGCCGTCCGCAGGCCAGCTGGGGCAACCTGGCGGCTTACGGGCTGCTGATCGGCGTGGGGCAGTTTGGGCTGCTGTTCATCGCGATGACGCGTTTCATCTCGCCCGGGCTGGCTTCGCTGGTGGTGCAGGTGCAGGTGTTTTTCACCATCGGGCTGGCCATGGCCATGGCGGGCGAACGCGTGCGCGGCTACCAGGTATTGGCCATGGCGCTGGCGGTGGGCGGCATTGCGCTGATTGGCTGGCACGCGCTGACCGATGGCGCGTCCATCACGCCGCTGGGGCTGGTGCTGATCCTGCTGGCGGCGCTGTCCTGGGCGGCTGGCAACATCGTCAGCCGCACCGCCGGGCGGGTGGACGCGGTGGGCTACATGGTGTGGTCCAGCCTGTTCGCGGTGCCGCCGCTGTTGCTGCTGTCGCTGTGGCTGGAAGGCTGGCCCGCCATTCGCGATGGCGTGGCCGCGGCCGACTGGGCCACCTGGGCCGCCGTGCTGTGGCAGGCGGTGGGCAACACGCTGTTTGGCTATGCCGCGTGGGCCTGGCTGCTGGCGCGCTACCCGGCGGCCAGCGTGACGCCGATGGCGCTGCTGGTGCCGATCTTCGGCATGGGCGCGTCCACGCTGTGGCTGGGCGAACCGCTGCCGAGCTGGAAGGTGGTGGCCGCCCTGCTGGTGATGGCCGGGCTGTCGGTCAACGTGCTGTGGCCGCGGCTGCAAGCGCGCTGGCGCGCCAAAGCGCAATGAGCCCGTGGGCCTGCCATGCGCACCCACGGCCTGACGCAGCGGCAACCCGCGTCAGCTTGGATCGCTACTATTTCAGTAGCTGCCTGCGCTGATGTGGCGGGCGCTGGCGAGGTTTATGACACCAAATCCAGCGCCATCGAAGCGCCCGCCTGCGAAGCTGCGGGCGGCGGTCATCAAAGCTTGCCAGACGCCGCCGCCTCAGCGCGCGCCGAGGTGTCGACCAGCTCCTCGATCACCAGCGCGCGGTAGTAATAGGCCAGTATCGCGTCCGCTGCCGAAAGGGCGGCGCCCACCTGCTCGGGCACGGCGCTGGCCATGTCGATCAGCACGCCGGCCTTGCCGCCCTCGGCCAGTTCAACAAAGCGCAGCATGAACTGGTCTTCGCGCCCCACCGACGGCATGCCGCCCACCGACTCAATGCGCTCGGCAAAGGCCTGCGTGATCGCCTCGGGCGACAGGAATTGCACTTCGCCCACCTTGGGCTGTTTGGCCACGCTTTCCACGGCGGCGTGGGCCGACGCGGCGTCCTTGAACATCGCAAACACGTGGCCTTTGGGGTAGTAGGCCCCGGTCATCGTGAATTGGCTGGGATCGGTGAATGAGGCCATGGTGTCACTCCGGTTGACGCTGAAAAAAGGCATTCGCGCTGATCGCGCATCGCGTGGTGCGCTGCCCTAAGCTCACCCTTCGTCGCGAGTCTCGCTGCCCCCTGAAGGGGCGCTTGTCATCTTGGGGCTGCGGGAAGATCTGCTGCACATTCGCAGACCGTGCCTGGGGGCGGCGTGAACCAAGCCGGCGGGCCTGGCGCCCTGCACCGGCTCGAATCACGAACACCCTTAGGGCATTCTTGGTAATCCACGCGCCCAAGGCTGTAGGAGAGCTGCCCCCAGCCCTGGCAGACACCGACGCCGACGCAGAAACAGACACCGACGCGGATCGATGGGCGAACGCCAGCCGCCTGCCGGCAACGCCTACGCCTATGCCAGCGCAGGCGCCTCAAGCAAATGCGCGCGGGCCTGTTCCCACACCTGATGCGGCGGCAGGGCCTTGAGCTTGTGGTCGCTCCAGACCTGGCGCCACAGGCGCGCGCCACGCCGGCCATGGTGCAGGCCCAGCAGGTGGCGCGCCACCGCGTACCAGCCGGTGCCGTGCAGCGCCGCATCGCGCGCCATGTAGTCGACCATGGCGGCTTCCACCTCATCCGGCGTGCGCAGGCACGGCTGGCCGCCTAGAAAACGCTGGTCCCACGCGGTCAAAAGCCAGGGCCGGTGGTAGGCCTCGCGCCCCAGCATCACGCCGTCCACGTGCTGCAGGTGCTCGGCGATCTGCTCGTCGTCGGTCACGCCGCCGTTCAGCACGATGGTCAGCTGCGGAAAGTCGCGCTTGAGCTGGTACACCAGCGGGTAGCGCAACGGCGGAATCTCGCGGTTCTCTTTGGGCGACAAGCCCTTCAGCCAGGCATTGCGCGCGTGCACGATGAACACCTTGCAGCCGGCATCGGCCACCGCGCCCACAAAGTCGCGCACAAAGCCGTAGCTTTCCTCGCGGTCGATGCCAATGCGGTGCTTGACCGTCACCGGCACGTCGACCACGTCCACCATCGCCTTCACGCAATCGGCCACCAGTTGCGGCTCGGCCATCAGGCAGGCGCCAAACGCGCCGCGCTGCACCCGTTCGCTGGGGCAGCCGCAGTTCAGGTTGATCTCGTCGTAGCCCCATTGCGCGCCCAATCGCGCCGCCTGGGCCAGCCGGTCGGGTTCGCTGCCACCCAACTGCAGGGCGACGGGATGCTCTTCCGCGTTGAAGCGCAAATGGCGCTCAGTGCCGCCATGCACGATGGCGCCCGCGTTCACCATCTCGGTGTAAAGCAGCGTGCGCTGGGTCAATTGGCGGTGGAAAAACCGGCAGTGCCTATCGGTCCAGTCGATCATCGGGGCAACCGAAAGGCGCCAGCGGTTGGCGGCATCAGCGCGGGTGGCGGCCAAAACAGGCAAATGGGACATGCCGCGATTATCCCGTGCAGCGGTGGACGCTGCGGCCGGTGGGCACCCGCCGGGCCTGCCGAAGGAACCCTCCATCGCAACACCCGCGTGCAATGGCCGCCCGCAGCGCGGTCGTTCACCAACACGCACCGGACATTTGACGATGGCCCCGCTGTGCCGCCGCACGCGCTATGCGCACGCTGAAAAAGGCAGCGCCGCTGCCTTGGCGGCGCCAGCCAGGCAGCTCGCCACCCAAATTCGACTGCTAAGGCCCAACCAAGCGCGCACAAAAAACCCCGCCGAAGCGGGGTTGAGAGCTTGACCGCGTGCGGGTCAGCCCATGTGCAGGCCGCCGTTGCAAGAGAAGTTGGCGCCGGTGGTGAAGCCCGAGTCCTCGCCCGCCAGCCAGGCCACGATGGAGCCGATTTCCTCGGGCGTGCCCAGCCGCTTGACCGGGATGGTGCTGACGATCTTTTCCAGCACATCCGGGCGAATGGCCTTGACCATGTCGGTGCCGATGTAGCCCGGGCTGACGGTGTTGACCGTCACGCCCTTGCTGGCCATCTCTTGCGCCAGCGCCATGGCGAAGCCGTGCATGCCGGCCTTGGCGGCCGAATAGTTGGTCTGGCCTGCCTGGCCTTTTTCGCCGTTGACCGAGCTGATCTGGATCACGCGACCAAAACCGCGCTCGACCATGTCGGGGATGACCTGCTTGGTCACGTTGAACATGCTGTTCAGGTTGGTGTCGATCACGCCATCCCAGTCTTCGCGCGTCATCTTCAGGAACATGCGGTCCCGCGTGATGCCGGCGTTGTTGACCAGCACGTCGATCGGGCCGTATTCGGCCTTGGCCTTGGCAAATGCGTCGGCGGTGGATTGCCAGTCGCTGACGTTGCCGACGCTGGCGTGGAAGCTGTAGCCCAGCGCCTTTTGCTCATCCAGCCATTTCTGGAAGTCGCGCGTGGGGCCGCAGCCTGCAATGACGGTGAAGCCCTCTTTGTGCAGGCGCTGGCAGATGGCGGTACCAATGCCACCCATGCCACCGGTGACGTACGCTACTCTTTTACTCATTCAATGTCTCCTCTAAGAACTACAAAAACCATAGCTGCCAGCGCAGCCTAGATAACGACAGCAGTCAATTTAATCGAAACCCCGGGCGCCTTGCCCAAGGGTTTACGCCAGCTTGGGCCGCGCTTGCGGCGCGACGGGCGATCACGCCCGCTCAAGCGCCAGCGCCACGCCCATGCCGCCGCCAATGCAAAGGCCGGCCAGCCCCTTCTTGGCGCCGCTGCGTTTCATTTCGTGCAACAGCGTGACCAGAATGCGGCAGCCCGACGCGCCAATGGGGTGACCAATGGCAATCGCGCCGCCATTGGGGTTGACCTTGGCCGGGTCGAGGTCCAGCAGCTTGTTGACGGCGCACGCCTGCGCGGCAAACGCCTCGTTGAGCTCAAACACGTCAACGTCGCCCGCCTTCCAGCCGGCGCGTTGCAGCGCTTTTTGCGTTGCACCCACGGGGCCCAGGCCCATCGTGGCCGGGTCAAGGCCGACGGTGGCGTAGCTGACGATGCGCGCCAGCGGCGTCAAACCCAGCGCGGCGGCCTTCTTGGCCGTCATCACCACCACGGCGGCGGCGCCGTCGTTGATGCCCGAGGCGTTGCCCGCCGTGACGGTGCCCGCCTTGTCGAATGCCGGGCGCAGGCCGGCCAGTGCCTCGGCCGTGCTTTTCTTGTTGATGAACTCATCGGTGTCGAAAACCACCGGGTCGCCTTTGCGCTGCGGAATGGTGACGGCGGTGATTTCTTCCTTGAACTTGCCCGCTTCTTGCGCGGCGGCGGCCTTTTTCTGGCTGTTCAGCGCCAGCTCGTCCTGCTGCTCGCGCGTGATGCCCTCCTGCTTGGCCACGTTCTCGGCAGTGATGCCCATGTGGTACTGGTTGTACACGTCCCACAGGCCGTCGACGATCATGGAATCGATCATCTTCCAGTCGCCCATGCGCTGGCCGTCGCGGCTGCCCAGCAGCACGTGCGGGCTGGCGCTCATGTTTTCCTGACCGCCGGCCACCACGATTTCGCTGTCACCCGCCAGGATGGCCTGGTGCGCCAGCATGACGGACTTCAAGCCCGAGCCGCAGACCACGTTGATGGTCATGCCGGGCACCGACTTGGGCACGCCGGCCTTGATCAGCGCCTGGCGCGCCGGGTTCTGGCCGGCGCCTGCGGCCAGCACCTGGCCCATGATGACCTGGCCCGAGGCCTCGGCCAGCGCGTCGCCCGTGAGCTTGGCGCGCTCCAGCGCGGCCTGGATGGCGATGCCGCCCAGCTCGGTCGCGGCCACTTTGGCCAGTGAACCACCAAACTTGCCCACGGCAGTGCGGGTGGCAGAAACGATGACGATGTCTTCCATGTGACGCTCTCCTTTCAATAGCTGTTTGCGCTTACTGGATAAGCGCTGGCGGCTTGTTTCAATTGAAAAATCATCAAGCCTTGGCCTTGACGTAGCGGCCCGGCGCGGGCTCGATGGCGGCGTAGTCGGTGCCACGGCCGTAGCGCTTGGGCGCGGCCACCTGCTTGCCGGCCTGGGACTTGAGCCAATCGGCCCAGTCGGTCCACCAGCTGCCGGGGGTTTCGGTCGCGCCGGCAATCCACTCGTTCACGTCGGACGGGTACTTGCCGTCGTCGCGCACCCAGTGGGCGCGTTTCTTGGCGGCGGGTGGGTTGATGACGCCTGCGATGTGGCCCGACGCGCCCATCATGAACCGCTTCTTGCCGGGCAGCACCTGCGTGCTGGCGTACGAGCCGCCGATCGGCACGATGTGGTCTTCGCGCGAGCCGTAGATGTAGACCGGGATGTCGACCTTGCGCAGGTCGATCTTCTCGCCACACACCGTCACGGCGCCTGGCTTGACGAGCTTGTTTTCCAGGTAGGTGTTGCGCAGGTACCAGGCGTAGAACGGGCCTGGCAGGTTGGTGGAATCGCTGTTCCAGTAAAGCAGATCGAAGGGCGCGGGGGTTTCGCCTTTCAGGTAGTTGCCCACGACGTAGTTCCACACCAGGTCGTTGGGGCGCAGAAAGCTGAAGGTGGAGGACAGGTCGTTGCCCTTGAGCATGCCGCCCGCGCCCATCTGCATTTCGCGAAAGCGCACCATGTTCTCGTCGATGAACACGTCCAGGATGCCGGTGTCGCTGAAGTCGATCAGCGTGGTCAGCAGCGTCAGCGAGGCCACGGGCTTTTCACCGCGCGCGGCCAGCACCGCCAACGCGGTCGTCAAGATGGTGCCGCCCACGCAAAAGCCCAGCGCGTTGATGGTCTTGGCGCCGGTCAGGTCCTGCACCGTGTGAATGGCCTGGATGGCGGCGTTTTCGATGTAGTCGTCCCAGGTGGCCTTTTCCATCGCCGCATCCGGGTTGCGCCAGCTCACGACGAAGGTGTGGTGGCCCTGGCTGACGGCGTAGCGGATGACCGAGTTTTCTGGCTGCAGGTCCAGGATGTAGAACTTGTTGATGCAGGGCGGCACCATCAGGAACGGCTTTTCGTACACCTTGGCCGTCAGCGGCTTGTATTCGATCAGCTGGAAGTATTCGTTTTCGAACACCACGGCGCCTTCGGTGGTGGCCACGTTCTTGCCAACCTCGAACACGCTTTCATCGGTCATCGACACGTGGCCCTGGCGCAGGTCGTGCAGGATGTTGGCCAGACCCTTGGCCAGGCTTTCGCCCTGGGTGCTGATGGCTTTTTGCTGCGCATCGGCGTTCAGGGCCAGAAAGTTGCTGGGCGACGCGGCGGCGACCCACTGCTCGACGGCGAAGCGCACGCGCGAGCGGCTTTTTTCGTCGCCCTGCGCCGCCTCGGCCATGGCCATCAGGGTGCGGGCGTTCAGCAGGTAGGCGGCGGCCGTGAAAGCCGCCATCGGGTTGCTGACCCAGGCTTCTGAGGTGAAGCGGCGGTCTTTCAGGGTGGGGGGGGCCTGCAGCGCTTGGTTCCACAGCTCGCTGGCTTCGCGCACGTAGCTTTGTTGCAGCTCAAGCAGCTTTTCAGGCGGAAAGGTCAGCTGCGGCAGGTCAGCGGCGGCATCGCCCCGGCCCAGGCCGTTCAGGCCGCCCAGGTCCATGTTCTGAAATTGCTCGAAAGCCTTTTTCCAGCCGTCCGTCAAACCCTGCTCCATCGGCAAAGCCATGCCCTGGGGCATTTTGCTCATCATGTCCTGCCAAAGCGCGCTTGCCTGGTTGGGTGTCATGTCGTCTCCTGCGTCGTTATGGAATTTCATCGGTCGGCGCGGGCAAATCGGATCACCCTGCACCACCGTGTCTAGCCCGCCCTGGCCGCCACCGCGCTCAGTATGTCGAATCTGAGTGACGGCGAACTGACATGGCGCCAATATACGCTGAGTTGATCGCGTGGCGGCCACTGGCGGGCACCACGGCGCCGATCACTGCGGGTCTGCTGCGGCGGCCAGCCAGATGCACGCGGCCATGCGGCCGGTGCCGCCCAGCGGCGCCTGGTCCCGCCGATACGAATAGAACCGCGCGGGCTGCGCCACGGTACACCAGTTGTCGCTGCTGTCGTTGCCGTACACCGCCGTCACGCCCTGCGCCGCCAGCACACGGCGCGCCAGGCCCGGCAGGTCGGCCAGGTACTTGCCCGCGCCATGCGCCGCAAAGCACGCCGCAGCGCCAGAATCGTTGGCGACAAAGGCCTGGCGCACTTCGGGGCCCACTTCAAAGGCGCGCGGGCCAATGCAGGGGCCCAGCCAGGCCAGGACCTCATTTGCTTCACTATTGATAGCTGTTTGCGCCCGTGCAGCGGGCGCTACAGCCCTAAAAGACGCTAAAGTGCTTTGCAAGACGCCCGACGCCAAACCGCGCCAGCCGGCATGCGCTGCCGCCACCACCGAACCCGCGCGGTTGGTCAACAGCACAGGCAGGCAGTCGGCCACCATCACGGTGCAGGCTACGCGCGGGCTGGCGCTGACGGCGGCGTCGGCGCTGGCGCCATCGGCCAGATCGGGCGCGGCCTGGTCGGTGGGCGCGGCTTGCGGGTCAGCTGGCCACTGGCACACCGCCGTGCCATGCACCTGGTTCATGAAAACCGGCCGTGCACCGCCCACGGCGCGTGCCAGGCGCGCACGGTTGGCGGCCACGGCGTCGGCTTGGTCGCCCACGTGATCGCCCAGGTTGAAGTAGTCAAACGGCGCGGCGGAAGCACCATCTGCCGCTGAAACACCGCGCGTGGTGAACAGCGCGCGCACCTGCGGGGGCGCGGGCCAGTCGGGCACCAGCCAGGGCGATTGGGCCACGCCGGTCATGCGGCAACACGCCTGCCAGGGCGACGCTTGGACATGGGCTTACTTCTCCGCATCGGGGCAGGCCGCGGGCATGGCCTGCTGGAAGGCCGGCAGCTTCATGCACGCATCAAACACCGCCAGGGTGCGCGGATAGGGCGACAGGTCGCAGTCAAAGCGCTGCGCGTTGAATATCTGCGGCACCAGGAAGCAATCGGCCATGCTGGGGCTGTCGCCGTGGCTGAAGGTGCTGGGCGCTTCGGCCAGGCGCGCCTCATAGGCCTGCAGGCCCAGCGCCACCCAGTGCTGGTACCAGGCGGTCTTGGCGGCTTCATCTGCCTGCAGGCCGTGCACCACGTATTTCAGAACGCGCAGGTTGTTCAGCGGATGGATTTCGCACGCCACGATCTGGGAAAGCGCGCGCACGCGGGCACGCGCCAGCGCATCACCGGGCAGCAGGGCGGGCTGCGGGTGGGTTTCGTCCAGGTATTCGATGATCGCCATGGACTGGGTCAGGCGCAGGCCGCCGTCTGTTTCCAGCAGCGGCACCAGGCCTTCGGGCGACAGCGCGGTGAACTCGGGGCGTTTGTGCTCGCCCTTGGCCAGATGCACCGGAACGTATTCGTAGGGCAGCCCCTTGATCTGCAGCGCAATGCGCACGCGGAACGAGGCAGACGACCGAAAATAGTTGTAGAGCTTCATCCCAAACGACTATACGTGAGGCATGCCCCGCAGGGCCGGCAGCGCATGGCCCAAAAAACAACCGCGCCAGCCAAGCGGCGGGCGCGGTCGATGTGGGTGAAGGCCGCTGATGCGGACGATGGCACCCGCGTGTCTTGCAGGGGCGGATCAGCGCATCTGCTGGCCGCCCACCGGCGTGCTGTAGGGCGCCGGGCCTGCGGGCGGCGGCATGGGCGCACCGGCCGCGGGCGCCAGTTCGGCCAGGAAGATTTCTACCCGGCGGTTGTGGGCCTTGCCGGCTTCGGTGTGGTTGTCGGCCACCGGCTCGCGCGAACCGCGGCCTTCGGTGCGCACGCGGCGCGAATCCACGCCGCGCGTGGCGATGTAGTCGCGCACGCTGTTGGCACGGGCCACCGACAGCGGGTTGTTGATGGCGTCCGAGCCGGTCGAATCGGTATGGCCGACGATCATCACTTCCAGGTTGGGCTGCTGGCCCAGGCCCTGCGCGAACTGGTCAAGAATGGGACGCAGGTTGGCCTTGATGTCGGCACGGCCAGTGTCGAATGAGATGTCGCTGGGAATGTTCAGCTTGAGCTGGTTGTCCGGCGTTTGCGTGACCTGCACGCCTGTGCCGGCGGTGGCCGCCTGCATCTGTTGGCGCTTGTTCTCCATGTAGCGCGACCAGGCGTAGGTGCCTGCCGCGCCCACCACGCCACCGATCACCGCCCCCCTGCCATCGCCGATCAGGCCGCCCGCGGCGGCGCCCACGCCGGCACCAATGGCCGTGTTGCGCTGGGTTTCAGTCATATTGGCGCAGCCGGTCATCAAGACGGCAGCCGCCGTCGCCACCACCAGTAGGCCACGGCCGTATTTGCGTGTTTGCATGATCATGGATCCTTTCAATTTTTTGGGGGCGCAGCGTCGTCGGTCATCGGACAGTGCCCCGGTTCAATGCGGGCAATGCGCCGCAGCGCCTGCGAATCTAACCCCCAGGCCACGAACCACCCTGTAGGACGCAGGCGCGTAGGCCCGTCATGAGAGCGCATCGCCTTGATGATGTGCGACCAATTTGGCAAGACGCCGCGAAAACTGTGCACGCTTGACCGGATCAAGCCCCTTCGATGGTGCGCGCCTGCGCCACCCGCCACGGCAGTTTGCGACGGCGATCAAGCCCCGCCGTGCCAATGCGCCCAAGGGCAAAGGGCGGCAGCCCGCCAGGTGGCCATGAAAGCAGCCACTACACTGTGCGGCACATGCAGCGCCGAACCATCAAGCACTGCCGCGAATGCGGAACCGCCGTCGTTTACGGCATACCCGACGATGGCGATACGCGCGAGCGCGCCATCTGCCCATCGTGCGGCACCGTCCATTACATCAATCCACTTCTGGTGGTGGGCACGGTGCCTTATCTGGATGACCGGGTATTGCTGTGCAAACGCGCCATCGAACCGTGCTGGGGCAAGTGGACGCTGCCCGCCGGATTCATGGAAATGGATGAAACCATGGCCGAAGGCGCGGCACGTGAAACCGACGAAGAAGCCGGCGCCCAGATCACCATGGGCCCGCTGTTCAGCGCACTCAGCATCCCGCGCGTCGGGCAGGTGCACGTCTTTTACCTGGCTGAGCTGCAAAGCGAGCTGCTCAACCCCGGCCCTGAGACGCTGGAAGCCCGGTTGTTCACCGAAGCCGAGATCCCCTGGGACGAGCTGGCTTTCATGACGGTGCGCAATACCCTGAAACGCTTTTTTGAGGACCGGCAACGCGGGCGCTACGGCATTCACGACATCGACATTCCCTGGCCGCCCGCATGACCGCCCAGCCCGCACTGACGGTGCTTCGTGCGGGCGATGCCTTTCCGCCGGTATCGCGCGCCTGGGGGCCGTTGACCAGCGCCCCAGGGCTGGTGGCCGCCGGCGGTGACCTGACCGTCGCCACCCTGCGCGCGGCCTATTCATCCACCATCTTCCCGTGGTTCAGTGACGGCGACCCGATCCTTTGGTGGAGCCCGGACCCGCGCATGGTGCTGCACGTGGATGAGTTTCGGCTGCACCGGTCGCTGCGCAAGGTGATTGAGCGTTTTCGCAGCGCGCCCGGGTGCGAGATCCGCATCGACACCGCGTTTGACCGCGTGGTGCGCGCCTGCGCCGAAGCTCCCCGGCCGGGCCAGGGTGGCACCTGGATCGTGCCGGAGATGCAGCAGGCCTATGGCGCCCTGCACCGCGCTGGCTTCGCGCACAGCTTCGAAGCCTGGGTGGGCACCGAATTGGTCGCCGGTCTGTACTGCGTCGGCATTGGACAGGCGGTGTTTGGCGAATCGATGTTCACGGACGTGACCGATGGCTCCAAGGTCGCGCTGGCCGCCCTGGTCGCCTGGTGCCGCAGCCAGGGCTTGCCGGTGATCGATTGCCAGCAGAACACCGGCCACCTGAGCTTCATGGGCGCCCGTGAAATGGCACGCGAAGACTTTGCCCGGAAAGTGGCCGAATTGACGCCGCTGGCGCCACCCATCTGGAAATTCGATCCCGTATACTGGAATGCGTTGTTGCCCTCACCCTCGGCCGCACGTTGACCCACCTCAAGGATCTCCCGTTTCAGGCGCTGCAGTTCTACGCGACCGCGCCCTACCCTTGCAGCTACCTGCCGGGGCGCCAAGCCCGCTCGCAAGTGGCTACACCCAGCCACCTGGTCAACAACGAAGCCTATTCCGGCCTGGTCCAAGGCGGCTTTCGCCGCAGCGGCATGTTCACCTACCGGCCCTACTGCGACGGCTGCCAGGCGTGCGTGCCGGTACGTGTCAGCGTGGACAAATTCCTGCCCGACCGCAGCCAGCGACGTGCGCAACTGCGCCACGGCCAGCTGCAAGTGCGCGTCACCAAGCTTTGCTACGTGCCCGAGCACTACCGGCTGTACCTGCGCTATCAAACCGGCCGGCATTCGGGCGGCGGCATGGACCAGGACAGCGTGGATCAGTACACGCAGTTCCTGCTGCAAAGCAACGTCAATTCGCGATTGGTGGAATTCCGTGAACCCGCCAGCGCGTCGGGGCCCGGCGCGCTGCGCATCGTCTCCGTGGTCGACGTGCTGAGCGACGGCCTGTCGGCGGTGTATACCTTCTACGACCCCGCCGATGCGCGCGCCAGTTTTGGCACCTACAGCGTTCTTTGGCAGATCGAGCAGGCACGCTCACTCGGCCTGCCCTACGTTTACCTGGGCTACTGGATCGACGGCAGCCCCAAAATGGCTTACAAGGCGCGCTTTCGTCCTGCCGAGCGCCGAATCGATGGCCGGTGGCAGCCGGATGAACCCGCCGCGCCGACCCCGGACACCTGAACATCGCCCATGCCACGCCCCAAAAACGACGCCCATCCCACGCCGACCATCCAGGTGATCGAACGCATGTTCGCGCTGATCGACGTGCTCGCCTCGGGCGACGAGTCGATCTCGCTCAAGGAGATCAGCGCGCAAACCGGGCTGCACCCGTCCACCACGCACCGCATCCTGAACGACCTGACGGTGGGCCGGTTCGTCGACCGGCCCGAGCCCGGCAGTTACCGCCTGGGCATGCGCCTGCTGGAGCTGGGCAACCTGGTCAAGGGCCGGCTGGACGTGCGCGACGCGGCGCTGTCACCCATGCGCGAGTTGCACCGCCTGATCCAGCAGCCGGTCAACCTCAGCGTGCGCCAGGGCGACGAGATCATCTACATCGAACGCACGGTCAGCGAACGCTCTGGCATGCAGGTGGTGCGCGCCATCGGCGGGCGGGCGCCCTTGCACCTGACATCCACCGGCAAGCTATTTCTGGCGCACGACGAGCCCCCCAGGGTGCGCGCCTACGCCACCCGCACCGGGCTGGCCGGCCACACGCGCAACAGCATCACCCAGCTGCCCACGCTGGAGCGCGAGCTGATCCGCGCGCGCCAATCGGGCGTGGCGCACGACAACGAAGAGCTGGAGATGGGCGTGCGCTGCATGGCCGCGGGCATCTACGACGACCAGGACAAGCTGGTCGCGGGCCTGTCCATCTCGGCACCCGCCGACCGGCTGGACGATGGCTGGCTGCCCAAATTGCAGCACACGGCGCAAGAGATTTCGGCTGCACTGGGGCACACCGGGTCGACGCGCTAGTACGCTAGGGCCCCGCCCGTGCGACCGACCGTCACAGCG
The DNA here is from genome assembly GCA_017997715.1 of Ottowia sp. Taxonomy (GTDB): domain Bacteria; phylum Pseudomonadota; class Gammaproteobacteria; order Burkholderiales; family Burkholderiaceae_C; genus Ottowia. The sequence continues at coordinate 24,446 of JAGOEM010000014.1, forward strand.
GCCTGCACCGATTCATTTTTTGAACGAAATTGGCTTGTAGCGCCCGCCAGATGGGCGCAACCAGCTATGCAATCAATAGCTAATCGACACCTTGATTGCACCCAAGCAGTGGGTCAGCCGGAATAGCCGTTGTTGCCCGCAAACGTGGCGGCCGGCCGTTCGATCTCCACCCAGCGGCGCACGCGTTCGGCGTCGGCCAGGCGGCTGTACCGGCCGGTCGAATCCAGGAACACCATGATGACCTTGCGGCCCGCCACGCGCGCCTGCATCACCAGGCACTGCCCCGCTTCAGAGATATAGCCGGTCTTTTGCAGGCCAATCTGCCAATCGGGTTTGTGCACCAGGCGGTTGGTGTTGTTGTACTGAAGCACGCGGCTGCCCACGGCCACTTCGTAGCCTTGCGAGGTCGTCAGCTGGCGCAGCAGCGGGTCTTGCGACGCGGTGGCGACCAGCGTGGCCAGGTCAATCGCAGACGAGCGGTTGGAGCTGGACAGGCCCGTCGGTTCAACGTAACGGGTATCGCGCATGCCCAGGGCCGCAGCGCGGCTGTTCATCTGGCCCACAAAGCGCTGCATGCCACCGGGATAGGTGCGGCCCAGCGCGTGCGCGGCGCGGTTCTCGCTCGACATCAGGGCCAGGTGCATCAACTCACCGCGCGTCAGCGTGGTGCCCACGGCCAGGCGCGAACTGCTGCCTTTTTCGTAGTCCACATCCTCTTGCGTGATGGTGATCATCTCGTCCAGCGGCAGGCGCGCTTCGGACACCAACATGCCGGTCATCAGCTTGGTCAGCGACGCAATGGGCAGCACGGCGTGGTCGTTCTTGCTGAACAGCACTTCGCGCGTGTCCTGGTCCAACACCAGCGCCACGCTGGATTTCAGATCAAGCGGATCGCCAGAGTGGTGCAGACCGGCCATTTGCGCCATCGACAGGCGGGGTGCCGGCGCTTCACGCGGCGTATGGGCAACCTGGCGCAGCGAAGCGCGCGTGGTGCGCGATGCGACGCGGTCAGCCCGATCCTGTGCGCGGCCCTTGCCTTTGCCATTGGCGACCACCGTGGCCTTGACGCGCTCGCCGCGGGCAGGTTTGGCGGACTTGGCCACCTTGGCATCGGCCTTGCGCTCGGCCAAGGCCCGTTTTGCGTTGCCACGGGGCGCGTCTTTGCGCGCACTGGCCTTGGCAGATTGGGTACTGGTGGTCTTGGTGGCCTTGGTGGTCTTGGCGGCTGCCGATTTGTTTGCCGCTGGTTTGGCCGCAGTTTTTGGCGCGGCCTTGCGGTTTTCTGCGGTTTTGGCTGGCTTTTTGGGGGCAGCCGTGGCGTGAACGGCGGGCAACGCGATCAGCGCCACCCCCAATGAGACGGCGCCCAGGCCACCACGCCACATCCGAGCCCAGCGATTTCCCAGTGCAGCGATTGCCATTTATTTACCCCAGCCCATACCACGAACAGGGCGCAAGTGTACTAAATCAGAAAAAGGGATGCAATATCAGTTACTTGCGTCGGCAATCTCAACCAGTTTCCTAGTTACAAGGGTTTACCCTAGCCTTGAGCAGGAACTCGCTCAGCTTTGCTCTGTAACTTGTTGAGTGCACTCAGATAAGCCTTGGCAGAGGCGACCACGATATCGGGATCTGCGCCCACGCCGTTGACCACACGCCCGGCGTTCTGCAGGCGCACCGTGACCTCGCCCTGGCTCTCGGTCGAGCCGCTGGTGATGGCGTTGACCGAGTACAGCAGCATTTCGGCGCCACTTTTGACATGGGACTCGATGGCCTTCAACGAGGCATCGACCGGGCCGTTGCCTTCCGACTCGCCCTTGTACTCCTTGCCATCGACGGTAAACACCACTTCTGCGCGCGGACGTTCGCCGGTTTCGCTGCGCTGCGACAGCGAGACGAAGCCGTATTGCTCTTTCACCGCCGTCACGCTTTCGTCGTTGACCAGCGCCAGGATGTCTTCGTCGTAGATCTCGCTCTTGCGATCGGCCAGGTCCTTGAAACGGGCGAAGGCGGCCATGATCTCGCCTTCGGATTCCAGGGCAACGCCCAGCTCTTGCAGCCGCTGCTTGAACGCATTGCGCCCCGACAGCTTGCCCAGCACGATCTTGTTGGCCGACCAACCCACGTCTTCGGCGCGCATGATTTCGTAGGTGTCGCGCGCCTTCAGCACGCCGTCCTGGTGGATGCCGCTGGCATGCGCAAACGCGTTGGCGCCCACCACGGCCTTGTTGGGCTGCACGACAAACCCGGTGGTCTGGCTGACCATGCGGCTGGCCGACACGATCTGCGAGGCGTCGATGCCGACATCCAGGCCGAAATAGTCGCGCCGCGTCTTCACGGCCATCACCACCTCTTCCAGCGAACAGTTGCCGGCGCGCTCGCCCAGGCCGTTGATGGTGCATTCGATCTGCCGCGCACCGCCCACCATCACGCCCGCCAGGCTGTTGGCCACCGCCATGCCCAGGTCGTTGTGGCAATGCACCGACCAGATCGCCTTGTCGCTGTTGGGCACCTTCTCGCGCAGGGTCTTGATGAAGTTGCCGTACAGCTCCGGAATGGCGTAGCCCACGGTGTCGGGGATGTTGATGGTGGTGGCGCCTTCGTTAATGACGGCTTCGCACACGCGCGCCAGAAAATCAATGTCGCTGCGGTAGCCGTCTTCGGCGCTGAACTCGACGTCGGCCATCAGGTTGCGGGCAAAGCGCACCGCCAGCTTGGACTGCTCGAACACCTCATCGGGCGTCATGCGCAGTTTTTTCTCCATGTGCAGCGGGCTGGTGGCGATGAAGGTGTGAATGCGCCCGCGTGCGGCGCCCTTCAGCGCCTCGGCCGCGCGGGCGATGTCGCGGTCGTTGGCGCGCGACAGCGAACACACGATCGAATCCTTGATCGTCGCCGCGATCGCCTGCACGCACTCGAAGTCGCCATTGCTGCTGGCGGCAAAGCCGGCCTCGATCACATCGACCTTCAGGCGCTCCAGCTGGCGGGCGATGCGCAGCTTTTCGTCCTTGGTCATGCTGGCGCCAGGAGATTGTTCGCCGTCGCGCAAGGTGGTGTCGAAGATGATGAGGTTTTCGGCCATGGTGGGATCCTGTTGTCGGTTCGGTTCTGGAAGTTATCGATCAGGCGGCTTCAGCGACTGCGTGCGTGCGCCGGGCCTGGGCGGGCCGGGCGCGCTGCAAACCCGAGATGATCGCATTGAATGAGGCGGCGATGATGTCTGCGTCGATCCCCACGCCAAAAAGCGAGTGCGAGTCGTCGACCTTCACCTCCATATAGGCCACGGCGCGCGCATCGGCACCGGTGCCGATGGCGTGCTGGTGGTAATCCACGATACGGATCTGGTGCCCCGTGGTGGCCGACAGGGCCTGGATGTAGGCCTCCACCGGGCCGTTGCCGCGCCCTTCGATCTCGCGCTGCGCGCCGTCCCAGGCCAGCTTGCCGCCCAGCACCACGCTCGCATCCGGCCCTGCCCCTTCTTCACGCAGCACGCGGTGCGTCAGCGCGGCGGGGGCGTCGGTCTGATATTCGCGGCGGAAGATGGCCCACAGATCGCCCGCGGTCAGCTCCTTGCCCTCCAAATCCATCACCGACTGCACCACCTGGCTGAACTCGATCTGCAGCCGGCGCGGCATTTCGAGGCCGTATTCGCTTTCCAGCAAATACGCCATGCCGCCCTTGCCCGACTGGCTGTTGACGCGGATCACCGCCTCGTAGCTGCGACCCAAATCCTGCGGATCGATCGGCAGGTAGGGAATGGCCCAGATGTCGCCTTCCTTGCGCGTCGCAAAGCCCTTCTTGATGGCGTCCTGGTGCGAGCCAGAGAACGAGGTGTAGACCAGGTCGCCGGCATACGGGTGCCGTTCATGCACGGGAATCTGGTTGCAATGCTCGACGGTGGCGCGAATCTCGTCGATGTTCGAGAAGTCCAGCTCTGGCGACACGCCCTGGGTATACAGGTTGAGCGCGACGTTGACCAGATCCAGGTTGCCGGTGCGTTCGCCATTGCCGAACAGGCAGCCTTCCACCCGGTGCGCGCCGGCCATCAAGGCCAGTTCGGCGGTGGCGGTGCCGGTTCCGCGGTCGTTGTGCGGGTGCACCGAGATCACCACGTTGGGGCGCTGGCCAAAGCGGCGGCTCATCCACTCGATCTGGTCGGCAAAGATGTTGGGCGTGGCGTTTTCCACCGTGGTGGGCAGGTTCAGGATGATCGGGCGGCCTTCATCTCCCCGCTGCCAGGCGGAGATGGCGGTCTCGCAGGCTTGGGCGGACACCTCCAGCTCAGCCATGCAGAAGGTTTCGGGCGAGTACTGCAAGGTCCATTGCGTGCCGGGCTGCGCGTCGGTCAGCGCGCGCACCTGCGTGATGCTGCGTTGCACCAGTTCCATCACCTGCGGCACGGTCATGCCAAACACCACGTCGCGCCAGACCGGCGACACGGCGTTGTACACATGCACGATGGCGCGCGGCGCGCCGCGCAGCGATTCCACGGTGCGGGCGATCAGCTCTTCGCGCGCGGGGGTCATCACCTGCACGGTCACATCGTCGGGGATGCGATCCTCATCGATCAAGCGGCGCAGAAAATCAAATTCGACCTGCGAGGCCGCCGGGAAGCCGACCTCGATCTCCTTGAAGCCGATGCGCACCAGCGTCTCGAACATGCGCATCTTGCGGTCCATGTCCATCGGCTCGATCAGCGCCTGGTTGCCGTCGCGCAGATCGGTCGACAACCAGATCGGCGCGCGCGTCAGCACCGCATCGGGCCAGGTGCGGTCTTTCAGGCCGATGGGGGCAAAAGCGCGGTACTTGCTGCTGGGTTGTTTCAACATCGTCATGGCTTGACTCACTGCATCACTTTGAAAAACCAGCAGCCCACAAATGCAAACGGCCCGCTGCTGGTGCTAACGGGCCGAAGGATGGGGGTACGTTGAATGAACGCGCGCGCTTCTAGCCCGTGGTGGGTAGCAGTAGCGCCAGTAGACCGAACACGCGCACAGCGCCAGCAGCGTTGCTGGTGGGGCGGCGGGTGGTCTGAACCGGGTTCATAGGGCGATCAATATAGCACAGGGGCAGCGCGCGGCAAGCTTTTTTGCAGGGCTGCACCGGGCCGCCGTCAGTCGTGCAGGCCACGTTCATCGGGCTCGTCGGTCGATGTGCTGACGATGCTGGCGTACTGCCCCTTGGCGCGGCGCCACACGTAGATCACATAGCCCGACAGCGCATAACCGACGAACAGCACGAACAGGATGGTGGCCGGCTCGATGCTGACGATGGCGATCAGCAGCGCGATCAACACCAGCACCGCAAACGGCACGCTGCGGCGCCCACCAAAGTCCTTGAAGCTGTAGTACGGCGCGTTGGTGACCATGGTCAGGCCGGCAAACAGCGTTACGCCGAACATGGTCCAGGCCAGGTCCGGCCGCGCCAGTGGCTCGGTGCCCAGCGACGAAATCAGCATGCGGAACAGCGGCACTTCGCGCTGTGCGCCCAGCATGGCGCTGGTCAGCCAGATGAAGCCGGCCACCAGCGCCGCCGCGGCAGGCGACGGCAGACCCTGGAAGAAGCGTTTGTCGACCACCGCCGTGTTCACGTTGAAGCGCGCCAGCCGCAGCGCTGCGCAGGCGCAATACACGAAGGCGGCGATCCAGCCCCAGCGGCCCAGCGGGCGCAGCGCCCATTCGTAGGCCAGCAACGCCGGCGCGGCCCCAAAGCTGACCATGTCGGACAGCGAATCCATCTGCTCGCCAAACGCGCTTTGCGTGCCGGTCATGCGCGCCACGCGGCCGTCCAGGCTGTCGAGCACCATGGCGGCAAAGATGCCGGTGGTGGCCAGGTCGAACCGGCCGTTCATCGCCATGACGATGCCGTAAAAACCGCCGAACAACGCCGCCAGGGTGAACAGGTTGGGCAGCACGTAGATGCCCTTGCGGCGCACGCGCTGCGATACATCGCGGCCCCAGCCAGGGCCGCGCGGTTCGTTGGGGGGAATGGATGCGCTCATGAATAAAACAGGCCGCTAGCGCAGGATGTACCTGCGCAGGCAGCTATCAAAACTGTAGTTTTTTGCGGCTTGCCACGGCGGGCATCGCCACGGCCAAGCAAGGCGTTGAAGCAACTGTAAGTGTACGAGCAGCGAGGCTGAACAAGCGGCCAGCCCAGCAGCAGGGGCATTGTGCAGGGACATTGGGTGCGATGACAGAAGCACGGCGCGCCACCCGCTGCAAAAAACAAGGCCACCGCAGGGGTGGCCAGGGGATCGGTGCGCGGGCGCCGGTGCAGCGCAAGCCGCCCCAGCGCCAGCAGGATCAGTTGCGGGTCTGATCGACCAGCTTGTTCTTGGCGATCCAGGGCATCATGGCGCGCAGCTTGGCACCCACCACTTCGATGCTGTGGTCGGCCGTGTTGCGGCGGCGGGCCGTCATGCTGGGGTAGGC
>JAGOEM010000291.1 GCA_017997715.1 Ottowia sp.
ATACGGGTCAACGCGATGAACAGGGTCATGCCCGGCGTCTCTTCCAGGCTGTAGACCTCGACCCGCGGCGAGTTGGCGGCATCGCGCGGGTTGTGGCGAAAAACGTTGAAAGTCAGGGTTCTGGCTGCGGGGTTCATGGCATCTCACGTAGGGTGCGCCGTGCGCACCGATTTACACACGATGGTGCGCCTGGCGCACCCTACTTTCCGGTCTCATCCAGGCGCGCGTTGCGGCCGCGATATTTGGCTGGCAACAGCTGTTTGAATGACATCAAGGCGGATTGGCGCGAATATGACGCGGTTGCCCTGATCGAAGACAACACGGTATCCAACCTGCAGTGCAGCACCAGCAACCCGAACTGCGGACCGACGAATGCGTGGTCCATTGGGGTGCTGCTGTCCAACGCGGACGGGACAACCGCGGTGTTGAACAACCGCATTCAAGGGGCGGACGGAAACCTGTATGTCGCAGGCAATGGCGGGCAGGCCTATGCGATCAGCGGCAACCAAATCAGCAACGGCACCTACGCCAATGTGGCGGCCACCGGCATCACGCTGAACATGGTCAACAACACGCTCACCGGCGGGCCTGTGGGCCTCATGGCGTCGGGCGATACCACCGCAACGGTGGTGAGCTTGAATGGCGGTAACGTGATTACCGGGGCAAGCATCGACGGTATTCAGGCTTTCGCTGATGCGGCGCCGGTCACCGTCAGCGGCAGCCGCAACCAGTTCGTTGGCAATGGCGCCGGGGCCAGCAACCCGGCCACGCCCCCCGGCGTGACGCTGGATCTGCCATGCAACTGGTGGGGCGCGGTGACGGGGCCCATCCATGGCGACAACCCGCGCGGCAGTGGCAACGCCGTGACCGACAACGTGGCCTATATCAACTGGGCGATCGACAACACCGTTTTCAGTTGCATTGGCAACCCGGCGCGCAACGAGCTACTGGCCAACCCACCGGCGCCTGTGCCTGCCAACCAAGCCTGGGCCTTGATCGTCAGCGCCATGGCGCTGGCCGGTGCCGGTATGGGCGCGCTGCGTCGTCGTCGCGCTGGTTGAACTAGCGCGTTGCCCGCAGCAGCCGCAGCCCATTGCCCACCACCAGCAGGCTGGCGCCCATGTCGGCAAACACGGCCATCCACATGGTGGCGCTGCCGGCGACGGCCAGCACCATGAAAACGGCCTTGATGCCCAGCGCCAGGCTGATGTTCTGCCACAGGATGGCGTGGGCGCGGCGCGACAGGCGCACGGTTTCGGGCACGCGGCGCAAGTCGTCGTTCATGATGACCACGTCGGCGGCCTCGGTGGCGATGTGGGTGCCGGCCTGGCCCATGGCGAAGCCCAGGCGCGCAGCGGCCAGCGCGGGGGCGTCGTTGATGCCATCGCCCACCATGCCCACGGCGGATGAACCGCTGGCGCCCAGGGCGCGAATGGCTTCCAGCTTGTGTTCGGGCAGCAGGCCGGCGCGCACGTCCTGAATGCCGGCCAGCGCGGCCACGGCTTGCGCGGTGGTGGGGTTGTCGCCGGTCAGCATCACGGGGGTCAGGCCCAGCGCCTGCATTTCACGCACCGCCGCCTGCGAACTGGGCTTGAGCGAATCGGCCACCGCGACCAGCGCCAGCGGGCCGTCCTGGTCTGCCAGCAGGGTCACGGTGCGGCCTTGCTGTTCGTGCACCTGCATGCGCGCTTCCAGCTCGGGCGAGCATTGGCCGCGCTCTTCGATCCAGCGGTGGTTGCCCAGCACCAGTTGCCGGTTGCCCACGGTGCCGCGCGTGCCACGCCCGGCCTCGGCGGCAAAGCCGGTGACCGGCAGCGGCGCAGAACTCAATTGGTCGGCCAGGCCCTGAGCGATGGCCTTGGATACAGGGTGGTCAGACCGGCCCGCCAGCGCGGCGGCCAGGGCCCACACCTGCGCGGCGTCGGTGCCATCGCGCAGGGCCTCCTGGGCGACCAGGCGCGGGCGGCCTTCGGTCAGCGTGCCGGTTTTGTCCAGGGCGATGTGCGTCAGCTTGCGCGCTTCTTCCAGGTAGGCGCCGCCCTTGATCAGAATGCCGCGCCGCGCCGCGGTGGCCAGCCCGCTGACCACGGTGACGGGGGTGGAGATGACCAGCGCGCACGGGCAGGCGATCACCAGCAGCACCAGCGCCTTGTACAGCGCCGTCAGCCACGGCCAGCCAAACAGCCACGGCCCCAGCAGCGCCATGGCCAGGGCGATGACGAACACCGCAGGCGTGTACACCGCCGCAAACTTGTCAACAAAGCGCTGCGTGGGCGCGCGCGAACCCTGGGCCTGTTCCACCGCGTGGATGATGCGGGCCAGCACGGTGTCGCTGGCGGGCGCGGTCACTTCCACTTCCAGCTCGCCGTGCTGGTTGATGGTGCCGGCGTACACCGGGTCGCCGGGGGCTTTTTCGGCGGGCACGCTTTCGCCCGTCACCGGGGCCTGGTCCACGGCGCTGTGACCGGCCACCACGCGGCCATCCAGCGCCATGCGTTCGCCGGGCTTGACGCGCAGCACCGCGCCCACGGCGATGCTGGCCGCGGCTTGGGCCAGCCAGCTGCCATCGGGCTGGCGCACCTCGGCTTGCGGCGGCGTCAGCTCCAGCAGGCCACGGATGGCGTTGCGGGCGCGTTCCACGGCGCGCGCTTCAATCAGTTCGGCCAGCGCGTAGAGCGACATCACCATCGCCGCTTCGGCCCACTGGCCGATGGCGAAGGCGCCGGTAACGGCCACCGTCATCAGCGCTGAAATGTCCAGCTTGCCGTGGCGCAGCGCGGTCAAACCCTTGCGGTACACGCCAAAGCCCGCCAGCAGGATGGCAACGCCGGCCACGCCCATGCTCAGCAGGGTCCAGGGCAGGCCCTCGGGCGCCAGAAAGTGCACCAGCTCGGCCGCCAGGGCCAGCGCCAGGGCCAGGCCCAGCCGCAGCATTTCGCGCTTTTGCGAAGCGCGCGTTTCCGCCGCCGATACCGGCTGGCTGAGCCGCTCGGCCGCCATGCCGGTGGCGGCGATGGCCTGCTCGACGGCGGGCCAGCTGTCTTCGGGCGCATCCACGCCCAGCGTGCGGGCGCTCAGGTCAAAGCGCAGGCTGCGCACGGCGCCGATGTCGTCCAGCGCGTTGCGCAGCTGGGTTTCTTCGGCGGCGCAGTCCATGGCCGGAATGCGCAACAGCAAGGTGCCCGGTGGCACGGCGGGCGGCGGCGCCAGGTTGATCGGTGCGGCGCAGTCTGAACCACCGCAGACCGCGCTACCGCACGCCGGGGCGCTGGCCGCCGGTGCGTGGTTGTGGGCCGAATGGTCGTGCCCGCTGTGATCGGCGTGCGCGTGGCCAGCATGGTTGCCG